>JBGAQV010000083.1:0-12983 GCA_044220505.1 Dermatophilaceae bacterium
GTCGGACTTCCCCGAAGAGGCCGGCGTGATGCTCCGTGGCCTGGAGCACGCCGGCGACCCGTGGAGCCGGGGTGCCCGGCAGCGGCTGGGCTGGACCGAGGGGCTGGACTTCGAGGTGCGGGTCTTCGGCGCAGCGGGTGAGGACAAGATCCCGGATGACGTCGAATACCTCTACTGGGTCGGCTGCGCAGGTGCCCTCGACGACACCGCCAAGCGCACCGCTCGGGCCGTCGCGACCCTGCTCCACGAGGCAGGGGTGGAGTTCATGGTGCTCGGCGAGGGTGAGACCTGCACGGGCGACCCGGCTCGCCGGATGGGGCACGAGTTCCTGTTCCAGATGCTCGCGATGCAGAACGTCGAGACCCTCAACGAGGTCGGCGCCAAGCGGATCGTCGTCACCTGCGCGCACTGCTACAACACGCTGGCCAACGAATATCCGCAGGTCGGTGGCCACTACGAGGTGGTCCACCACACGACCCTGCTCGCTCGCCTGGTCGCCGAGAAGCGCCTCACCCCGGTGGCTCGAGTCGACGCGTCGGTGACCTACCACGACCCGTGCTACCTCGGTCGGCACAACCGGATCTTCGCCGCCCCCCGCGAGGTGCTCGGCGCGGTGCCCGGAGCCACCCTCACCGAGATGCCCCGCACCCGCGAGCGCTCGTTCTGCTGCGGCGCCGGCGGCGCCCGGATGTGGATGGACGAGACCCTCGGCACCCGGATCAACCAGAACCGCGCCGACGAGGCCATCGACACCTCGGCCTCGCTCGTCACTGCGGCCTGCCCGTTCTGCATCACCATGCTCAGCGACGGCGTCGCCCAGCGTCAGCAGGAAGGCCGCGCGGTCGGCGTCGAGGTCACCGACGTCGCCGAGGTGCTGCTGCGTTCGGTCCGCCCCGACCTGCTCGACGCGGCAGCATCCCTGCCCGACTGATCCTCCTGTCACCAAAGAAGCGCACGACCGAAGAACCCAATCTGCACCACCGTTAGCTGAACCGCCTGATCCCGTTTCTCCCAGCGCAAGGACGACACGATGAGCGAGACCACCGAGACCTTCAGCCACGTCGGCGGTGCCGGACTGGACCTGGAAAGCCTCAACCTCATGCTCGAAGCCCTCGGCGACTTCGTCGATGCGGCGATGTCCCCCGAGCTGCAACTGGACCTCGACCACGAGGACCGTTGCCCGGAGGACATCGTCCGGGCCATGTCCGACCCCGAGCAGCTCGGCGTGCAGCTCGTCTTCGTCCCAGAGGCTTATGATGGGATGGACGGCGGGGCGTTCGACGCCTATCGGGTGTGCGAGGTCATGGCCCGCAAAGACATCGGTCTGGCGACCGCCGTCTTTGCGACCTTCCTCGGCTCGGACCCGATCGTCGTCGGAGCTACAGAAGAGCAGAAGCAGCTCTGGCTCGGCGCCATCGCCCGCGAGGGTGTCGTCTTCGCCTATGGCGCCACGGAGCCCGAGGCGGGCTCTGACCTGGGAGCGCTGGAGACCACGGCCACTCCGGTGCAGGGTGACGACGGCCAGACCGTCGAATACATCATCAACGGCAAGAAGCAGTGGATCTCCAACGGCACCATCGCCGACTACACGACGATCCTGGCCAAGACCGAGGCGGGTCCGTCGTGGTTCGTCGTCGAGAAGGGCGCCGAAGGATTCAGCTCCGCTCCGCCCGAGGACAAGCACGGCCTGCGGTTGTCCAACACCGCGGCCCTTTTCCTCGACGACGTGCGCATCCCGGCTGCCAACCTCATCGGTGGTGTCGAGGGACGCGGTCTGGTCCAGGCCCAGCAGGTCTTCGGTTACACCCGCCTGATGGTCGCGGCGTTCGGTCTCGGTGGCGGCTGGGAGGCCCTCGACCGGGCCATCCAGTACTCTATGAACCGGGTCCAGGGTGGCAGCCTGTTGTGCGAGAAGCAGGGCTACACGCACAAGCTCATCGTTCCGCACGCCGTGCGGCTCGAGGCGTCCCGCGCCTTCATCGAGGACACCGCCGACAAGATCGACCGGGGCCTGGGCCTCAACGGCGCGATGAACACCGAGGGCGCGATCGCCAAGTACCTCGCGACCGAGGCCGGCAACGCCGCCGCCGACGCCGCCATCCAGGCCCACGGTGGCTACGGCTACACCCGCCCGTATGTCGTCGAGAAGGTCAAGCGCGACGTGCGGATCACGACGATCTACGAAGGCACCTCCGAGATCATGGAGATGACCATCGCCCGTGACCGTTGGCAGCAGCACCTCAAGACCCAGGGCGGCTACTACCGCGACAAGGGAGCGGCGCTGCGCCGGTTGCACGCCCAGCACCCGCGGGTCGGTGCCGACGTCGCCGGCCTCGCGTGCGAGGCCCTGGCTGTGGTCCTCGAGGCGTGCCGGACCGGGCGCCTGACCCGCAACCAGCACATCCTCTTCCGTCTCGGTGAACTCATCGCCTTCTGCGAGGGTGCCGAGGTCTTCGCCCAGCGCGCGGCCGCCGCCCAGACCGACTCGGCCCACGAGAAGAGCCTGCACCGCTTCGACGCCGACACCTTCGCCGCGATGTCCCGGGTCTACGCCCGGGAGGCCGCCGCGCGGGTGGCCCTCGACGGCTCGCGTTGGGTTGCCGGTGCCGCCGACCCGGGCAGCCCCGCCGTGGCGGCTGTCGCCAACATCCCGACGGCCGCGATCCAGGCGGCCCAGGCCGGGCTGGTCACCGACATGGACTACGTCGCCGACGCACTCTATGACCGGCGCGGCTGACCCCTCCCTGCTCACCACGTGACGACCGGGGGAGCGGCGCCCAGCGTCGCTCCCCCGACACCCCGGAGCCTGCCGCCGACGTCGGGCGCCGGGGACGGCATACCTGCAGTGTTTTCGACGTTTCTCGCCTCTCGCTCGACGTGACGCACGACCGGATCCACCGGAAGGACCCACCATGACCGACGTCCACCCTGTTGCCGTAGTCGGACTCGCCGCCATCATGCCGATGGCCCCCGACGGTGACGCCTTCTGGGCCAATATCACCGGCGGTCGATACTGCATCACCGAGGTGACGCCCGACCGGTGGGACTCGGCGATGTACTACTCCCCCGACCACAGTGCGCGGGACAAGACCTACTCGATCATCGGCGGGTGGGTCCGCGAGTTCGAGTGGGACCCGATCCGGTGGCGCCTACCGATCCCCCCGACGGTGGCTGCCCAGATGGACGAGGGCCAGCGCTGGGCGCTCTCGGCCGCTCGGCGCGCGCTCATGGACGCGGGCTGGCCCAACTGGTCGATCGACAGTGACCGGGTCGCGGTCATCCTCGGTAACGCCATCGGCGGCGAGAAGCACTACAAGTCCTCGATGCGCATCCAGCTGCCCGAGGCGCTTAAGCGGCTGGCCGAGTCGGCGACCTTGCGCAGCCTTTCCCCCGAGGCGCAACACGCGATCATCGAAGAGACCCGCGCGGGCTACCTGGACAACATGTTCGAGATCACCGAGGACACCATGCCCGGTGAGCTGTCCAACGTCATCGCCGGCCGGGTCGCCAACGTCCTCAACCTGCGTGGCCCCAACTACACGACCGATGCCGCGTGCGCGTCGGGGCTGGCCGCGCTCAACTCCGCGATCCTCGGGCTCAACGACCACCAGTACGACGCCGTCATCACCGGTGGCATCGACCGCAACATGGGTGTCGACGCCTTCGTGAAGTTCTGCAAGATCGGTGCACTCTCGGCCAGCGGCACCCGGCCGTTCGACGCCGGGGCAGACGGCTTCGTCATGGGTGAGGGTGCGGCGCTGTTCGTGCTCAAGCGGCTCGAGGACGCCGAGCGTGACGGCGACAAGATCTACTCGGTCATCCTCTCGGTCGGCGGCTCGTCCGACGGCAAGGGCAAGGGCATCACCGCACCCAACCCGGTCGGGCAGAAACTGGCCGTCGCCCGGGCCTGGGAGCGGGCCGGGCTCGACCCCGCGACCGCCAGCGCCATCGAGGCCCACGGCACGTCGACGAGCGTCGGCGACGCCACCGAGTTGGAGAGCCTCACCGCGATCTTCGGGGCTGCCGGCGCCAAGCCGCGCTCGATCGCCCTCGGGTCGGTGAAATCCAACATCGGCCACCTCAAGGCCTCGGCCGGCACGGCCGGACTGTTCAAGATGGTCAAGTCGCTGCACGAGAAGGTCCTTGCGCCCTCGCTCAACTTCGTCAACCCCAACCCCAACGTCGACTGGGACACCTCGCCCTGCGCGGTCAACACGACGCTGCGCCCCTGGGAGACCCCCGCAGCGGGCATTCGCCGTGGTGGCGTGAGCGCCTTCGGGTTCGGCGGCACGAACTTCCACGTCGTCGTCGAGGAGCACGTCCCAGGTCGGCACAAGCCGCGCCCCAAGGTGCATGCCGCCGCCGACGTTCCCGGCGCGAGCGGCGCAGGTGCCGGCGCGGCAGGTGCCAGATCGAGCGCATCGGCGCCGGTCACGGCATACGTCGAGGCACCCCGCAAGACCCCGCTGCGCGGAGCGCTCGTCCTCGGTGGCCGCGACGAGGCCGACCTGCTGGCCCAGGTGCAGACCCACCTCGCCGCCGCGAAGGCCGGCTCGGCTCCTGCCCCGGCCGCCCCGGACCCGGCCCTGGCCAACGCCGCCGTGCGCGTGGCGGTCGACTACGGCGACGCCGCCGAGTTGGCCGGCAAGCTCGACAAACTCGCCAAGGGCCTGGCCAGCGGCAACCCCGCGATCTTCAAGATGCTCCGGCAGCAGGGTGTCTTCCTCGGCCGCGGCCCGGCTCCCAAGCTGGCCTTCCTCTACACCGGTCAGGGGTCGCAGTACGTCAACATGCTGCGTGAGCTGCACACCAGCGAACCGATCGTCCACGCGACCTTCGACGAGGCCGACCGGGTGATGACTCCCCTGCTCGGTCGCCCGCTGACGTCGTTCATCTACGTCGACGGCAACGACGAGGCCGCCGTCAAGGCAGCCAACAAGCAGCTCATGCAAACCGAGATCACCCAACCCGCGGTGCTCGCCACGGACCTGTCGCTGACCCGACTGCTCGCGGCGTACGGCATCAAGCCCGACATGGTCATGGGGCACAGCCTCGGCGAATACGGCGCCCTCGTGGCGGCGGGCTCACTGACGCTCGACTCCGCCATGGAGGCCGTGAGCGCGCGAGGCCGTGAGATGGCCAGTATCTCCGTCGAGGACAACGGAGCGATGGCCGCCGTCTTCGGGCCCCTGGCAGAGATCGAGAAGGTCGTCTCGGCAGCCGAGGGCTATGTCGTCATCGCCAACATCAACTCCTACTCCCAGGCCGTCGTCGGCGGCGCCACGCAGGCGGTGGAGAAGGTCGTCGAGACGTTCCTGTCGATGGGCATGAACGCCGTCCGGATCCCGGTCAGCCACGCCTTCCACACGTCGATCGTCGCGGAGGCGTCGGTGCCGTTCGGCAACGCGCTGCGCCGTCTGGACATGCGCCCGCCCGTCCTGCCGATCATCGCCAACGTCACCGGGGAGTTCTACCCGGCCGACGCGACGACCGAGACGATGCTCGACTTCGCCGGCAAGCAGATCGCCTCGCCGGTCCAGTTCGTCAAGGGCCTGCAGACCCTGTATGCCGCCGGCGCTCGGGTGTTCGTCGAGGTCGGCCCGAAGAAGGCACTGCACGGATTCGTCGAGGACGTCCTCGGCGCCAGGCACGACGACGTGATGGCCCTGTTCACCAACCACCCCAAGCTCGGAGATACCGTGGCCGTCAACCAGGCCCTGTGCGGCTTGTATGCCGCAGGGCACGGATTCGCCCCAGTCCACGTCCCCGTCGCGGCTCCTGCTGCAGCTCCGGTTGCTTCGGTCGCTGCTGCCGCGGCTCCGGTCGCGCCGGCCGCGGCTGCCCCCCGTGCGTCGAGCGGGACCTCCGACGAGGTCATCACCGAACTCGGCAAGCTCTTCGCCGGTGTGCTCGAGCAAGGCATGAGCCTGTATTACGGCGCTAGCGGCGCTGCCCCGGGAGCCGGCAGCACGGCATACCAGGCGCCGGTCCCTGCCCCGGAGCCTCGGGTGGAGTACCTCCCCGCCCAGGACGCCAACGAGCCGGTCGTCATCACCGGCGCCGCACTCGGTCTGCCCGGTGTGGAGCGCACTTTCGACGACGAAAACATCGCGCGCATCCTGGCCGGTCAGCAGTTCATCACCTCGCTGCCCCAGGACGTGCGGCAGCGGATGGCCGACATGCGGATCACCCGGCTGGTCAAGGACGCCAGCGGTGGTGGCTCGTTCAAGACCATCGACGACCCGGCCGATGTCATCAAGCTGGCCGGCAAGCACGCCCCGCTCGACGTCGTCGAGCAGTTCGCCATCGACACCGCCCGTGATCAGGCGCTGGACAATGCGTCTCGTCTGGCGATCGCTGCCGGCTTCGATGCGCTGCGCGACGCCGGTGTCCCGCTGGTCATGCGCTACAAGACCACGACGCTGGGCACTCAACTCCCCGACCGCTGGGGCCTGCCCGAGTCGATGCGCGACGACACGGGTGTCGTCTTCGCCTCCGCCTTCCCGGGTTACGACCGGTTCGCCGAAGCCCTTGAGGATTACGGGGTCGATCGTGGGCGTCGCGAGAACCTGCTCGCCCTGCACGGCCTGCGCGCCCGGCTGCCCGAGGGCGACCCTGCCCTGGCCGAGGTCGACGCCCTTATCGCCGAGCTCACCAAGGCCATCGAGGAGGCCAACTTCCAGTTCGACCGGCGCTTCCTGTTCCGGGCGCTGTCGATGGGTCACTCGCAGTTTGCCGAGATCATCGGCGCCCGTGGCCCGAACACCCAGGTCAACGCAGCGTGCGCGAGCACCACGCAGGCCGCAGCGGTCGCGGAGGACTGGATCCGCTCGGGCCGGTGCCGTCGGGTCGTCGTGATCTCGGCCGACGACGCCACGAGCGACCGGCTGCTGCCCTGGCTCACCGCAGGCTTCCTGGCCTCGGGCGCCGCGGCGACCGACGAGCGGGTCGAAGACGCCGCCACACCGTTCGACCGTCGTCGCCACGGGATGATCGTCGGGATGGGCGCGGGCGCCTTCGTCGTCGAGTCTGCCGACGCGGCCCGCGAGCGCGGCCTGCAGCCGATCTGTGAGGTGCTGGGCACCGTGATCGCCAACTCGGCCTTCCACGGTTCGCGCCTGGATGTCAGCCACATCGGCGGCGTCATGGAGACCCTCGTCTCCCAGGTCGAACAGCGTGGCATCCGCCGCGACGAGATCGCCGACAAGATGGTGTTCATCTCGCACGAGACCTACACCCCCGCCCGGGGTGGCAGTGCCGCGGCCGAGATCAACGCGCTGCGGGGCTGCTTCGGCGCCAACGCCGGCAAGATCGTCATCACCAACACCAAGGGCTTCACCGGTCACGCCATGGGTGCCGGCATCGAGGATGTCGTGGCGATCAAGGCTCTGGAGACCGGCATCGTGCCTCCGGTGCCCAACTACAAGGAGCCCGACCCCGATCTGGGCGTGCTCAACCTGTCGACCGGTGGCCCCTACCCGATCCAGTACGCCTTGCGCCTGGCTGCGGGCTTCGGCTCGCAGGTCGCGATGACCCTCACTCGCTGGACTCCGATGCCCGACGGGCGCCGCCGCGCACCGCACGAGCTCGGCTACGCCTACCGGATCATCGACGCCACAGCCTGGCAACGGTGGCTGGACAGCCTGAGCGGCCACACCAACAGCGCCCTCGAGGTCGACCACCGCCGACTGCGGATCGTCGACGTCGGTGCCCCCGCGACCCCGGTGGTCCCGAAGGTGCGCCTGGCGATCCCCTACGCCGGTCGCATGGGCGCTCCGACGCCTGGCACGGCCGGGTATGCCGGTGGGCCGGCTCCCGCTCTCCCTGCCGCCCCCGTCCCGCCCGCTCCCGCAGTCGCTGCCGCGGCACCAATTGCCGCTCCGGCAGCGTCACCCGTTGCCGCGCCGGCTCCGGCTCCCGCACCCGCTCCCGCGCCCGAACCGCCGGCTGCTCCGGAGGACCCGGTGCTCGACCAGGTCACCGAGATCGTCTCCGGTCTGACCGGTTACCCGGCCGACCTGCTCGACCCTGACCTCGACCTGGAAGCCGACCTCGGTGTCGACACCGTCAAGCAGGCCGAAGTCTTCGCCGCCGTCCGCGAGCACTACCAGGTCGAGCGCGACGACACGATGAAGCTGCGCGACTTCCCCACCCTGCGCCACGTCGCCGGCTGGGTGCGCGGCAAGGCCGGATTGCCGGAATACAGCGCACCGGCAGCGGCCACCGTGGCGGCATCGACCGCCGCACCGGCCGCCCAGGCCGCCACTGCGGACGCGTCGACCGCTCCTGCGGCAGCCGCGGCTGACCCGGTCATGGCCAAGGTCACCGAGATTGTCGCCGACCTGACCGGCTACCCGGCCGACCTGCTCGACCCCGACCTCGACCTGGAAGCCGACCTCGGCGTCGACACCGTCAAGCAGGCCGAAGTCTTCGCCGCCGTCCGCGCCCACTACGACGTCGAACGCGACGACAGCCTCAAGCTGCGCGACTTCCCGACGATCAAGCACGTCGCCGGTTGGGTCCGCTCCAAGGCCGGCCTCCCCGAGCCGAGTTCGGCCCAGGCAGCTCCCGCTGCCGGAGCGGCCGCCGCACCCGCTACGGCTGCACCCGCTGCCCCGGCGCCCGCGGCTCCCGACGTGATCCAGGGCAGCCTCACGGCCATCGACGCGCTGCCGCGGCGGCTGCCCGTTGCTGTCGTGCGGCCCGACCTCGCGGCGTGCGTGGCCAGCGGCGTCGAGCTCAAGGGTGCGCGCGTCATCGTCATGCTCGACGAGGGCGGTGTGGGCGAGGCCCTGACCAAGCGACTGGCTAAGGCCGGTGCCACGGCGCTGACCCTGCCGACCGGCATACCGACCGAGCAGTTGTCTGCTCAACTGGACGAGTGGCTGGCCGACGGCCCGATCGCGGGCGTCTACTGGCTGCCCGCTCTCGACGACGAAGGCGACCACGCGGCGCTCGACCTGGACACGTGGACCGAGCTGCTGCGCCGTCGCGTCAAGGCCCTCTACACGACGATGCGTCGGATGTGGGACGACAGCCCCTTCCTGGTGTCGGCGACCCGCCTCGGTGGCCGCCACGGCTACGACGCTCAGGGCGCGACCAGCCCGATGGGCGGAGCAGTCACCGGTTTCACCAAGTCCTACAAGAAGGAGCGCCCGGACGCCCTCGTCAAGGCGGTCGACCTGCCCGCCAGCCGCAAGACGGCTGCACTGGCCGACCTGCTCCTCGAGGAAACCCTGCGTGACCCGGGCGCAGTCGAAGTCGGCCACGCCGACGGACTGCGTTGGGGTGTCGCGTTTGCGGAGGTGCCGTTCCCCGCGCTGCAGGCCGACGGCTCCCCCGACGGGCCGGGCGGTCTGCCGCTCACGCCCGACTCGGTGTTCCTCGTCACCGGCGCCGCCGGCAGCATCGTCTCGGCGATCACGGCCGACCTGGCCAAGGGCGCGCAGGGCGGCACGTTCCACCTGCTCGACCTCACTCCGACCCCCGATGCGGCCGACCCTGACCTAGCGGCCTTCCGCACCGACAAAGATGGCCTCAAGGCGACCCTCGCAGCCCGGATGAAGGAGCGCGGCGAGCGGCCGACCCCCGTCGTCATCGACAAGGAGCTCGCCCGGATCGAACGCCTGGCCGCTGCACTCACGGCGATCCAGGCCGTCGAAGCGGCCGGTGGCACGGTTCACTACCACTCGGTCGACCTCACCAACGCCGAGGCCGTCGCTGCGGTCATGGCCGACGTGCGCGAGCGCTCCGGCCGGATCGACGTGCTGCTGCACGCCGCGGGCTTGGAGATCAGCCGCAACCTGCCCCAGAAGGAGCCGCGCGAATACGACCTGGTCTTCGATGTGAAGACCACCGGGTGGTTCAGCGTGTGGTCCGCAGCGGCCGGTATGCCGGTCGGTGCCGTCGTCGTGTTCTCCTCGGTCGCCGGGCGCTTCGGCAACCAGGGTCAGACCGACTACAGCGCGGCCAATGACTTGCTGTGCAAGATCACCTCGTCGTTGCGGCACACCCGGCCCGAGACCCGGGGCCTGGCCCTGGACTGGACGGCATGGGGTGGCATCGGCATGGCGACCCGTGGCTCCATCCCCAAGATCATGGAGATGGCCGGGGTCCAGATGCTGCCGCCGGACGCGGGCGTGGCGTGGATCCGTCGCGAACTCACCGCATCGGCATACAGCGGCGAGGTCGTCGTCGCGGGCGTGCTCGGCATGATGGCCGCCGAATACCACGAGACCGGCGGGTTCGACACTGCGGCACTGCGCGGCGGGCGGGCCACCGGCCCGATGATCGGTGAGGTCACCGGCTCGGTCCACCACGGACTGGTCGTGACCACGACCCTCGACCCGGCCCAGCAAGCCTTCCTCTACGACCACCGCATCGACGGCACGCCCGTCCTGCCGGGGGTCATGGGGATGGAGTCCTTCGCCGAGGCGGCTGCCCTGATCGCCCCCGAGGGCTATCGGGTGGACGGCCTGGAAGAGGTCGACTTCCTCGCCCCGGTGAAGTTCTTCCGCGACCAGCCGCGCACTCTGACGATCACCGCCAAGGCGACTCCTGCCGCCGAGGGTAGCGACCTGCTGGTGCGGTGCACCCTCACCGCCGACCGGACCCTCCCCGGCCAGAGTGCCCCGGTGACGACGACCCACTTCGTCGGCACCGTGCGCCTGACCAAGGACGACGTCGTCGCGCAGTCGCGCAAGGTCCCGAAGAAGGCCGACGGCGCCAAGCTCGGTGGCGAGCAGGTCTACACGTTCTACTTCCACGGACCGGCATACCAGGTCGTCTCGCAGGCCTGGCGCTCCGGCGGTGGATCGGTGACCAAGCTCGTCGACCCGCTTCCGGACAACCACGTCCCGGCGGACGCCCCGCTCGTCAGTGCCCCGCGCCTGGCCGAGCTGTGCTTCCAGACCTCCGGGCTATGGGAGGCCGGCACCGAGGGCCGGATGGCGCTGCCCACCCGGGTCCGCCGGGTGCGCGTGCTGCTCGACCCGGCCGCCGCCGAAGGACCGTTGCACGCGATCGCCACTCCCACTGGCGAAAGCTCCTTCGACTGTGCGGTCGTCGACCGTAATGGTGCCGTCGTCATGGTCATGGACGGCTACGAGAGCATCGCGTTCCCCGCACCCATCCCGGACTCGGTCGGCACCGCGTTGCGCGAGACCTACCAACCCTGACCCGCGCCCGTCCCTGTCACCGACCCCTCACCGAATCGGAGCCCCCGTGAAGGACATCTCTCGTCTGGCGATCGTGGACCGCGGCGAACCCGTGGTGCGCGTCCTCGCCGCTGTCGGCAACCTCAACCGCCGCAATGACGGCCGTGACATCACGACCATCGTCGTCACGGAGCAGAGCCGCGACCGGGCGTGGTATGCCCGGGAGGCAGACGAGATCATCACCCCTCCGCCCACACCTCCGGGAGGCGACCCGTATGCCGGGTTGTCGCCCGAGGTGGTGGCCGAGGCGGTCGTCGGCTCAGGGGCCGACACCGTGTGGCTCGGTCACACCCCGTGCCTGGATCGCGCCGCGCTCGTCGCGCTGCTGGAGCAGGCCGGGCTGACGGTCGTCGGGCCGGACGCGGCCCTCATCCGGCGACTGGCCGACAAGGACCAACTTGCCGCGGTCGCCGCCGAGGCTGGTCTGGCGGCCCTGCCGGCCGATCTGGCGCCCGACCAGTGGCGTCGCGTCGAGGTCGACGTCCTCGCCGACGACCACGGCACGGTGTGGACGCTGGGTCTGCGTGACTCCAGCATCCGGCGGGGCACCACCCAGGTGCTCACCGAGATGCCGGCCCGCAAGGTGCCGGAGACGACGGCCGGGGCGATGTCCCACGCGGCGCGCCGGTTGGTGCGGTCCACGGCATACCGGGGTGCGGGGACGGTGGAGTTCGCGCTCTCGCACGACGGGGAGTCGTTCTGGCTGCTCGGTGTCGACACCCTGGCTCGTCCGGAGCGGGCGTTGCTGGAGGAGACCACCGGGGCGAGCTTCATCGGTCTGCGGTTGCAGCTCGCCGCCGGCGGGGCCCTCGACCCCGAGCCGCCGGCACCGACTGGCCACGCCGTCGAAGTGCGACTGCTGGCGCAGGACCCGCTGCGAGGCTTCGCCGCGTCGGGTGGGTCGATCGAAAAGCTTTCCCTGCCGGTGGGCACCGGGGTGCGCTTCGACTCGAGCATTCGAGAGGGCGACACCGTCGACGGTCGGGTCGAGCCGCTCATCGCCACGATCACCGCCTGGGGTCGCGACCGGGCCGAAGCGCTCGACCGCATCCACGGAGCCCTCGAGCGCACCACGGTCGTCATGGAGATCGGGGCGAGCAACCGCTCTGCTCTGCTGGCCCTGGTCGACCGTCTACTGGCCGACCCGGACGAGGCTCACGACGGGGGCTGGCACGACCGGCTGCTGGCCGAGGGTGCGTTCGTGCCCGCCGCCGACCCGATCGCGCTCATCGCGGCGGCGGTCGAGGCCTACGAATCCGACAGTGCCATGGTCAATGCAGCGTTCTACGCCAGCGCAGCCCGCGGCCGACCGGCGCACCCCGAGCGGGTCGGGACCAAGGTGCAACTGCACTACCTTGACCGGGACTACCGCCTGCGGGTCGACCGCACCGGCCCGCGCACCTACCAGATCAAGGGCGCCGCGATCGTCGAGTGCACCGTCGACCGGATCGGCGACTTCGAAAGCCGCATCACGTGCAACGGCCGCAAGCATCGCGTCGTGGCCATCGAGCAGGGCGCCCAGATCCGGCTCGAGGTCGACGGCGTGGCGCACAGCCTCAGTCGTGAGGACGGCCTGGTCGTGCGCACCGGTTGGCCGGCCCTGGTGTCCTCGCTGCTCGTCGCTCCCGGAGACACCGTGACGGCCGGACAGCCGCTGGCCGTCCTCGAGTCGATGAAGATGGGCTCGACGGTCACCGCCCCCTTCGACGGGGTGGTCACGTCGCTGGCCGTCACCAACACCACCCAGGTCGAGCGGGGCGCCGCGCT
>JBGAQV010000084.1:0-12890 GCA_044220505.1 Dermatophilaceae bacterium
CCGCCCACCTTGAGCGACTGTCGCCACAACTCATGGCCGCCCTTGACCCCACGACGTTGTCCGGACTCCTGCGCCAGCCTGACCCCACGACGTGTGGGTCCTCATCCCTCGTCATGGCGAGGATGCTCAACGACCCGGCATACGCGATGCGGGTCATCACCGGCTATGACCCGCTCACCGACTCCAGCACCGGGGACCCCGGCGCGGTCCCGGGGGATCGTCACCCCTATTCAGGTGACCCGGTGCTGGAAGCGGCCCATAACCGGTTCGCCCGAGCGGCCCTCGCGATGCACGACCAGACCAACGGCGTCACCGATCACGACGGTGACTTCAACGGCTGGTGGCCCCAGGCGGCCGGAACCTCACCCGGATCGGCGGCACGCCAGATGAGCGGCGCATATGGTGCGTCAGGGGTTCCGGGGACGTCCTACGACACGAGCTATATCGCGCCGTCGAACCTCGGCGCGAGCTACGACCGCCTCGTGGCGAGCGCCAACTCCGGTCATGCCGTGCCGCTCTACGTCGGGGAAGTCGGAGGCAGCCACGGAAGCGGCTTCCACGTCGTCCTCGTCACCGGAACCCGCGGTGATGCCCTCACGATCTACGAGCCAGAATCAGGGACCATGATTGAGGTCAACCGGGACGCCTTCGTCTCCCAGCAGCTCGTGACAGCTGGCGTGGGCTGGGACCAGCCCATGGTTGCGGTGATGCCCTGATGAGCACCCGACCTCGGTGGTCAGTCGCACTGCGCCTGGCGGTCGTCGTGTGCACGGTCGGACTCATCATTGCCTGCACGACCACGCCCAAGAGCGGAGCGTGGTTCGGCAATCCGACGGACCTCGCACGCGCGCAAGCAATCTGGACGGACCCGTGGGCGGCTCCCACGACCACAAAGGTCGCGCAATACGAATCAGCGCAATCGGGTGTGCTCGACCGAACGGTCGGCAAGCGCGTCACAGACAGCACCGGCGGCACCGCCCGCGCGCGGGTCTCTGACGAAGTCAGCGCCGCTCTCACGAGTGGCTGGCAGCTCGTCGGGGTGGCCTGCACCACCGTCGGGTCCGGTGGGTCGGCGGCGGGTGGAACGGTCGAACCGACCCACGTCGAGGCGCTCCTGCAGCGCGCGTCTGGCGAGATCGACCGGGCCGCAACCGCAACGGTCCAGTCGGCTCGAGCTGTGGATGGCGGTGCGACGATCTACACCACCGTCACCGTGACCGTCCCCCATCACCTCGACACGTGGTGGCCCCGAGCTGTCGCCACCCCGCCCGAGGCCACCTGTCTCGGCACCGGGCCGTCGGTCGACGTCAAGCAGCCCCTCCGACAGGGCCCGTGGACTGACCATGGGCCGGTGGACCCGGCGAAAATCCCCTCCCTCGACGCGCCCACCTGGTCCACCCCTCTCGTCACCGACGCGCTATCGGAGGCAATCCGCACGGCCGCCACGGACCCGTGGCTGCGCCAGCTCACCCTGGCGCCGGCGCTCCCGGCCCAAGCCGCCCTCTCCGACGAGGTCCGGGCCAGCGCCTCGGCGACTGCTCCGAGTGGCACCACCCTGGGGCCACTTGCGGACATCGTCACCTCGGCGCCGCCCTCATGGCGGATCACGTATGCCGCGTGCTTCGGAAATGCCGGGCCGGCCACGGCGGAACTCACCCGAGACGTCGGCGAGGGTCGCTGGGTGACAATGCGGCTCGGCGGTCGCGGTGGTGACCGCCTCGTCACCCGAGCCTCGTCGGTGATCTCGACCCCCAGCCTGAGCACCGCGCCAGGGGCGACTGTGCGTGAGCCGTGTTTCTCGGGGAGTTTCTCGGGGACGTCGGGCGCCGAGACCTTCCGGGTGGACGGCATACCCGCGTTTGGGCCTACGTCGACGCAGCCGATGCTTGCATCGACCTGACGTCTCAGAGCGCGAGTTCTGCCCGCACCACGTCGGCGAGAGCGTGAGCGACCTCGTCGGCCTGCGCCTGATCGGGGGCCTCGACCATGACCCGCACGAGCGGCTCGGTGCCGGACTTGCGCAGCAACACCCGTCCGGAGCCACCCAGGGTCTCAGCCGCCCGTGCGACGGCTGCCTGCACCACCGCATTCGAGTCGACCGCGTCCTTGTCGACGCCCTTGACGTTGACGAGGGTCTGCGGCAGCCGCACCATGACCGACGCGAGGTCGGCTAGCGACCGGCCAGTCTGCGCCACTCGTGAGGCGAGCATCAGGCCGGTGAGCACGCCATCGCCAGTCGTGCCATGGCCGAGCATGATGACGTGACCGGACTGCTCACCCCCGAGTGAGTAGCCGCCGGCCTTCATGTCCTCCAGGACGTAGCGGTCGCCGACGCTGGTCTGGCGGACTGTGACCCCTTCGCGAGCCATCCCCTGCAGCATCCCGAGGTTGCTCATCACGGTGGCGACAAGAGTGTCCTGCGCGAGTTCGCCCCGCTCGCGCATCGCGAGCGCGAGGATGCTCATGATCTGGTCGCCGTCGACGACCTCACCCCGGGCGTCGACCGCCAGGCAGCGATCGGCGTCGCCGTCGTGGGCAATCCCCAGATGGGCCTGCTCCTCGATCACCTTGCGCTGCAACCGTTCCAGGTGCGTCGAGCCGTAGCCGTCGTTGATGTTGAGGCCGGTCGGAGAGGCACCGATCACCGTCACATACGCACCGGCCTCGCGGAAAACCAGCGGAGAGACGGCGGACGCCGCGCCGTGGGCCGCGTCGATGACGACGTGCAGCCCCTCCAACCGGTGCGGCAGCGCCGACAACAAGTGCTGGATATAGCGGCTGGACCCGTCGGTCAGCCGGCGCACTCGGCCGACATCGGCGCCGGTCGGCCGGGTCCACGGCTCACCGAGCCGGGCCTCGATGGCATCCTCGACCGCGTCATCGAGCTTGTGCCCACCACGGGCGAGGAACTTGATGCCGTTGTCCGGCATGGCGTTGTGCGACGCCGACAGCATCACCCCGAGGTCGGCCCCGAGGTCGGCGGTCAGGAAGGCAATCGCCGGCGTTGGCAGCATCCCGGCGTCCCAGACGTCGACGCCCGCCGAGGCCAGACCCGCGATGACTGCGGCCGTGAGGAACTCGCCGGACGCCCGGCCGTCAGTGCCGACGACGGCGAAGGGTCGGTGCCCCGCGAACTCCCCCTTCTCCCCCAACACATGCGCGGCCGCGACCGAGAGGTCGAGGGCCAGTTCCGCGGTGATCTTGCCGTTGGCCAGGCCTCGCACCCCGTCGGTGCCGAACAGTTGACCCACGTTCTGTCCCTCCGTGCTCGTCACTGCGCCGCGGCCGCTCACCGTGGGCTGACGCGCTTTTCAGTCTCAGAGGTATGCCGCACGGCATACCCGCCGTTGTGAAAGGTACTCCCCTCCGGCGTGCGGCCGGGGCGGGACGTGCCGAGGGCGGCCCGGAGACTCCGGGCCGCCCTCGGTGCCACAGTTGGAACCTGTGGATCAGCGCTTGCTGTACTGCGGTGCCTTGCGGGCCTTCTTGAGACCGGCCTTCTTGCGCTCGGGAACGCGGGCGTCCCGGGTGAGGAAGCCGGCCTTCTTCAGCGCCGGACGGTTGAGCTCGGCGTCGACCTCGTTGAGCGCACGCGCGACGCCGAGGCGCACCGCACCGGCCTGGCCCGAGGGGCCACCGCCGTGCACGCGGACGAGCACGTCATAGGCGCCGTCGAGGTCAAGCACCTTGAAGGGCTCGTTGACCAGCTGCTGGTGCACCTTGTTCGGGAAGTAGGAGTCCAGCGTCCGGCCGTTGATCGTCCACGAGCCGCTGCCCGGGACGATGCGCACGCGGGCGATGGCCTGCTTGCGGCGACCGGTGGCCGCGCCGGGGGCGGAGGCGGAGGGCTTGCGAGCGGATGCCGCCGCAATGGTGGTGTCGGTCTCGGTCGTGTATTCCGAGAGCGCGGGCTCGTCGGCCTCGAGTTCGAGGTCCAGGTTCTGCGTGTCAGCCACGGTGATTCCTTGTCAGTATGCCGTCGGTGCCAGTGCGGGCCGGGGCCTTACTGGGCGACCTGGGTGAAGTCGAAGGGGACGGGCTTCTGAGCCGCGTGCGGGTGGGAAGGGCCGGAGTAGACCTTGAGCTTGGACAGCTGCTGGCGAGCCAGGCTGTTCTTCGGGAGCATGCCGCGCACGGCCTTCTCGATGGCTCGGCGGGGGTCCTTGTCGAGCAACTCGGCGTAGGTCAGCGACGACAGACCGCCCGGGAACCCGGAGTGCCGGTAGGCGCGCTTCTGGTCGGCCTTGGCGCCGGTGAGTGCGACCTTGTCGGCGTTGATGATGACGACGAAGTCACCGGTGTCGACGTGCGGCGCGAAGGTCGGCTTGTGCTTGCCGCGCAGCAGGACCGCCGCGTGCGTGGCCAGCCGGCCGAGCACGACGTCCGTCGCATCGATGACATGCCACGTGCGAGTGACCTCGCCGGGCTTGGGGGTGTACGTGCGCATGTGCTCGTCTTTCCTTCTCCAGATTGAGGTATGCCGTGTGGTCCCGACCGCGCGACGGCGGCCCCGGGTGCCCGACCCGAGAATCGGAGCACTGGCACAACAGTCCTCAAGTTTACGGGCGCGGATGGCTGGTTTCCAATCGAGGTTCCAGCACGGCATACCGGCCGCTGACCTGCGGCGATGCCTCATGAGCCG
The DNA here is from genome assembly GCA_044220505.1 of Dermatophilaceae bacterium. Lineage (GTDB taxonomy): Bacteria > Actinomycetota > Actinomycetes > Actinomycetales > Dermatophilaceae > Phosphoribacter. The sequence goes on from JBGAQV010000084.1 coordinate 4,643, forward strand.
GCTGCGGAAGGCGACCGACAAAGAGTCTCGCAAAGAGATTGTGCAAAGACTCTATGCAAAGATTCGGTATGCCGTCCCCCTCTCGTGCGCCGTTGACGACTCTCGCGCACCCGTTGCGCTCCCGGCTCTACGCCCTGCTCCGGACCGGCGGACCGGCAACGGCCACCACCTTGGCTCGGCTGCTCGGCACCAACTCCGGGGCGACGTCCTATCACCTGCGAGTCCTCGCCGACGCCGGCCTGGTCGCCGACGCGACGGACAACACCGGTCGGCAGCGCCGCTGGGTCGCCCAGGACCAGCCGGCCCTGTGGGCACCTCCGAGCCCGGCGACGGCATACGAACAGGGCCCTCGCCACGACGACCAGGAGACGGCGCTCTGGCTGGAACGGGACTACCTGGCGCACCTGGTGTCCCAGGCCGATCGATGGCTGGAAGCGTCTGCCGCCTGGCCGGCACGCTGGCGTGAGGCGGCCGGAGTCACCGACGGCACGGTGATCGTGACCAGCGACCAGTTGGTGAGCCTGCGAGGTGAGATCGCCGATCTGATCGCGAGGTATCGCCGTGTGGGACAAGGGAATCCGACGGCCCGACGGGTCGCCGTCTATGCCCTGACTCACCCGCTCGACGTCGACCGCGCGCCAGCGGGGTAGCCACCCTGCCGAACGGATGCACCTTAAGGCGCCGAGTAGGCCCCGGTCACACCCTCGGGCACGTCTGCCCTTTTTGTCCGATTTATCCTATTATGTAGCTCGAGCTGGAGCAGCCTTCGGGCCCATTCTGGGACCGAGGCGCTCCAGTGCATCCGGAGATTTCCGTGCCGGAGGTATGGACTCGCACAGTCCACAAGGGTTGTCAGCTGGGCCAAGGATGGCACCCAGGTGCCACACCCGTGCGAGGTGCGCTGCCCTTGCCCAGTGCGCCTACCTTGATAGGGAGCCCTCATGAGATTGCACCGGACGATCCTCCTCGGCACCGTGCTCGCGGCCAGCCTGGGACTCAGCGCCGTGGCCAACGCCGCCGGCATTACCTTCACGTCCACCTCGGTGGTCACACCCGCGTCGGTTGGGACCGAGCAGCTGAGCGACGGCAACCTCGCCCACTGCCGGGCCGACGAGCTCCGGGTGACGTACGCACGCGGTTTCGCGTCTGGCGGCATCGGCCGCGGGACGTTCACGGCTGCCAACATCGGATCCCGTACCTGCGTCCTGACCAACGAGACTTCGGTGTACGGCCAGCGCTATGCCGGCGATGCCTACAACGTGGTCGGACTCGGCGACGTGACGGACTCTGCCCTGGAAAGCGGCACCCTCCAGGGAATTACGTGGCTCGACTACTCGCGTAAGTACGTTGTCCTCACCCCTGGTATGGAGACGCGCTCGCAATTCGCGTGGGCCCAGCAGGCCGAGTGTCGTCTGCCAGTCGCGAGGTTCCAACTCCAGTTTGACGGCGGTGCGACGGTCTCCGAGATCGACACCAGAAGTTCGGTTGGCTTGTGCGGCTAGCCAAGCAAGTCCTGGCGCTCGCACTGGACCCAGATGCGCGAGGTCACCGTGACCTTCGACGATGGCACCGCGATGCTCGGCACAGGCTTCGATGTCTCGGTGGTGACCCCGGCAGGCCAACGGGGACCCTGCCTTACGGCTCCCCGTTGGCCTGCCAGGCGAACGAGCTCAGCATCACGTTCACGGCCAAGGGCAACAACAGTGTTGGCCAGGGCGTCGGGGAGTTCCTCATCAGCAACGTGGGCAACCGCAAGTGCGTCGTCGACAACCGGGTCGGCGTCTACACTCAGCGGCGCCTCGGTGACCCCTACACCACCGACGGCCTGAGTGACAGCACCCCCAGTTCGCTGGCGGCTGGCACCCTGCCGGCCCAGATCACCTGGCGAGACTTCTCCCGCAACTACATCACCCTCAGCCCCGGCCAGAAGACCCGCAAGGAGATGGTCTGGAACAAGCCCACCCGGTGCGCGACTGCCTCGGTGGCCCTCCAGGTCGACTTCTCCGATCAAGGCGTCAAGGTCAGCGACATCAGCAAAACTGGCGCCGACCGCCTGTGCATCGGTTCGGGCAGCAAAGCCTGGTTCTCACCGTGGGTGCAAGCGGACAACTTCACCTCCGACCTCAACGAGTAGCCCTTTTGCTGGCTAGAGCGCGGATGACGAAGGGTCTCCTCCACATGGAAGGGGCCCTTCGTCGAGCAATGCAGCCCATTCAGCCCCGCATGGACCTCAGGCTTGGGTTGTCGTCAGCGAGGGTCGCCATTGGCAGCCGAGTGTCAGCGGGCGCGGGCGACCCGGCCCTCGTCCCAGATCGGCTCGTCGCTGGACACCACGGCCCCATCGGCCCGGAAGACGAGGAACCGGTCGAAGGACCGAGCGAACCAGCGATCGTGAGTGACGGCCACAACAGTGCCCTCGAAAGTGTCGAGCGCCGCCTCCAGGGCCTCGGCCGACTCCAGGTCGAGGTTGTCGGTCGGCTCGTCCAACAGCAGCAGGGTCGCCCCCGACAACTCGAGCAGCAGGATTTGGAACCGGGCCTGCTGTCCCCCGGACAGCGACTCGAAGGTCTGCTCCGCGCTCTTGGCCAGGCCATACCGGTCGAGCGTGCGCGAGGCGAGCTCGCGCGGCATACCGTCGCGGTGGGTGTCCCCCCGATGCAGGATCTCCAACAAGGTGCGCCCCACCAGGCGCGGCTGGTCGTGGGTCTGCGCGAACCATCCCGGCCGCACCCGGGAGCCCAACCGCGCCACGCCGGTATGCCGGACCGGCTCGGCTGCCGCCGCGGTGTCGCCGACCGGGCGGTGTTCGAGGTCCGGGTCGGAGCCCCCGGCAGCGAGCAGCCGCAGGAAGTGCGACTTGCCGGACCCGTTGGAGCCCAGCACGGCGAGGCGCTCACCAAACCAGATCTCGACGTCGAAGGGCTTCATGAGCACCCCGGTGAGCGCGGTCTCGTGCGAGTCACGGGCCTGGCCAGGCGATGCCGCACCGTCGAGGGCGGGACCTGCGGCGAGTTCGAGCCGTTCGCAGACAACGGCCCGCTTGGCGGTCCGGCCACCCTGCAGCCGCATCCGCAGCCGCTGCGGCACGGGCACGGCCTCCGGTAGTCCCGCATCGACGAACCGCCGCAGTCGGGTTTCGGCCGCCTGCAAGCGCGCGGCCATGTCGGAGTTGTAGGCCGCTTTGGTGCGATACATGACGACCAGGGCCTTGAGCTTGGCGTGTTCCTCGTCCCACCGGGTGCGCAACTCCTCGAGCCGCGCATTGCGGTCGGCGCGGGCCGCAGCGTAGGTCGCGAATGAGCCCGGATGCACCCAGATGGTGGAGCCCGCTGCACCAGGCTCCAGGGTTGCGATGCGAGTTGCGGCCTGTGCCAACAACTCTCGATCATGCGAGATGAACAAGACGGTCTTGGGGCTCTCTCTCAAAGCCTCCTCCAACCAGCGCTTGCCGGGCACGTCGAGGTAGTTGTCCGGCTCATCGAGCAGCAGCACCTCGTCCGGTCCGCGCAGCAGCGCCTCAAGCACCAGTCGCTTCTGCTCGCCTCCGGAAAGCGTTGCGACAGCGCGATATTGCGCTCGCTCGAACGGCATACCGAGAGCTGCAACGGTGCAGGTGTCCCACAGGGTCTCGTAGTCGTAGCCTCCGGCGTCACCCCAGTCGATGAGGGCCTGCGCATAGGCCAACTGGTCTGACTCTCGGTCATGCTCCATGACGAGAAGCTCAGTGCGGTCGATTTCCGCTGCGGCAGAAAGAATCTTGTCCGGAGCCACCGAGACGAGCAGGTCACGCACGGTCGAATCGTCACGCACCGAGCCGATGAACTGCCGCATCACCCCCAATCCACCCGAGCGGGTCACCGCACCGCTGTGCGCGGACAGGTCGCCGCTGATGATCCGGCTGAGCGTCGTCTTTCCGGTGCCATTGGGGCCGATGAGGGCGACCTTGGCACCCTCCCCCACCCGCAGGCCCACCTCGCGCAGCAGCGGGCGACCGTCGGGTAGGTCGAAGCTCACCTGGTTGACATCGACATGGCCCACGGCGACCATCCTTGCCCATGCGCGGTTCCTCGGCGAACGGTTAGAGCAGAGGGTCGAAGACCCGCACGCCAGGGAACCTCCCGAAATCGGTGTCATGGGTCACGACGACGGCGTCGAACTCCAGCGCATGCGCGGCGATCTGCGCATCGGTCGTGAGATTGCCCGCGACACCGACTTCGGCGAGCAGCCCTAGCGTCACCTCCAGGTGCCGACGTCCGGGGCGGAGATACTCGACAGCCGGTTGGACAAGCCACTCGTCGATGAATCCGGACGCCTCGCTCACCGCGAGCGCCGGCTCGAGGACGCGTCGGGAGGTCGACAACCTGAGAAAGCCGAAGACAGTTGGTGGCGTCAGCCCGATGGCGACATCGTGCGACAACACTTCCTGCCACCACGCGTGAGCGCGAGGATGCTCGCGGAAGGCCGACGACACGGCATACATGAGGATGTTGACGTCGGGGATGAAGAGCGTCATCTCTGCCTCATCGCTGCAATGGCAGCATCGTCGGCCAACTCGTCAACCAACGCATTGAGGCGGCCGGAATCGACTCCGGGTCGAAGCACAGCGTGATGCACTCTCGCGACGAACTCCGTCGATCTCGGCTCACGAAGGGAGGCCCGCAGCGCATCGTTGACAACCTCTTTCATGCTGCGGCGCTCGCGATGGACGGCGTCCTGGATCAACCGGAGGACGTCGTCGTCTAGGGTGAGCGTCGTACGCATGCCAGCATCATGATGCGCACATTATCTGCTGTCAAGACGCGTCACGTCGCGACCGCGCGATGCGAGCCCGCTCGGCCAACAGGTCGTCGTGAGGGTAGGTGACCTCCTCGAGGGACAGCCCATGCGCCGGCATGACCTTGACATGCGGGTCACGCACCGCGGCCAGCTGCACCCGCCGCGGCCACTCCCGGTTCGCACGCCCCAGCCCGACCGGCACCACCGCCCCGACGAGCGCTCGCACCATGGAATGGCAGAACGCATCCGCAACCACGCTCGCCTCGACGACCCCGCTTGCAGCATCGCGCGTCCAGGTGAAACCCAGCAGTGTCCGCACCGTCGTCGCCCCCTCGCGGCGCTTGCAGAAGGCCGCGAAGTCGCCCAGCCCCAAGAGTTGCCCGGCCGCCGCGTCCATCGCCACCACGTCGAGGGGGTCGCGCAGCCAGACCGTGTCCCGTCGCCGGAGCGGATCGTGCACCGCAGTCGCGTCGGCGATCCGATAGCGGTAGCGCCGACTGGTCGCCGAGAAGCGGGCATCGAAACCGTCCGGGGCACGGCATACCCGATGCACGACGATATCGGCAGGCAGGATTCCCGCCAGCCGCGTGGTGGCCGCCTGCTCGGGGCTGCGGTCCGAGCGCCCCGGCACGGCGAGGTATGCCGTGTCGTCGACGTCCGCGTGGGCCACCTGGCCGCGGGCATGGACTCCCGCGTCGGTGCGCCCTGCGACGGTGAGCCGCACCGGATCCGGGGAACGCAGCAGCGTGGTGAGGGCGTCGGACAGCACACCTTCGACGGTCCGCCGCCCCGGTTGGGCTGCCCAGCCGGAGAAGTCGGTGCCGTCATAGCCGAGATCCAGACGCAGCCGCACCGGCTCATCCTCCCGCATGCACCGGCACGGACCGCCACCTGTCACTGGCCGGGTGGCGGCCCTGCCCGGCATACGGCAGTGGCCCCCGTCCGGATCGGACGGGGGCCACTGGCACAACTCAGCGCAAGGTCACTTCTCCTGCGCGTCGTCCTTGGCCTCGACGGGCGCGTCGTCGGGAGCGCCGTCGGCGTCGGCGACCGGGGCGTCCTGGATGTCGGCCTCGGCCTCGACGACCTCGTCCTCGACCTCGACCGGAGCCGGGGCCGGGGCGGCCTTGGCAGCACGTTTGGTCGCGGCCTCAGCCTCCTTGACGGTGGCCTTCTTGGCCGACACGCGCTCGCGGACGAGCTCGATGACGACCATCGGCGCGTTGTCGCCCTTGCGGGCGCCGATCTTCGTGATGCGGGTGTAGCCGCCCTCACGCTCGGCCATGTCGGGCGCGATCTCGGTGAAGAGCCGGTGCACGACGCCCTTGTCCTGGACGGTGGTCAGCACCCGCCGACGCGCGGCGAGGTCGCCGCGCTTGGCGAAGGTGACCAGCCGCTCGGCCACGGGACGCAGCCGCTTGGCCTTGGCCTCCGTGGTCGTGATGCGGTCGTGCTCGAACAGCGCCGTGGCGAGACCCGCCAGCATGAGCCGCTCGTGTGCCGGCCCGCCACCGAGGCGGGGACCCTTGGAAGGGGTAGGCATGGGTGTTTCTCCTTGTCGGTGCGACCGTATGCCGTGCGGGTTACGCGGCGGCGCCGGTCAGCGGCGGGTGGGTCAGAACTGCTCGTCCTCGGCCAGCGCGCGGCCTTCGTCGAGGTCGTCGAAGTCGTCGGCGTAGGTGTCGACGATGGCGGCCGGGTCGAATCCGGGCGGGCTGTCCTTGAGGGCCAGGCCCATGCCGGCCAGCTTCGCCTTGACCTCGTCGATGGACTTGGCACCGAAGTTGCGGATGTCCAGCAGGTCGGCCTCGCTGCGCCCGACGAGCTCTCCCACGGTGTGGATGCCCTCGCGCTTGAGGCAGTTGTAGGACCGGACGGTGAGGTCGAGGTCCTCGATCGGCAGCGCCAGGTCGGCCGCGAGCGCGGCGTCGGTCGGCGACGGGCCCATGTCGATGCCCTCGGCCTCGACGTTGAGCTCACGAGCCAGCCCGAACAGCTCGACCAGGGTCTTGCCGGCGGAAGCCATCGCGTCACGCGGGGCCATGGCCGACTTGGTCTCGACGTCGACGATGAGCCGGTCGAAGTCGGTGCGCTGCTCGACACGGGTCGCCTCGACCTTGTAGGTCACGGCGAGCACCGGCGAGTAAATGGAGTCGACCGGGATGCGGCCGATCTCCTGGTCACCGGACTTGTTCTGCTGCGCCGAGACGTAGCCGCGACCGCGCTCGACGGTCAACTCCATCTCGATGCGGCCCTTGGCGTTGAGCGTGGCGATGTGCAGGTCGGGGTTGTGCACCTCGACACCGGCCGGGGGCGCGATGTCGGCGGCGGTCACCGGGCCGGGGCCCTGCTTGCGCAGGTACATGACCACGGGCTCGTCGTGCTCCGAGGAGACGAACAGACCCTTGACGTTGAGGATGATCTCGGTGACGTCCTCCTTGCAGCCCGGGATCGTCTGGAACTCGTGGAGCACGCCGTCAATCCGCAACGACGTGACCGCGGCACCGGGGATGCTGGACAGCAGGGTGCGACGCAGGGAGTTGCCGAGCGTGTAGCCGAAGCCAGGCTCGAGCGGCTCGATGACGAAGCGGCTGCGGTTGTCAGCCACGACCTCTTCGGTGAGCACGGGACGCTGTGCAATGAGCACGGTGATTCCTTTCCCACAAGGCGACCGCTATTTGACGCCTCGCGTAGCGCAGGGACTTGCCGCCCTGCCGGGCCGGGTGCCTCTGTCTGCGTCCCGGTCCTTCGGCGCACTGCCCCGCCGGTATGCCGTGCGGCTCGGTCAGGTGCGCGGGGCACCTGCCCGGCCGGACGGCATACCGGCGTGTGGCGGTGTCAGTTCTTGGAGTAGTACTCGACGATGAGCTGCTCGGTGAGCACGGTGTCGATCTGCTCGCGGACGGGCAGCTGGTGGATGAGGATCTGCAGCGTGCCCTCGATCACCTGCATCCAGGCCGGGACGGGTCGCTCGCCGTAGGTCTGGCGGGCCAGCTCGAACGGGAAGGACTCGATCGACTGCTTGCGGATCGTGATGATGTCGAACTGCTCCACCCGGTAGGAAGGAACGTCGACGCGCACGCCGTTGACCTCGAAGTGACCGTGGGTCACCAGCTGCCGGGAGTGCCGGCGGGTGCGGGCCAGACCGGCGCGGTAGATGACGTTGTCCAGGCGCGACTCGAGGATCTGCAGCAGGTTGTCACCGGTCTTGCCGGGACGGTTTGCGGCTTCCTTGTAGTAGCGGATGAACTGCTTCTCCATGACGCCGTAGGAGAAACGAGCCTTCTGCTTCTCCGACAGCTGGGTGAGGTATTCCTTCTCCTGCACCCGGCGACGGCCATGCTGGCCGGGCGGGAAGGGGCGCATCTCGAAGTTCTTGTCGCCGCCGACGAGGTCGACCTTGAGCCGACGCGACTTCTTGGTGATGGGGCCGGTGTAACGAGCCATGGTGGGTCTCCTAAAGTCCTATCCG
>JBGAQV010000085.1:0-12875 GCA_044220505.1 Dermatophilaceae bacterium
TCGTAGTCGCCGAGCGCGAACGCTTGGGTCGTCGAGCCGAGCACGTCGGGGAACTCGCGCGCCGCGCCGCCGTGGGTGCGCAGCATGTGCGAACGCTTCGCCGGGTCGATGTAGTACCACTCGTAGGACCGCACGAACGGGTAGACGACGACCCAGTCCTGTGCGGGCGCGCCGGTCATGAAGGCCGGCACGTGGCCCTTGTTGAACTCGGCCGGCCGGTGCATGGCGACCCCGCTGAAGACGAGATCGGCGCACTCGCCGAGGCCCTCGCGGCGGATGCGGCGCACGGCGGCTTGCACCTGCTCGGCGGTCGGCGCATGCAGCCAGACCATGACGTCGGCGTCGGCCCGCATCCCCGACACGTCGTAGAGCCCACGCACGACGACGTCCTGCTCGGCGAGCGCGTCGAGGCAGGCCTGCAGCCGCTCCTCGGCCCGCTCGCCCGGTTCGTCGCCGCGCGCGAACACCGCCCAGCAGGTGTAACGGATGGTCTCGTTGATCTCGCGTGCGGTGGCTCGGGCGATCGGTTTCATCGGTCTTGCTCCTCGGGGTGGGGAGTGAGTGGAGAGTTACGCACCGTCGCGGTGCGCTTCTTTCCACTCACGTGGGGGTGGACTCGTTCAGGGCAGCCAGCACGGCGCGGGTGGCGCGGCGGCCGTCGGCGATGCAGTCGGGGATGCCGACTCCGCGCAGCGCCGCACCCGCGACCTGCCAGGTCGGGTATGCCGTGAGGCCCGCCTCCGCTCGGCTCACCCGGTCGAGGTGGCCGACGGTGTATTTCGGCATGACCTCGCGCCAGCGGGTGACCCGCCGGAAGGTCGGCGGCAGGGTGGCACCTAGCAGGTCGGCGGCATACGGCTCGATCCGGGCCAGCAGCCCGGTGTCGCTGTCTGCGGCAAGAGCACTGCCTGCGGCAAGAGCACTGCCAGCAGTAGGGGTGGCCGGAGCGCTGGGTGCGGCGACGGGAGTGGCGCTGGCGCTGGCGGGAGGTGACTGCGGCGACCGCAGGGCGACCTTGTCGGGGACGAAGACCCGCACGAGGACCTGACCGTCGGTGGCGCGGCCGGGCCACTTCACCGAACTCACGGTCACCCCGCTCGCCGGAGCCGGGCCGGCGTCCAGCCAGCCCTGGGTGGCGACCGGGGCGGGGAACGCGTCGGCGGGGTAGCCGAGCGTGACGACGGCGGTCGAGCTGTGTCGGATCTCGTTCAGGGCGGCGGCGGTGCTGGGTGCATGCGGGGCGAGGAGGTCGGCGCAGGCCGCGGCGCCCGCGGCCAGGACGACGCCGTCGAAAGTCTCCTCCGACCCGTCGGAGAAGCGCACCCGCGTGGGTGCCGCCCTGCCGACCGCCGGGTCGATCGAGAGCGGGTCGATCGAGAGCGGGTAGGTCTGCAGGCGTAGCGTGGCACCCGCCTCGGTGAGCCGCTGGACCAGCCGCTCGACGAGCGTGCCGAGCCCCCCGGCAAGGCTGCGGAACGGTGAGACCGGCGCGCTCGCCGTGGCGCTAGCCCGCTCACCCCGACGGGCGCGACCCTGGGCCCAGGCGGCGAGCAGCAGGCTGCGGTGGGTGCGCTCGTTGTCGCGCAGCGAAGGCAGCACGGCATCCAGGCTCAGCTCGTCCAGCGACGCGCCGTAGATGCCTCCGACCATGGGGTCGGCCAGGCGCTCGACGACCCCGGCACCGAGCCGGGCGCGCAGGAAGGCGCCGATCGACATGTCCGCCTCACCCAACCGGCGCGGCAGCACGAGGTCAAGACCGGCGCGCAGCTTCTGCCGCCAACCCAACAACCCGGTGGTGACGAACGGGCCGATCCGCTGCGGCAGCACCAAGCCCATCCCCTGCGGGATCGGGTGCATCCGACCACCCACCCGGATGGAGACCGAGCGACCGGGGTTGACGGTGACGACCTCGTCGTCGAGGCCCACATCCCGGATCAGGGCCAGGCCGGCCGGGCGATAGGCGACGAACGCGTCGGGCCCGTGCTCGACGACGAACCCGTCGACCCGTTCGGTGTGCACCTTGCCGCCCCACCGCGACCTGGACTCGACGACGGTCACCTCCGCGCCGGCGCGCTCGCCCTCCCACGCGGCGGCCAGCCCGGTGATGCCGCCGCCGACGACGAGCAACCGTGCCGTCACGCCGGCTCCCGAGACAGGGGTGAGCCAGCCGGCTCAGCGCCGACGGCTGGGTCGGGGTGCTCGTGCACGAGGGTGACCAGTCGAGTCAGCACATCGGGGTCGGTGGTCGGCGGCACGCCGTGTCCCAGATTGACCACATGCCCGGGGGCGTCCTGTCCATCGGCAAGAACACCGAGGGTATGCCGGGCCAGGTCCTCCCACGGCGCGGCCAGCAACTCCGGGTCGATATTGCCCTGCAAAGGAGTGTGTCCCCCGAGCAACGCATTCGCCTGGCGCAACGAGGTCTGCGCATCGACCCCCATGACGTCGGCTCCGGCATCGCGCATCGCCACGAGCAACGGCCCCGTGCGGGTGCCGAAATGCACGCGCGGCACCCCGAGGTCGGCGACCGACGCGAGGACCGCGGCCGAGTGCGGAGCCGAGGCCACGGCATACTCCTGCGGGGTGAGCGCTCCGGCCCACGAGTCGAACAGCTGCAGCGCGCTGGCCCCGGCCACGGCCTGGGCGCGCAGGAAGGCGCCGGTCGTGCGGGCGACCCAGGAGAGCAGCCGGTGCCACAGTTCGGGTTCGTCGTGCAGCAACGCCAAGGTGTGGACGTAGTCGCGGCTCGGGCGGCCCTCGATGAGGTAGCTCGCGACGGTGAACGGTGCCCCGGCGAACCCGATGAGCGGGGTCGACCCGAGTTCGGCGACGGCGAGCCCGACCGCTTCGGTGATCGGTGCCAGCGCGGCGGGGTCCAGCTCGGGAAGGGCGGCGACGTCGGCGGCGGTGCGCACCGGATGGTCCATGACCGGTCCGACGCCGGCCACGATGTCGACGCCCACCCCGGCCAGCCGCAGCGGCACGACGATGTCGGAGAAGAAGATCGCGGCGTCGACCCCGTGGCGGCGCACCGGCTGGCAGGTGATCTCCGCGGCGAGGTCGGGGCGCAGGCACGAGTCGAGCATCGCGATGCCCGCACGCACTGCCCGGTATTCCGGCAACGAGCGCCCGGCCTGGCGCATCATCCAGATCGGACGGTGGCTGGTGCGCTCGCCGCGGTAGGCGCGCACGAGCGGCGCGGTGGCCGTCCGGCCGTCGACGAGGGGGTGGTCGGGCGGGAGCGCGGCCGAGGCGCCCGCCCCGGCGGGGGGCAGCGGGTCGGGGGAGCGGTGCGGCTGGGTCACGGGGTTCCTTCCAGGAGGGCCTCGGCGACGAGCCGGCCCAGGTCGTATGCCGTGCCGCGCGCCGCAGCCGGGTCGGACTCGGGAAGGTCGACCACGGCATACCGGCTGATGTAGGCGACCCCCCGGTGGCCAGAGAGCTCGGCGACGAGGTCGAGGCGCCCGGGCGACCAGGTGGCGCGAGCACCGACGGCGGTGGTGCACGCGGCCTCGATACCTTCCAGGACCGCGCGCTCGGCGATGACTTCCAGGCGAGAGGGCAGGTGGTCCAGCGCTGCGAGCGACTCGGCCAGCGGTGACTCCGCGCGGCATTCGACTGCGAGTGCCCCCTGGGCGGGAGCCGGCACGATGTCGGTGACGTCGAAGACCTCGGTGGCCTCGGCGGCACGTCCCACTCGGTGCAAGCCCGCCAGCGCGAGCATCACCGCGTCGACAGTGCCGTTGTGCGCCAAGGAGATTCGGGTGTCGATGTTGCCGCGCACGGGGACGAAGGCCAGGTCGGGGCGCAACCGCAGCAGGGCCGCGGCCCGGCGCGGGCTGCTCGTGCCGACCCGCGCGCCGACCGGCAGCTGCGCCAGGGTGAGCCCGTCGCGCGCCACGAGGACGTCCTGGGCCGGAGCGCGCTGGGGCACGGCTGCGACGACGAGGCCGGGCACCGGTGCGCTGGGCAGGTCCTTGTAGGAGTGCACGACGAGGTCGACGCGGCCGGCCAGCAGCGCGTCGCGCAGCGTGGCCACGAACGCCCCTGGCCGCGGCGGCGCGTCGAGCGGGATCCGGGTGTCGTCGCCCTCGGCGCGGATCGGGACGAGCTCGCACGGCATACCGGTGGCAGCGGTGACCGCCGCCGCGACCTGGCCGGACTGGGTGCGGGCGAGCACGCTCGCGCGGGTGCCGAGCCGGAGCATCAGGAGACCTCGATCCCGAAGAGGGTGTGCATGGCGCGCCGGTAGTCATCCAGCCCGCCGGTGCGGGCCAGCTCGACCGCGCGCACCGAGGGGGTGTGCAGCAGCGCGCCGGACACGCGGTGCAGCGCTCGAGCGACCGCGTCGGCGGTGTCGGTGGGGTAGCGACGGCGGGCGAGTTCGATCTCGGCCTCGATGAGGGACATGACGTGGGCGCGCATCGCCGTCACGGCCGGGGCGGCGGTGCGCCCTTGCTCTACATGCTGGTATGCCGTGACCGCCCGGGCCACGAGGTCTCGCGCGGCGAGGATGGCGTCGGTATGCGCCGCGGGGGCATGCGCTCCGATCTCGTCGATCCCGATGACATCGACGTCGACGAGGGCGGCCAGCTCGGCGGGCACATCACCCCGGGCGCTGAGGTCGAGAATCGGCAGCACCCGCGGCTCGCGCACGCCGGCCGCGGCGTCGCTGCGCCGCGCGCCGAGGATCTCGGGGCTCAGGACGCGCTCGCCGGAGCCACTCGCGCTGACGACGAGATCGGTATGCCGTAGCTCGGCTTCCAGCCCGTCCGGGCTGACCGCCCGCACGCCGGGATGGCTGGCCGCGAAGGCTCCGGCCCGACCGGTCTGGGAGTAGGCTGCGATCTCCGTGCAGCCACGGCGGGTGAGCGTCGCGACGACCACACCGGCATACGCGCCGGTGCCGAGCACGAGCGCACGGCGACTCTCGACCGGGCCGTGCCGGCGCTCGAGCAGGTCCAGACCGACCGAGGCGATCGAGCGGCCGGTCGCGCCGAGGGTGGTCTGGCTGGCGACCGCTTTGGCGGTGGCGAGAGCTTCTTGGAAGAGCCGGTGCAGGGTCGGGCCCGACGTGCCGGCCGCGTCGGCGGCGGCGAGCGCGGCACGCACTTGACCGTGGATCTCGGCCTCACCGACCACCATCGAGTCCAGCCCGCAGGCGACGTCGAAGAGGTGCTCGACCGCGCCTGAATCGGCGAAGACCTGGACGGCCGCGAGGACCTCCGGGGCGACTCCGTGGGCGGCCAGAGCGTCGAGGGCGGCCTCGACTCCGGAGTGGAACTCGCTCGACTCGAGGTAGATCTCGAACCGGTTGCAGGTGACCAGGGCCACCAATCCGGTGATCGCGCAGTCGGATTCGCGGATGTTGTTGACAAGGGAGTCGGCTTGACCACCGAGAGTTGCCAGCTGTTCCGACCCGACGTCATGGTGCGAGACGCCGATGGCGAGCAACGGCACGCCGACATCATAGGCACGGCCGGGAACACCCCCGACGGCGGCCTCGTTGCCCCCGATGACGCGCACGCACGACGCGCCTCCGGTCACACCACCAGGTGTGGCAGGGATCACCACTCATCCGCACCATCCGAATACCAACCGAACACCAACGGAAAGCAGTAGGGGGACCACATGTCCACCATCACCGAGACCCTCAAGGCCAAGCTCGACGAACTCGACCTCGACCGGCGCCTCGACGAGCTCACCCGAGCCACCGAAGACGCCGTCAAGAAGGCCGTCGCGCACGCCGGCGACCTGGCCCACGACAACCGCGAGAAGGTCAGCGCGCTGCTGGACAAGGCCAGCGCCGTCATCGACGACAAGACCGACGGCAAGTACCACGACCAGGTCACCAAGGTCCGCACCCAGGTCGAGACCGGCGTCGACAAGCTCGCCGCCAAGCGTCCCGGCCCGGTGGTCGCCGATGCGACCGACGAGGACTGGGCTCGCGCCACCGACGAGGGCATGGCCCTCACCCCCGAAGAGGTCGGCCGCGCGACCGGTATGCCGGCCGCCGACGTCACCGCCGCGCAGACCTCGCACGCCCCCATGCTCGACGGCACCCTCGACGCCGACAGCGAGGTCGCCGATGTCCACGACGCCCCAACCCCCTGGGAAGCGCACACCGACAAGATCTGATCTCCACCGCTGGGCCCACTAGGTTTGGGCCATGAGTCTCACCGGCGACGTCCTCACCGTGCAACGCGTGATCCGGGCGTCGCCGGTGGCTGTTTTCGACCTCCTCGCCGACCCTGCCCGGCATGTCGACATCGACGGTTCGGGCACCGTCAAGGCATCCCGCGGCGGGGGTCGTCGGCTCGCGCTGGGTGACTCCTTCGGGATGGACATGTTGCTCGGGGTCGCGTACAGCACCCGCAATGTCGTCGTCGAGTTCGACGAAAACCGGCGGATCGCCTGGCAGACCCTCGCCGCGGCTCCGCTGGACCGGTTCATCACCGGCCGTATCTGGCGCTACGAGCTGGAGCCGGTCGAGGGCGGCACCCTGGTCAAGCAGAGCTGGGACCTGCGCACGGAAGGCCCGCTGAGCAAGCTGGCCGTCCGCCGGATGGCCCCGATGACCGAGCGCAATATGAACCGCACCCTCGAGCGCATCGCCGAGCTGCTCGCCGCGTCCTAGAGTCCTAGACCGCCGGCCGGGGGTGCTGCCAGCGGGTGCTGCCAGGCCTCAAGCGGGCGTCGTCGCCTCGGCGTGTCGGGCCCGGCGCGCCGCGGGGACGCCGAAAGTCGGCCTCCGGTATGCCGTTTCGACGCGCACTTCGCGGGCCGACGCTCTACGGTAACTCCCATGCCTCTCGTCGCCGAGGAGCCTGTGCTGTCGCACCCCTGGCAGTACACGGCCTTCCGGAACCTCACCGTGGGTCACGCGACGAGTTCTTTCGGCAATGCCTTCTCGCCGGTGGCGCTGGCCTTCGCCGTCCTGCATCTCGGCGGCTCCGCGACCGATCTCGGCATCGTCCTGGCGGCATACGCGCTGGCCCAGGTGGTGACCACGCTGGTCGGAGGCGTCCTCGGGGACCGGCTGCCGCGCTCGCTCATGATGCAGGGCTCGTCGGCGGTGTTGGCGATCATCCAGGCCTTCGTCGCCGCGAGCCTCATCGGCGGCTGGTCGAGCATTACGTTGCTCGCGATCAGCCAGGTGCTCACCGGGTGTGTCGCCTCCCTGTCCAGCCCGAGCTCGCAGGCCGCCACCTCACAGGTGGTGCCGCCCGAGCTGCTGGCTCAGGCCGTGACCATCCGGCGGCTGCTCACCAATACGGCGATGGTCTTCGGCTTCAGTGCCGCGGGCATGGTCGTCGCCGCGGTGGGGCCGGGGTGGGCCGTCGCCGTCGACGCCGCGACCTTCGCGCTGGCGACGATCTTCTTCTCACTGTTGCGGCTGGCACCGGCGGCGCCGACGGCCGAGAAGCCGTCGATGCTCGCCGAGGCGGTCGCGGGCGCTCGGGAGGTGTTCCGGCATACCTGGTTGTGGGCCCTTATCGCGCAGGCGCTGATCTACCACCTGTTCTACGGCGGGGCGCAGGGGGTGCTCGGGCCGATCGTCGTCAAGGACGACTTCGGGGAGGCCGCGTGGGGCTGGGCGCTCGGGGTGCTCATGGTCGGGTTCATGATCGGCGGGCTGGTCACCTTGCGGTGGCGGCCGCGACGGCTCGTGTATGCCGGCACGATCCTGCTCGCGCTCACCGCGTGCTTCCCGGCCGCGCTGGCTGCCGGAGCGGGCCTGCATTGGGTGCTCGTGGGGGCGTTCCTCCATGGCTTCGGCTTGGAGATTTTCAGCGTCAACTGGGACCTGGCGATCCAACAGAACATCCCGCCCGACAAACTGGCCCGGGTGTTCTCCTTCGACGTGGCGGGGTCGTTCATCGCCCGGCCGATCGGGTTTGCGCTCACCGGGCCGGTCGCCGAGGCGTTCGGCTACCGCGCGTGGTTGTGGGTCGTCGCCGCGGTCATCGTCGGCACCCTGTTCTTGGTGTTGCTCGTGCCGTCGGTGCGCCGGCTGGAACGGCACACCGACGGGCCCAACGACCCGACGCCAGCCGCCCAGTGCGGCTAACCTCCTGCGGGTGACCGACCTCCCCGCGCTGCTGTGCGCCACCGGCGGCGTGCCCGATGCTGCCGTGGGTGCCGACGCGGGTGCCGACGCGGGTGCTGCCGATCCGGCCGCGGCGCCGGGGCCGGGGGACTTCCGGACCACGCTCACCCATGACGAGATCGTCTTCCGCTACCCCGATCCGCGGCACGAGCTCATCGACCCGCGGATCTGGTACTACCTCGATCTGCCCACCCCCGACGGGCGCCGCGGGTCGCAGCCGCCCCCGCCCGATCACCTGGAGCCGGTGCCCGGCGGGTGGGAGCGCAGCTGGCCGTTGGCCGGCCTCGACCTCGACCGGCTGGAATACGAGTTCACCGCGGGGCACCCGGATGCGCCGGGCGAGCGCACCATGGTCGCCGACCCGGGCAATCCGCTGCGCGTCTCGGGCCCGTTCAGCGGCCCGTCCTGGCTCCCGCTGCCCGGGTATGCGCCACCGGGGTGGCTCGCCGGAGCCCGCCGGCCGATGGTCTGCCAGACCGTGCAGATCCGCGCGCTCGCTCCCGCCGACGAGGCTCCCGCCGACGAGGCTCCCGCCGACGAGGCTCCCGCCGGCGAGCTCGAGGTCCAGGTGTGGTCGCCGCCAGACGCCGCCGGCACCGAGCTGCCGCTGCTCATCGCCCACGACGGTCCGGAGTTCGACCGCCTCGGTGCGCTCACCGACGCGGTCGCGGCGCTCGGGGCGGCGGGCCGACTGCCCGCCCTCCGGGTCGCGCTGCTGCCCCCGCAACACCGCACCGCGATGTATGCCGCCAACCCGGCATACGCGGCCTGGCTGGTCGAGCAGGCGGTGCCCGCGCTGCGCGAGGCGCTGCCCACCCGAGGGCGCCCGATCCTCGCCGGCCCCAGCCTCGGCGGGCTCGCGGCGCTGCATGCCGAGTGGCGGTATCCCGGCACCTTCGCGGGTTTGTTGCTGCTTTCGGGGTCCTTCTTCACCGACGAATTCGACTCGCACGAAAGCGGATTCGAGCACTGGGCGCGGCTGCGTGGGTTCATCGACGAGGTGTATGCCGTGGGGTCGCCGCCCAGCCGTCCGGCCGTCTCGATGGGCTGGGGCACGGCGGAGGAGAACCGGCACAACAACCTCGCCATGGCCGCGCGGCTTGAGGGTCTCGGGGTGCCGGTGCAGCGAGCGACCCGCCGCGACGGCCACACCTTCACCTGTTGGCGCAACCTGCTCGACCCGTTGCTGCCACAGGTCGTCGCCGCCGCCTGGCCAGAGGAGGGCTGAGCGTGGAGCGCGTCTACGTCGAGTTGGGCACGCCGTTCGGGCGGCCGGGGTCGGTGCTGCGCTACGGCCATTGGGGGCGGCCGGTCATCGCCTTCCCCAGTGAATACGGCCGGGCCTGGGAGGCCGAGGAGAAGGGGCTGGTCTCGGCGCTGGCGCCGCTCATCGACGCGGGCCGGATCAAGCTCTATGGCGTCGACGCCTTCGACGACCAGGGCTGGTCGGACCCCTGGCTGCCGCTGGAGGAGCGAGCCCGGCGCGAGATCGCCTATCAGGACTGGATCATCGGCACGGTCTGCGAGTGGATCGGCACCGACAGCCCCGGAGCCGACAGCGCCCTAGTCATGGGAGCCAGCCTCGGGGCCTATCGGGCGCTGGCCATCGCGCTGCGCCGGGCCGACCTGTTTCCCGATGTCTTGGGGTTGTCCGGGTGCTACGACCCCACCCAGTGGCGGGCGTGGGGCGAACCCGGCCGCACGGCATACTCCACCAATCCCACCTGGTTCGTGCCTGACCTGGGTGGCGAGCACCTGGACTGGTTGCGCGCGCGGCTGCACGTCGTGCTCACCGTCGGGCAGGGGCGGTGGGAGGACACGACCGGGGCGCTGGCCTCGACGGTGCACATGGCCGGATTGCTGCGCGATCAGGGGCTGCGGGTCGACCTCGACGTGTGGGGCCACGACGTGGCTCACGATTGGCCGTGGTGGCAGCGCCAGGCGGCCCACCATGTGCCGCGGTTCTGCTGACGGTCTTTCTGATGACAGAGGGCTGTTTTGTCGACACATGTGTCTGTGGCGGGGTCGGTGCGGTGTTAGCGTGCGCTCTATGACGCGGGGGAGTGTGGTCATCCCGTCGCGCGGGGGAGCCGAACGCCTGCCGCGCATCCTCGACGCGCTCGTCGCGCAGCAGGGCAGCGACTGGGAGGTCGTCGTCGTGCTCGACGGCGACGTCGACGACAGCGCGGCCGTCGTGGCCCGGTATGCCGTCGACCACCCCGTGCGCGGGGTCGTCTTCCCGGAGAACCAGGGTCGGGCTGCTGCGCTCAACGCCGGTTTCGCCACCGCCGAGGGCGACGTGCTCATCCGAGCCGACGACGACCTCGAGCCCGGGACCGACTATGTCGCGCGACACGTCGCCCACCACGAGGCGGCCTGGGCCCGCGGCGAAGAGGTCGGCATCGTCGGGATGTGTTGGGACGTCTTCCCGGCCACGCCCTACAGCCGGGCCTATGGCGAGGCGGCCGACCGGCGAATCCGTGCGACGGCATACCAGGCTCCTGCCGACCAGACCTGGCGCTTTTGGTGCGGCAATGTCTCCACCTCGCGCGCCACCTATGACCGGATCGGGCCCTACGACGAGGCCTTCCGCGCCTATGGCATGGAGGACATCGACTGGGGCTATCGGCTGCACCGGGTCGGCGTGCCGGTGCACATCGCGCCGGACGTCGCGTGCGCGCACCACTCGACTGCGATGACCACTGTCGAACGCGCGACCCGGGCCTTCTCGTCGGGGGCGTCACGTCGGGCCTTCGAGCGCAAGCACGGCACCGCACCGCTGGCTGCGCAGGACGCGCCGGCACGGCAGGGGGCGACTGAGGCAGGGGGCGGAGCCGGCGCGGGCGCGAAGCGTGTGCGCCAGGATCCGTGGTCCGCGCTGGTGCGCAGCACCGCGCGCGGCCTCACCGCCTCGCGGGTGCGCCAGTATGCCGGTCTGGTGGACCGCGTGCTGCCGGTGCTACCCCGGCCGGTCGGGGAGAAGGCCGTGGCCCTCGTCGTCGAGTCGGCCGGACTGGCTGGGTTGTCGGGGTCGGCTGGATCAATGGGTTCGACGGGATCGGCTGGATCAGTCGGCTCGGCTGCGGCCCCGGCTGAGCACCGCGACACGCCCTAGACTCCGCGATCATGCGCAGGTTGGTCATTGCCCCCCACATGGACGACGAGTCGCTTGGGTGTGGCGGTCTGCTCGCGAAATACGGCCCGCAGTGCCGGGTGGTGGCCGTCGCCGACTCGGGGCCGGTGCGTGCCGCCGAACACGCCCGCGCCTTGGACCTGCTCGGGGTGACCGACTCCGTGGCTCTGGGCCTGGCCGACACAGCGCTCGACCAGGACATGCCCCGGTTGGTGCGCGAATTGGACCGCCAGTTCGGCGAGTTCCGGCCGGACGAGGTCTATCTGCCCTATCCGTCGCTGCACCAGGATCACATCGCCGTCTACGAGGCGGGGATGCGGGCATCTCGGGCGTCGATGAGTTCGTCGCACTGGTTCCCGCCGACCGTGCTCGTCTACGACATCGCGGCCTATGACCTCAACCTCTATCCGACCGACCTGCGCTGGAACGTCTTCGAGGCGCTCACCGACGAACAGGCCGAGCTCAAGCGGCGTGCGTGCGCGGCATACGAATCCGAGAGCCCCGGCGGAGCGCATCCGATGAACTCGGTCAAGGACATCGCGCGAGCGGTCGGCAACATGCGCCTGACCGAGTTCGCCGAGCAGTACGCGCTGGTGCGCCTGGTCCGGTCGTGACTGCTGGTGCGGTCGTGACGCCGGCCGAGTTCCCGCCGCTCCCGCCGCTCCCGGCGCTCGCGCCGGGTCAGCGCCGGCTGGTCGGCATCCACCAACCCGACCTGCTGCCCTACTCGGGGTTCTGGTTCAAGATGGCGGTGTCCGACGTCTTCATCGTGGCGGTGCACGACCAGTTCCAGAAGCACGGCTATCAGCGGCGCGTGACGATGCGCGAGCGCTGGTGCTCCCACGAGCTCGTCGGCAAGCCGGCCCTCGTGCCGATCACCTCCGTGCTGGTGCGCGATGGCTGGCAAGGTCGCCTCTGCGATGTGGTGCGGGGCCGGTATGCCGTGGCGCGGCACTGGCGCACCCGCGGGGTGGACCTGCTCGATCGGATCGCCGGGTGTCGGGTCGACGGGGAGCAGACCCTTGACCAGGTCAACCTGGCGCTCATCGGCGTGGTGCGCGAGCTGCTCGGGATCACCACCCCGTTGGTCGTGACGGCGCCGCCGGTGCACGCGGGCGTCGCCCGATTGGTCGAGCAGGTGGGCCTGGTGAGCGGCACCGGCTATCTGTCGGGCACGGGTGGGGCGGCATACATGGGGTCGGACCCGGCTGCGCCGTTTGCGGCTGCGGGGATCGAGCTGGTGTGGTCCGATCACCGGATGAGCACCGGCGACTCGATCGTCAGCGTGCTGCTCGACGCCGACGACCCGATGTCGGTCGTGCTGGCCCGCCACCAGAATGAGCGTTGACGTACAGATGTAAGGCTGTCGTATGACACAGGTGGCGTTCCACTGCGACGAGGCCACCGAGGCGCTGCTCGATTCGCTCGCGCGGCACGGCGAGAGCCGGTCCGACACCATCCGTCGGGCGTTGCAGGACGCCGCCCGGCTGCGTCGCCGCGAGCAGATGCGCGCCGAGGGCCTGCCGGTCCCCAACGTGGTCGCCAGCGGAACCCCCACCTTCGCGCTGCTGGCCCGGCAACCCGGTGTCGAGGTCGGCGCCGGTACCACGGTGCTGTGGGACTTCGGGCAGG
>JBGAQV010000086.1:0-12820 GCA_044220505.1 Dermatophilaceae bacterium
ACTCCGATCCGCGGTCCCCGCACTCATCCAGCTACCTCACGGCAGCGGCCTCACGGACTCATGAAAGACGGAGGCTAACCTCACTGTTTCATGGGTCCGCCGTATCGCTGCCGTGGAGGGGCTGCGTCAGCCTGGACCGGCGCGGGCAGTGCTGGTCGAGGACAGCCGCCACGGCCCCCGGTGCCAGGTGGCCGTCACCTCGACCTGAGCCACGCCCGAACTCAAGACCGAACAGCCGGTCATCACGCCACCATTGGCCGCAGCGATCCCGGCGCCCGTGGCGCACGCCGTGACAGGGTCCGCCGACAGTGCTTGGGAAGCGACCGCCAGAGCCGCGAGATCCGCCCCGTTGCGCGCCGCATGCGCAGTAGCCACTGCCGTGACGACCGCAGCCGCGCCAACACTGAGCGCCACGACGATCGCCGCGATGGCAGCCGCGAGCACGGTCACACTCCCGCGGTCGCGCCGTGGGACTTGCCGGACGTATCGACGGCCCCGCGCGGCATACCGACGGCCCGGCCCGACATACAAGGGGTCCGGCCGGGCCCGCCGACGGACATGCCTACGGCCTCGCCTGCTGGCGTCCGTCGCACCATGCCGCACGCCCCGAGCCCCGCGCCCACCGTCCCGACGGACTGGCGTCCGGCGCGCAGCGCCCCTCACGGGTCAGCCGCTCCGGAAGCCTCGCGCTGCCCGGTCGCACTCCCCGCCACCTCGAAACGACCCAGCCAACCCACCGATCGAACGCTCGTCACGGTGACCGTCACCCGATCGGCCGACGAACTGACCGCGACAGCGGCACCCGGCGGTGCTGCGGTCCGAGCCAGAGCCAGCGCAGTGCCCGAGTCGTCGCCGCGAGCCAACGCCCGCGCAGCCAGCCGCGCGGCATCGACGCAGCGGACCCGGTCGACGCCCAACGACACGGCGCCGACGCACACCGCCAGGAGGGTCACGACCACGGGAAGAGCCAGGGCCACCTCGACGCTGGCCATCCCGCGATCGCGGCGCTGACCCTTCGCACCGGAGCGGGAGCCCTGCGAGCCGCAGATCCCCAGCAGCCCGACCCGCACCTTAGCCACCAGCGCCCAATGCAGTCTGGATAACCCGCGCGAGGGCGCCCCGCACCGCATCCGAGCGAGCGACCGCGATGAGAGCCACGGCCATCGCTACGGCGGCCAGCGTCCCCACGGCATACTCCGCCGTCGTCATCCCGGCGTCGAGCCGGCACCGCACTCGACGCAACCGAGCCCGCACCGGGCCCACCGTCCGCGCCCAACACCTGCACACCATGTCGTCCTCCTCAAGCTCTGGCTACTGTCATCGCAGCCATCCTGTGAGCGGCAGGGATCACCTCGCCAGCCATGCACGCCGGGCTGTGGACGGTGGGACGATCACGAGGAGGATGTGCACAAAGCGATACCCCTAGGGGTATAGGATGGTGGACTTGTGAGCGCGGATCGTGGAGCAATGCGGACAGTTGTCGTCGTCGGTGGAGTCGCCGGAGGGATGAGCGCCGCGGCGCGGTTGCGCCGACGTGACGAGCGCGCGCGCATCATCGTCGTCGAGCAAGGCGAGGAGGTCTCGTTCGCCAACTGCGGCCTGCCCTATTACGTCAGCGGCGAGATCGAGGCGCGCCGCAGCCTGCTTCTGCACACCCCGACCTCGCTCGCGCGCACCTTGCGGCTCGAGGTCCGCAGCCGCACCACCGCGACCTCGATCGACCGGGCTGCCCGGACGGTCACCCTGGAAGCGGCCGACGGTGGCACCGAGGTGGTCGGTTACGACGCCCTCGTCTTGGCCCCCGGCGCGTATGTCGTGACGCCCCCGATCCCGGGCATCGACCACCCGCGGGTGCGCACCCTCCGCACCGTGCCCGACGCAGATGTGATCCGCGGCTGGGTCACCGAGGGCGCTCAGCGCGCAGTCGTGCTCGGGGCCGGGTTCATCGGGCTGGAGGCCGCCGAGGGCCTGCGCCACGCCGGGCTGGAGGTCGCGATCATCGAGGCCGCACCGCATGTGCTGCCAGTCGTCGACCCCGAGATCGCCCACCATGTGCGTGCCGAACTCGAGGCCCATGGCGTCGCCGTACATGAAGGGGTGGCCGCCACGACCATCGCCGACCGAGACGGCCGACCGGTCGTCACCCTCGCCGACGGCACGGTCCTGCCGACCGACCTCGTCGTGCTGTCGGTCGGCGTGAAGCCCCGCAGCGAGCTTGCCGCTGCGGCCGGCTTGGCCCTCACCGACGGTGGCGCGATCGTCGTCGACGCAGATCAGCAGACATCGGACCCGTTCATCTGGGCCGTCGGCGATGCGACGGCGAGTGTCCACGCAGTCACCGGAGTCGTCGCCCCGGTGGCGTTGGCGACCCCGGCCAACCGCGGCGGTCGGGTCGCTGCCGATGCGATCATCGCGAGGTGGGCCACGCCCCGCGTCGCCACGGCTGGCGTGAACGGCACGTCGGACCAGCCTTCGGAGTCGACGGATTCGGCCGAGCCGCACCCCGCCGTCAACGCGCTCGACGCTGGCCACCGCCGGTCACCGCGGCCGCTCGGGACCGCGATCGTGCGCGTCTTCGACCTCGTCGTCGGGATGACCGGCGCCTCGCGCCGCGCCCTGGAAGGGCGGCAGTTCCACACCGCGCGGACGCACAGCGGCCACCACGCCGGCTACTACCCCGGCGCCGAGACGATGCATCTGCTGCTGCACTTCGCCCCCGACGGGCGCATCCTCGGCGCTCAGGGCGCTGGACGCGCCGGCGTCGACAAGCGCATCGACGTCATCGCGACCGCCGCCCGCGGCGGCTTGCACGCCGACGACCTGGTCGACCTCGACCTCAGCTACGCACCTCCCTTTGGCTCGGCCAAGGACCCGGTGATGATGCTCGGCATGATCGCCGACAACGTGCTGCACGGAGCGTTGACCCAGCACGATCCCGCGGTCGGGATCGACCCGGAGCAGCAGTTCGTGCTCGACGTGCGCAATCCCGGCGAGTGGGAGCGCGGCCATATCGCCGGAGCCACGCTCATCCCGCAACCGCAGGTCGCCGAATCCGTCGACCGGGTGCGCGAACTGGCTGCCGGCCGCCCGATCGTCGTCCACTGCGCATCGGGGTTCCGCTCGTACCTCGCCCATCGCACGCTCGCAGCAGCCGGTATGCCGTCCGCCAACGTCTCGGGTGGTTTCACCTCCCTCGCGGTGCTCCAACCGCAATTGGTGACCACCGACTGACCACCGACTGACCACCGACTGACCACCGACTGATCTCGACGGACCGCCTCGGACCCCGTCGGAACGGGCGCGCCGGCTATGAGCCCGTCCCGCGCATCGGGTGCCCCGTCCCGCGTCGGGTGTGTCCAGTGCGCCCGACTGAGGTCACCCGCGCCAGAGTTCACCGGCCAACGCAAGCACGAGTGGCACCAGACCCAGCAAGACGAAGGCCGGCAGGAACGCCAACCCCAAGGGCAGCACGATGCGCACGCCGAGGCGGGCCGTGCCGATCTCGAGCCGATGCGCATGGTCACGTCGCTGATCGACCGCAGCCCGAGCCAAGGGATCGCTCGGAGCGACGCCCAGCGAATCGGCCAGCACCAGGGCACGTCCGACAGCTGACCAGCCGGGGCCGACAGCTGCCCAGGCCCGCGCCCACGGCATACCCCACCGGACGGCCGCTGCCACGGAGGCGAGGTCAGCCGCCACGTCGTCGTCCGACACGGCGGAGACCAGCTCGAGACCGTCAACGACTCCGCAGCCGCCACGCAAGACCAAGGCCAGCAGGTCGGTCGTCGCGGCGACCTCCAGCGGGTCGGGACGGGTCGACCCCGGCCCGAGCTGCGCGACCATCCGGGCGCACCACCACCGCCCGATCACCATGAGCGCCACCCCCGAGATCACCGACGCCACGGCGATCGGGCTGTCCACCCAGGCCGTGGGTGGCACACCCAGCGCGGCGCCGAGCAACGGCCCGGCCAGCGGCAGGAGGGTGAGCACTCGGATCGTCGCCCGTGGCCCGGCCAGGGCAACGTCGACCCGTGAGCGAGCAGCCCGGTCGGCCCGAAGAAGGTGCACGCCGACATCGATCGCATCGGCCAGCGGGACGCCCGCAACATCGGAGAGGCTCCAGGCTCGCGCGACGAACTGCATGCCCGGCGGAGCACGCTTGCTTTCGCCGGGGGTGCGCAAGCCGGCCCTCATCCCGCCGCCGACATCAACCCCAGTCGAGTCGCCGGCTGAGTCAACAGCTGAGTCGCCGCTCGAGTCGCTAGGCAGGTCGCTGACCGAGTCGAGCGTCGTCGGAAGGTCCAGCGCGAGGCCGACAATCGCGCTCGGCGCCAGCGGGTTGCCGACGAGTCCGAGCTGGGCGGTTGCGAAGTCAAGCGCGGTCTGAGGGTCGGCGCCGGCCCGGACGGCTGCGGCGACCAAGTCAAGAGCGTGAACGATCCGGTCGTCGTCCTGGCTGGACCTGCGGCGGTGCCTCGACCACCGGCCAGCGGCCAGCCTTGCGGCCTCGTGCGTCGGAGCTGCCCTGACCCGCGCCGAGCGGTCACGCGCCAGTGGGCGCCCGCCCCGACCGACGTCACGAGGCGGCGGCTCGCCAGGCTGCCTCCCGAGATCGAGGGGGCTTGGACGCCGAGGCCACACGAGGACCGCGAGCGCTATCAAAGCAGCGACGACCACCGTCATTGCCGCCCCTGCAGCAGGGCGTCCCAACGGCGTCGAGCCCACGGGTCGACGGGGTGCGAATCGCCGCCGAGGGCCAGAGCGGTCCGCACCACGGGCTCGCGCGTGCTCACCGGCGTGCCATCCGGGCCGTCGTCGAGCCCTTGCTCACCAGCGCACGCGACGACTCCCACGGACTCCAGCACGCGGCGTCCGTCAGCCCGACGCCGCACGTGCAACACCGCCTGCACGGCGCTGCGCAGTTGGGCGTGGACTGCGGTGGACGGCATACCGGCAAGTGCCCCGAGCGCTTCGAACCGGGCGACGACATCACCGGGCGCGTTGGCGTGAAGGGTGCCGCAACCGCCGTCGTGGCCGGTGTTGAGGGCAGCCAACAGCTCGCGGACCTCGGCCCCGCGCACCTCGCCGACGACCAGCCGATCGGGGCGCATCCGCAAGGCCTGACGCACGAGGGCGACCATGGTGACCTCACCGGCCCCCTCGACGTTGGGTGGCCGGCCCTCCAGGTGCACGACGTGGGGGTGGTGCACCCGCACCTCGCGGACGTCCTCGACGATCACCATCCGGTCGCCAGCATCGGACTGACCGAGCAGCGCCCCGAGCAGCGTCGTCTTGCCCGCGCCGGTGCCCCCGGTGACGACGAACGACACCCGACTGCGCACCAGCTGGGCCAGCTCATCAGCCCAGCTGGACGGCACCATTCCGGCATCGATCAACTGCTCCAGGGTGAACGGCGCTCGAGCCGGCACCCGCAGCGTGATGTGGGCACCACCAGCAACCAAGGGCGGCAGGATCGCATGGAGCCGCACCCCGGAGGGAAGGATGCCGTCGACGAACGGCGCCGCGTCGTCGAGTCTGCGCCCAGCCTGCGCGGCCAGGCGAACGGCCAGTGCGCGACACTCCCGAGCATTCCCGACGACGACCGCGGTCGCGACCATGCCCGCACCGCGATCGACCCACGCTCGTCCGTCACCGTTGACGGCCACATCCGTGACCGCCGGGTCGGCGAGCAGTTCCTCGAGCGGACCAGCGCCGAGCACGGCAGATGTCAACGCCCGCCAGGTGGCATCCGTGCCCTGATCACCGAGCAGCCCGCGCTCCGCGGCGGCCACCTCGGCGACCAGCCGTGGGTCTGGCGCCAAGCCATCCCGGATGAACCGATCGAGCCGTTGCTGCACGCTCTCTGCGCCGCGAGGCAGCGGCGTCATGACGCCCGCCACAGGGCTCGCCGATCCGCGCGGCGCCCCGTCTCATCCTCGGTCGCCCGGCCGACAACTGGCGATCGGTCCGGCGGCGTGCCCGGCGGTATGCCCAGAGGCGCGTCCCGCGAAGTCGTCGCAGACCTTCCCACCGGCATTCCGACCGCGGTCAACACCGCAGCGGCGGCCCGAGCCATCGGCCCCGATGCGGAGCCCGGCGCCACCCCCCGGCCCAGGTCACGCGCCACCTTCGGGTCATTAGCCACGGTGAGGAGTACGGGCAGACCGAGGCTGTCCTCGACGTCGTCGCACAATCGACCGGGCACGCGTGGACCCCTCAGCACCAGGACGATGTCGGCATCCAGTCCGTCCAGGGCCGCGACGACCGAGCTCAGCGCCGCCAACTCGAGCACGCCCGTGCCCGCAACGACCACCACCAGATCGACACATGGCCACCAGGCGAGATCAGACCCCATGGTGCGTTCCCGGCTGGCATCGACGACAACGAGATCCGGCCCGCCATCGCGGCGAGCAGCAGCCAGACCGACGACGACCGCAGCCAAGACTTCGGGCCCCGGAGGCGGCATTCCGTCGCGCGCATGCGCCAGGACCGCCACCCCATCGCTGCAAGGCAGCCGCAGCATGAGATCGGGCCCGTCGACCGCCCCGCGTAAGCGGGCCAGATCGGGCCACCGCACTCCCGCGACGTGGTCGAGGCCCAGCACGACATCGAGGCCCGCTCCACCTGGCTGACCGTCGACGGCCACCACCGTGCGCCCCTCGCGGGCGGCAGCACGGCATACCGCCGCCGTGAGGGTGGACGCGCCGCACCCACCCGACGCCCCGACTACCGCGACCACGCGCGGCCGCCCGTCCCCAAGTTCCATGCCCTCACCGTGCGCCACCGCCGCCTCCAGCGCAGCACCCCGGCCCACCAGCTGTGGACAGTGGGGCGGGCGCCTCAAGGATGTGGACAACAAGGATGTGGACAACGGCCCCCATCCGGCCCGGGACATGCGACGGCCCCCGTCGGGGGGGCAACGGGGGCCGTCTGGCGCGCTGGCACCGGGGGGGAGGGGCCAGTGCGCAACCGCTCAACCCCGAAGGGGAGCAGTGCCATTGTCACGCTAGATAGGCCTCAATGCAAACTCTCGGCGGAGCGTCTTTTGAGCAGCGGACTCTCGGGGGGCCTGTACTACCGCTAAGTACACCAAACGGACATTGTTTCAGGGAGAAACCGTGAGAACTTCGTGAGGGCCCGGCTCAGCCCGCGAGACACGCGCGAGACACGTTCGAGACACAGAACCCCTCGACCCCGTCACCCGTCACCGTCGCCGAGCCGACCCACCCGCACCGCGTCGGCGATCCGCCCGCCCTCGGCAGCCGCGCGCACCAGCGACTCCGCACTGTGTCGCAGCCACAGCGCCACGCCCTCGCGACTGCCCGTCGCATACGCGGACAAAGCTCCCAGGTATGCCGTCGTGCCGCCGTCGAGATAGCCCACCTCCGGCACTGCTACCCCAGTCGGATCCAACCCCGCCGCCTGCACCAGCAGCCGCTCGACCGCCCGCGCCACCAGGCCGTTGCCGAGGACGAACGGCCGTATCACGGCGATCTCCGCATGGACCAGCGCGGCCACCAGCGGCACCGGGAGCCGGCCCGCCTCCCGGACGAGATCGGCCACCCCCGCGAGCCGCTGACGCACCACCTCGGAGTCCGGCGCCGTCCCAAGATCGACGAACTCGCGCGCATCCTCGCCGGCCACCCGCGGTCGCCCCACCTGCTGGGCCGGCAGCAGCCCAGCGGCGGCAGCCACATGCAGCCGCGCCAGCGCTTGGGCCGGCGAGGCCACCAGGACGCCGCGCAGGTGCTCGGTCTCGGCACTGGCCTGCACCGCTCCCCGCACGACGACCTCGACCGGATCCGGATGCTCCGGCCAGGTGCGCGCCCCCCGGACCAGATCGCGCACGACATCCACCGGCAACTCGGCACCGTCCAGCGCGGCACTGGCCCGCGCACCGCGGATACGCGACTCGGCCGACGCCTCCGGGACCCGGCGCCGCAGCGCCTCGTGCCAGCGCAATGCGGTGGTCGCCTCCCGCGCGCGGTCGACGCCCTCGCGCACGCCGGGGAGGTCGAGCAGGGCCAGCACGGGATGAGGATCGGACACCCCAGGAGGGTATGCCGTCCGCGCACCCCGCGCAGGTATGCCGTCCGCGCACCCCGCGCAGGTATGCCGTCCGCGCACCCCGCGCAGGTATGCCGTCCGCGCACCCCATGCGGACCTGCCCGGGTCGTGCCGTGACGACGCCCCGCACCATCTGCTGCGGGCCTCGACCCGAGGAAGCGGGGACGGGCACGGCATACAGTGAGGCCCGTGTCCACCCCGCTGCCCACACCGGCGCTGGTCCTGGTCGCCCTGGGCCTACTTGCCCTGGCGATCGTGTTCGGCCGGTTGGTGCGGCGGAGGCGGTTCGTCTCGCCGGTGGACCGGGCGACCTATCAGACCTTGCACACCGTGTCGCTGGCCACCCGCTCGCTGCGGGACGGGCTCACCCCCGAGGGTGCCGCGCGCGCCACCAAGCACCTGCGCTCGATGCTGGGATCGGAGGCCGTCGCGATCACCGACACCGGAGCCACCTTGGCCTGGGACGGCGCCGGCGCTCACCACCGCGGACAAGTGCACGGCCATGCGCAGCCGGTGCTCACTTCCGGGCGGACCCTCGTGCTCACCGAACGCGAAATCGCCTGCGGCGACCCGGACTGCCCCATCACCTCAGGCATTTTGGTGCCGATTGTCGCCGACGACCACGTCGTGGCGGCGCTCGCGGCATACGGGCGATCGACCTCGGCCGGTCTGGTGCGCGCGACCGAGGAACTGGCCCGCTGGATCTCGACGCAGATCGAACTCGCCGAGTTGGGCCGGCAACGCACCCGGGTCATGGAAGCCGAATTGCGGGCATTACGAGCCCAAATCAGCCCGCACTTCATTTACAACTGCTTGGCGGCCATCGCGTCGTTCGTGCGGACCGATCCCGACCGAGCCCGGGAATTGCTCCTGGAGTTTGCCGATTTCACCCGATATGCCTTCCGGCGCGGCGGGGCATTCACCCCGCTGCGCGACGAACTGCAAAACATCGAGCGGTATCTCGCCCTGGAAAAGGCCCGCTTCGGCGACCGGCTGCTGGTGCACCTGACCATCGCCCCCGAGGTCCTCAGCGTGTCCGTGCCCTTCCTCGCGATCCAACCCCTGGTCGAGAATGCCGTGCGCCATGGCATCGAGGGCAAGGCGGGCATCGGTCACGTGACGATCCAGGCCGCCGACGTCGGCGCCCATGCCGAGATCACCATCGAAGACGACGGAAGCGGCAGCGACCCCGACACCATCCGGGCCGTCCTGGCCGGCGAAAGTGGCCGCGACAGTGTCGGTTTGGGCAATGTCGACGCTCGGCTGCGACAGGCCTACGGCGACGAGTACGGCCTCGTCGTGGAGACGGCGCCCGGGGCCGGCACGCGGGTGTCCTTCCGGGTGCCGAAGTTCGCTCCCGGCGTCCTGCCCTGAGATTCGGGCCGCGCGTCCTATCCTGAGCGGCATGACTACGGCGCCGGAGCCCCTCACGCCGTTGCGTGCGCTGCTCGTCGACGACGAAGCGCCGACGCTCTCCGAGCTTGCCTATCTCCTCGGGCAGGACGAGCGCATCGGTGAGATCCAGACCGCGTCCAGCGGCACCGAAGCGCTCAAGGCCTTGGACACCCACGCGATCGACGTGATCTTCACCGACATCTCGATGCCCGATCTCGACGGCCTCGCGTTGGCCCGGGTCTTGGCCAGGTTCGCCGACCCGCCGCAGGTCGTTTTCGTCACGGCATACGACGAGCACGCGGTGGCGGCTTTCGAGCTGCAGGCGACCGACTATGTCATGAAACCGGTTCGGGCGGAACGACTTTCCGAGGCTGTGCGTCGGGTGGTGGCGCAGCGCGCCGAGCCCAGGCCGGCGGCGGCGAAGCCGCCCGGTGCCGAGCAGACCGGCGACGAGACGATTCCAGTCGAGTTGGGCGGCGTGACGACGTTCGTCCAGCGCAGCCAGATCATCTATGCCCAGGCACAGGGTGACTACGCCCGGCTGCACACCGCCAAGGGCTCACACCTCGTGCGTATCTCCCTCAATGCGCTCGAGGAGCGGTGGGGCGAGAGTGGATTCGTGCGGATTCATCGCTCGACCCTGGTGTCGACCGCCCAGATCACCGCCGTCACCGTGCAGGGCGGCCGCTGCAAGGTGCGCCTGGGCGAGGAGATCGAGCTCGAGGTGAGCCGACGGCATACCCGCGCCTTGCGCGACCGCCTCATCCGATCCGCCAACCGTCCCACCGGCGGACTGACCGGCGCCTGACCGGCCCGCCAGTCCGATGCCAGAGACCACTCCGCCCCCCAAGCGCGTGCGCGTCACGTCACCGCGGCGCGACGCCCGGCGGCGCGGCGAACGACGTTCCGACGCCGTCGAACTCACCGAGCAAACCGGCCTGGGCGAGGTTTATCTCACCGCGCTGCTGCGCGCCCAACTCCGGTTGGCCCTGGCCGTCCTCATCGCCGTCGGGGGCCCGCTGGTCGCGCTGCCGGCGCTCTTCCTGCTCAACCCCTCGGTCGCCCGTGCCGCGGTGGGCCCGGTGCCCGTCAGCTGGCTCGTCGTCGGGGTGGTCGTCTACCCCTTCGTGTATGCCGCGGCGCGGCTACACGTGCGCCAGTCCGAGCGCATCGAGCGCGACTTCACCGACCTGATGAACCGCCAGCAATGAGCCGACCTGAGCCGCAGGAGCGGCCGATGACCTCGAGCAGCCGATGACCTCGACGTGGGGCCTGGTGGCCATCACCCTGGTCTGCGCGGTGACGGTCGGCGTCGGCGCCCTCGGGCTTCGTCTGTCGCGCACGACGAGCGACTTCTACGTCGCCGGTCGCACTGTCACCGCCGGCTGGAACGCCTCGGCGATCAGCGGCGAATACCTGTCGGCCGCCTCGTTTCTCGGCGTCGCGGGCATCGTCTATTCGCTCGGCACCGACATGCTCTGGCTGCCGGTGGGTTACACCCTGGGCTACCTCGTGTTGCTCGTTCTCGTCGCTGCGCCACTGCGCCGCTCGGGCGCCTACACCATCCCCGACTTCGCCGAGGCCCGACTGCAGTCCCGCCGGATCCGCGGCATCTCCTCGCTGCTGGTCATCGGCATCGGCTGGCTCTACCTGCTCCCCCAATTCCAGGGAGCCGGCCTGGCCCTGCAGACGGTCTCCGGAGCCCACCCGGCCATCGGCAATCTCGTCGTCGCCGTCGTCGTCCTGGCCAGCGTTGCGGCCGGTGGCATGCGCTCGATCACCTTGGTACAGGCGATGCAGTACTGGATCAAGCTGGTCGCCATCGCCGTCCCGGTCTTCGTGCTGCTGTGGATCTGGCTGCGCCACGGCCAACCCCTGCCGGCGATCAGCTCCCCCAACGGCCCGTTCACCGGCCCGGGAGTCGGGTATGCCGCGCGCGAGCACCCCGTCTACGCCACCTACTCGACGCTTCTCGCGCTGTGCTTCGGCACCATGGGGCTGCCGCACGTGCTGGTGCGCTTCTACACCAACCCCGATGGCCGAGCGGCGCGGCGCACGACGGCCATCGTCATCGGGCTGATCGGGCTCTTCTATCTCTTCCCGCCGATCATCGCCATGCTCGCGCGCATCTACCTTCCGGCGCTGCCCCCGGGCACCCGCGCCGACAGCATCGTGCTCATGCTGCCCGGCGCAATGGTCCCGGGCACCCTGGGGGATCTACTCTCCGCGATCCTCGCGGCCGGCGCCTTCGCGGCCTTCCTCTCCACGGCCAGCGGCCTCACCGTGTCCGTCGCCGGAGTCATCGACCAAGACCTCTTCTCCGGACGGCTCAACCGCCGCAGCGGCGGGGACCTGCCGCGCACCCATAGCTTCCGGCTCGCCTCTGCCGTCGCCATTCTCGTGCCGTATGCCGCGTCGTGGTTCTGGGGCAATGTCACCCTCGCCGACACGGTCGGGATGGCCTTCGCCGTCGCGGCCTCGACGCTCTCCCCGGTCCTCGTCCTGGGTGTGTGGTGGCGACGGCTCTCGGTGACCGGTGCGATGGCCGGCCTCGCTGTCGGCGGCGCGCTGGCCATCGGTGCGACCGTCGCCACGATCGCCGGATGGGCCGGCTCCTCCGGACGCGGCTGGGCCGGCACACTCCTGGCTCAGCCAGCTGCGTGGACGATGCCGATCGCGTTCGCCACCACCGTGATCGTCTCGCTGGCCACCCCTGGTTCGGTGCCCAAGAATGCCGCCCGCATCCTCGTGCGCCTGCACGCGCCCGAAGAGGTGGCCGGACGGCATACCGACGCCTGATTCGTCCCACGCCGGGAGGTCACCCGAGCGGGCTACCGCTGGGCGTATGCCGTGACCGTTCGGCGCAGCCGGTTGACCCTTCAGGCATCACCCTTTCCCATCCGGCGCGCGCCCTCTGGCGGCCCGCGGCCGGAGCCCCCAGTCTGTGACCCACGCCACTGCGGAGACGATCCGTAGTCCCGTCCCACTGGAGGTCCCCCTTGAGCGGTCCCAACGACATCAGCGAGGAGCGTGCCGCGAGATATCTCGAGGTGCAGAACTCGCAGGAGTTCGCGGCGCTTCGCAAGAAGTTCCGCGGCTTCGTCTTCCCCATGACCGGTGCGTTCCTCGCCTGGTACTTCCTCTATGTCGTCCTCGCGACCTATGCGACCGACTTCATGAGCCAGCACGTTGTCGGCAACATCACCATCGGTCTCATCCTCGGCCTGCTGCAGTTCGTCACGACGTTCGCCATCACGATGTATTACGCCCGCTGGGCAGACCGTGAACTCGACCCGGCCGCCGAGAAGCTGGCCGAGCACATGGAGCGGGGGACCCTGCAGTGAACGCCCTTGTCATT
>JBGAQV010000087.1:0-12708 GCA_044220505.1 Dermatophilaceae bacterium
GCCGACCCACATCCGGGCCATGGGCGACGAGACGGAAAATGCCCACACCGTCAAGGCGATCGAGCAGCTCGTCTACCGCTCGCACGCCATGGACAAGGTCGAGTTGCTCGCTCGGGTGCTGCAGGCCAAGGACCGGGGCCTCACCCTCATCTTCACCCGCACCAAGCGCGCCGCGGCCCGGGTCGCCGACGACCTCGCCGAGCGCGGGTTCGCGTCTGCTGCGATCCACGGTGACCTCGGTCAGGGGGCGCGCGAGCAGGCGCTGCGGGCCTTCCGCAACGGCAAGGTCGATGTCCTGGTGGCCACCGATGTCGCGGCCCGCGGCATCGACGTCGAAAACGTCACCCATGTCGTCAACTACCAGTGCCCCGAGGACGAGAAGACCTACGTCCACCGGATCGGTCGTACCGGCCGGGCCGGAAACACGGGCATCGCCATCACGCTGGTCGACTGGGAGGACATGCCGCGCTGGTCGCTCATCGACCGGCAGCTCGACCTCGGCATCCCGGAGCCCGTCGAGACCTACTCCTCCTCCGACCACCTCTACACGGACCTCGACATCCCCACCGACGTGACGGGTTACCTCGCCAAGGCCAAGCAGACCCGCGCCGGCCTGGACGCCGAAGTCCTCGAAGACCTCGGCGAGACCGGCGGGCGAGGCGGCAAGGGTGGACGCGGGGGCCAGAGCGGCGGCCGTGGCACGAGCCGATCCGGTGATCGCGACCGAGGCCGAGGCGGCCGCGGCGACCAGAACGGCAAGCGCGCCGAGTCCGAGCGCTCGGCGCGGGCCGAGCGCACCGCTGACGAGGGCGGCACCGACACCGCCGAATCGCGACCCCGGCGGCAGCGCAACCGCCGCGTGAGCGGAGCAGACAGGGCGGCGACCGAGGGCACTGCGAGCGGCGAGCGCGCGCCCCGCGCGTCGGCCGGCGCCGAGGCCTCCGGGGTCGCCGAGGCCACGGCCCAATCCGGTATGCCGTCTCAGACTCAGGTGGGTTCGAGTGCGCGGCCACGACGTCGACGCCGCGGCCGCTCAGGCGGCCGCTCTGGGGGCAATTCGGTCGGCAGTGCGGGCGCCAGGGCCGAGGGCACCACCGAGGGCTGACCCAGGCTGACTGGCGGGCAGACCGGCATACCGGATCGAACAAGCCGCCAGCACGGCGGGCCGTCGATACGGGCTACTGGTCAGGCAGTGGGCCAGAACTTCGCGGCCAGGCCTTCGGCCACCTGTCGGTAGGCCGCCGCGCCCTTGGACCGTTTGGCCGTCGTGAGGATCGAACGCCCGACCGCCGGAGCCTCGGCGAAGCGAATCGTCTTCGGAATCGGCGGCAACAGCACCGGCAGGCCGTAACGCTCACCGACGTCGGCGAGGACCGCCTGGGAGTGCGCCGACCGGCCGTCGAAGAGCGTGGGCAGCACCCCGACGACCTCGAGGTCCTTGTTGAGCAGCCGCTTGACATCGCGCACGGTGTCGAGCAGTTGGCCCACCCCGCGGTGGCTGAGCATCTCGCACGGCATCGGGATGATCAGGCCCTGCGCAGCGGTCAGCGCGGCCAGGGTGAGCACGCCCAGGCTCGGCGAGCAGTCCAAGAGCACGATGTCGTAGTCACCGAGGACCGGCTCCAACGCCGTGCGCAGCGCGAATTCCCGCCCGGGGCGGCCCAAAAGCTGGGCCTCGGCGCCGGCCAGGTCGATGACCGAGGGCAGCAGATGCACGCCCTCGGCGCATTCGATGACAGCGTCGCCGGCCTCGGCCTGGCCGAGCAAGACCTCGTTGATCGACGTCTCCACGCTGTCGGGGTCGACTCCGAGCGAGAAGGTCAGGCAGGCCTGCGCGTCGAGGTCGACCAGCAGCACCTTCTTGCCGAGCTCGGCGAAGGCCGCACCCAGGCTGGCCACTGAGGTCGTCTTGGCCACGCCGCCCTTCTGGTTGGCGACAGCCACGACGACCGCCGTGGCGCGCCCGCGGGATCCGCGAGATGTCGGTCGCTTCGGTGCCGCTGTGGTCGACCTGCTGCGCGGGGCCGCGCTCATGCCTGCACTCCTTCGTCTCGGTCAGGGTCGGGCACTGCATCGAGGTCGATCGGTGCCTCCAAGGCGGCCCACGAGGCGTGCTCCGGGCCGACCGCCTGTCCAGGGGGACAGTGGGCACGGTAGTCGCACCAGCGGCACAAGGGCGACAACCGTGGTGGGAAGCACTCCGCGGCGGTGCCGGACACGGCATACTCCGCATCTGCCTGGCGCATGTCGGCCGCGATCGACTCGGCCTCGCGCACCTTTGCCACGAGCGAGTCGTCGGTGTGGGTGTGCGCCACGACGGTGCCGGTCGGGATGTGGTGCAGCTCTACCCGCACGCAGCGGCGCCGAAACATCTTCCACACCGCGGCGGCATACAGCGCCAGCGGTAGCGAGGTGCGGGCGTCCTCGTCGGTGAGGCGGCGCCGACCGGTCTTGTAGTCGACGACGACGAGGTCGCCGCCCCGGTCGTCGAGTCGGTCGATGCGCCCGAAGAAGGCCAGCTTGGTGGTCTTGAACGCGGCGGTGCGTTCGACACCGACCGGGGTCCGGGCTGGATCCACCCCGGCGAGGTATGCCGTGACCTCCTCCTGCACCCGCTCGCGCCACACCTCGCTCTGGCGCTCGTCGCGGAATCCCAGCCCGATCCAGCCCTCCCGCAGGAGCCGACCGCCGGTCTGTGGGGTGCGCGGGGTGGAGTCCCACCAGTCGCGCAGCGCGTTGTGCGTGCTCACGCCGACCGAGGTATGGGCGCGCTGCGGCCGGACGGAGGGCCGGGGGCGGTCGAGGTAGGCGAATCGATACCGGCGCGGGCAGTCCAGCCAACTGAGCAGCTTGGACGGACTCGCGGCATACAAGGGGGTCGGCATCCCCGGGAAGCTGCCTTGCTCCCCCGTGGCGGGTGTGCTGCTCACGGGCGCGCTACTGCACTGCCGGTGCCGAGCGCCTCGATGGCCGCGAGCGCGTCGGGGTCGGTGCGTTCGGCCCCGATCCGCACCCGCTTGCCGGTGCCGTGGTAGTCGCTGGACCCGGTGACGAACACGCCGGTATGCCGTGCGGCCGCCCGGACCGCGCGCCGGGCCGCCGCGTCGTGGTCGGGGTGGTCGGCTTCGACCCCGGCCAGACCGAGGGGGGCCAACTCCTCGACCAGCGCCAGCGTGGGCGCAACGCCTCGGCGAGCCGCCAACGGGTGGGCCAGGACCGGCACTCCGCCGGCTCCCCGCACCAGCGCGACAGCGGCGGCCGGGTCGGGTGCGTAATGGCGCACGTAGTAGGGGCTGTCGTCAGCGAGCCACCGCCGGAACGCTTCGTCGCGAGTGGCAACGACTC
This sequence comes from Dermatophilaceae bacterium, assembly GCA_044220505.1. Lineage (GTDB taxonomy): Bacteria > Actinomycetota > Actinomycetes > Actinomycetales > Dermatophilaceae > Phosphoribacter. The sequence goes on from JBGAQV010000087.1 coordinate 3,346, forward strand.
CGGCCGCGACGAGCGCGTCGGCGACATGCGGCCGGCCCGGGGTCGCACCTGGGGGCACCTGTGCCGCCACCTGGTCCTGGGTGATCGGTATGCCGCCCGCCGCCAGGAGATCGACCATCCGCGTCAGTCGGGTCGCCCGTGAGGAGCGGGCCAGGTCGAGTTCGGCGAGCAGGGCCGCGTCGTGAGGGTCGACGAGATATGCCAAGAGGTGGACCGAGCGCCCATCGCGCTCGCAGGAGATCTCGACGCCGGGGACGACGGTGATGCCGATCGCGCGTGCCGCCATGATCGCCTCGTCCCACCCCGACATAACGTCGTGGTCGGTGAGGGCGACTACGTCCAGGCCCGCTGCGAGCGCAGCATCGACGAGCGCAGCGGGAGCATCGGTGCCGTCGCTGTGCGTCGAATGGGTGTGCAGGTCGATGCGCACCCGGTCAGCTTAGGCCGCGGTGTCCGAGCGCCCGTTACCTCTGCTGAAGTTGTGGACACCCTGCGGGGGCTTGGGTGCCACGTCGGGCTCTTTCGCCGGGTTCCCCGTGGAATCGTCTGCAGGCGCTCGGGCGGGTGAGTATGCCGACTCAGGCGCCAGACTCGGCGGGGTCACTACGCTGACCGAGTCAGCAGGCAGGAGCTGACGTAGTCAGCAGGCAGGATGGGGAACTTGTGACGTATACGGCATCGGTAGACGGCCTGGCCTCGGTCACGGCGTTCACGGAGACCCGCACCAGCACCGAAGCCACGGCACGCACTCTCACGCAAGCTCTCGGCGGAGCCGAAGCGGCCCTGGGCAGTGTCGCGATGTCCATGGCGGTGAGCTCCGCGGTGGTCGCCCTGCTGGGCGATCTGCGCACGGCATACGGGGCCATGGGGTCCTTGGAGCGGCGGGTGACCGACGCCGGAGCCAACTATCGCGCAGCCGAGGACGCTGCGGTGGCACAGTACGGGGCCATTCATGCCTCGTGAGGAGGGCGGTGCCGGGGTCGGGCTCGCGCTGTTCACCCCTCCCTTGGGAGATGCATTCGCCATCCGATCCCTGGCTACGACGCTGTCCGGCGGCGCCGACTCGGTGGGCGACTCTGCCGTTGCCGTCCGTCGCCAGGCCGACCGCGTCGTTTCTGACAACGCGTGGACCGGGGAGGCAGCCAGCGGGTTCACGACGTCGACCGATCTGCTGACCACCGGCCTGGGCGCGTTGGAGGGCCCGACGCACGACGTCGCGAGCGCCTGCCGCGGTTTCGCCGACGCACTCGACCAGGCGCAACGCCGTATCTCGGCGGCGGCCAGTCGCTACGAGTCGGCGAAGGCCGCCTCCGATGCGCTCGTCGCCCGGGTCAACGCAGACGCAGACCGCACCCCGGAGCAGGTGGCTGCCGCCCAGGAGACCATCGACGGCTACTCCCGAGACATGCAGGCCGCGGTCGACGACGCCGGACTGGCCTGGAGCGGCTACCACGAAGCCGAACAGTCCTATTCCGCGCAGATCACCAGTGCGGTCATCCCATTGCAGACGGTGCCCTCATTGGAGGAGTTGCTGCGCCTGCTGGGCGACATCAACGAATACACCGATGCCTTCGGCAGCATCTGGGAGCTGGCCTGGTCCTACGCGAGCGTCCGCAATCTCGCGGCCGTCATCCGCGGCGGAAGCGAACCCATCCAGACCCTGGAAGGCCTCCTGACCGCCGTTCGATCCGGCGCCGCACGGTCGCCCGCGGTGGTGGCGGCGGCTACCAGCGAGCTGACGGCGATGCAAGGCGAGATCGCTGCATTGCGGGCGCTGCAAGCCCGTGGATCACTCTCCGCGGCCGAGCTGGCCCGCCTCGCCGATCTGGAGGGGCGACTCCCGAGCGCCCTGGCGCGGGTCGAGGCCGCGGTCGGCGGAGCCGAGAGTTTCTCCCGGTGGAGCAAGATCCTCGGGGGAGCCAGCAAGGTGCTCACCGGGATCGCAGTCCTCGGCGACGTGATGACCCTCATCGACCCGCCGCACGAGGGCGGTTGGGGGGTCGTGGACAGGGTGGCCGCTGGGGGCAACCTCGTCGGTTTGGGCATCGGGGCGGTCGCAGCGACGTCGTGGGGTGGGGCGCTGCTGGCCGGCACCGCGATCCCCGTCGTCGGTCAGGTGCTCGTCGTCGGCACCGGCCTCTATCTCGCCGTCAGCTGGCTCTATGACAACTGGGAACCCTTCCACGACGTCGTCGACTCCGCCGTGTCGGGCGTCGTCGATGCCGCCCAGGCGACCGGTGAGTTCCTCAGCGACGCCGGCCAGGCGATCGGCGAAGAGCTTGGGGATGCTGCCGAGGCCGTTGGGGAGTTCCTCGGCGGATTGTTCGACTAGGAGATCGTGATGAGCGCGCGCGACGAGATCGACCGGCTGCTCTTTGCGGCGACGGTCGACGGGGTAGCTCACCTGCCCACCCTCACCGATGACCAGCTGTGTATGTTGAGCGCCGGCCAATGGCCGCTCCTGCAGGTCGAGGTCTGGACGTCGTGGGCTGCGCTGGACCCCGGCGTGCGGTTCGAGCGCGGCGAGGCCGCGCTCCGCCAGCTCCAGGCCGCCGGCCATGTGACGTCGTGGGAGCACGACGCACACGGCTGGCGGGTGCAGGCTGCCCCTGCCCTCGCACTGGTGCCCTCCGCGCGCCGATCTCCCTCGTATGCCGCGTTCGGCGCCGGCTTGGGCCAGGGCAACGACGTGCGCGCACCCCGGGTCTTCGGCATCGGCGCCTCCGACGCTGCTGAACACCTGGTCCTGGTCGAACTCGTGCACGGGACCAGTCATGCCCATCGCCTGATGTCGCCCACCCGGGTGGCTCGGTCGCTGGCCGAGTGGGCGACGACCTGCGTGTCCTCGGACGCCATGGGCCAGCGGGTCGACGCGGTCGGCATTCTGCTCTTTCGGCCGGCAGCCGGTCCCGAGACCGCCTGGCCCCAACCGGGAGCGTATGCCGTGCGCGTCGCCGCATCCCCTGACAGTGGCGCGTCCGGCCGAGTTGAGCTTGATGCTCGGACGCCGTCAGGACGACGGATTGCACAGCCGAGCGCCTCGGCGACGGATGTCGCGGACGCCATTGCCTCCGTGTGTGAGACAGCCGCTCCGGCGGCTCTGCGCGCATGAGCACATCACCCGTGGCGAGCGGCCGACCCGGCGCGTTGAGTCAACGAGGGGTTCCTGCGGGCGTCCACACCAGGACGCTGGGGATCGGGCTGATGTCGGGCGCCATTGGACTGATCGTCTGGGCGGCCCTCACCATTGAGCCGAGTCCGGGCCGGTCGCGAAACCCGGGGGCGATCGTCACTGCCGTGCTTGCGTGCGCTCTGCTCCTGCTCGGGTGGAGAGCCCTCAGCCGATGGTTGACCTGGTATCGGCTGGGCTTGCGCATCGATGACGGCGGCCTCACGGTCGGTGACGTCGGGCCGCCCCGTTCGCGTCCGGTCGTCGCCGAGGCCCTCACCCTGCACTCCTACGCCGCTCCGTGGTCGGCTGTCTACGACGCGCGGATCATCGAGACGCCTGCAGACATTGCCCGGGCCTGTAAGCAGCAAGACAGCGGGCGGGTGCCCGGAGGCAGGGTGGTGGCGCCGCGCCGGCCGGCCTATTTCCCCGCACGCGGTCACCCGCTGTTCATGTGCCGGGTCGACCCCGCACAGGTGCGGTGGCCCGAGTTGCCTCACGCCATCACTGCCAGCCATGTGTGGGCGATCCCCATCCGAGACCCGGACGCAGTCGCCGCGGCAGTCCAGGCCCACGGCATAGCTGTGGCGCGGCAGGCATCGGCTCTCAAGCCGACGACGCCCGGTGCCATGGCGCTGCAGGACCTCAGTCGTGACCCCGTCTACCTCACGGCCGCCCGTTACCTCAGGGGGCCGGTGCCGCCCTCCCATGCGGCGCTGGAGGCCGCCATGGTCCGTGATCTGGGCGTGCCGCCCTACCTCACCTGACCAGCGTTCGAGGTCGGGCCGGGGCCCGACACCCGCGACGGCCCCCGTCCGCTGCGGGTGAGCGCCATCCGCCCGAGCGAGGTGCCCATCGACACCCCTGCGGCGATGCCGATCCCCACCGACGCCGCGTCGAAGAGCGTCGCGAGCCCTTCGGCCAGACCGGTTTCGGTGTTGGTGACGAGTTGGAACACGCCTTGATAGACCGACCGGCCGGGCACGAGCGGCAGGATCGCGGCCGTCGTGACGACGAGGGCGGGTATCCGGACCCGACGCGCCACCACCTGTGCGGGGAATCCGACGAGCAGAGCCGCGGCAGCCGAGGCTGACGGCCGCCCGGCTCCGATCGAGGTGAAGGCCACCAAGAGCAGCAAGGCGGCCCCGCCGGCGAGGCCGCAGACGAGGACGGCGCGGCCCACGGCATACGAACTCACCGCGAACGACGCCGCCACCCCCGCCGCCGCGAGCACCTGGATGATCGTGTCGACGTCCCCCATGGTGCGGGTGCTGATCGTCATCGGGACGCCCACCCGGTGGGCGACCGCGAGGACGGCAACGATGCCGGCGATCATCCCGACGGTGAGCACCATGACCTCGGTGAGCCGGCCCCCGGCGGTGACGTAATAGCCCTCGATGGCGTCCTGGGCCGCGCCGACGAACGAGAGCCCGGAGAGCAGCACGACGATGCCCGCCGCGACGACCAGCGAGGGCGAGACCGACAGCAGCACGAGGTCCCGGCGCAGCACGACCACGCCGACCGCGACGAGAGTCGGCACAGCGGCCCCGACCGCCTGGGTGAAGAACGGCGCGAAGCCCGCCCGCTTGAGCTGGTGTTGCAGCCCCGCGATCGCCACCGAGGTGAGGAAGGTCAGCAGCACGATGAGCGGGCCACCACCGAGCAGAGCGGCGGCTGACGCACCGATGCCACCGGTGGCCGTCGAGACGATCCATCGGCGGTAGGGATGGTGGGCCTGGATCACCGAGTCCAGCCGCACACGCGCGCGGTCGACGTCGATCGGCTGGGCGACCAGCGATTCCACGAGGTCGCGCAGCCGCTGATACCGGGTGAAGTCCTGGGAGCGCTGGCGGACGACCCGCATGACCGTCATGGGGTCGGAGCTGGGCCCGCGGTGGTAGGACACGGTGAGCGACGAGAACGTCACGTCGACATGGATCGAGCGCAGCCCATAGGCCCGCGCGACCCGCAGTGTCCGCGACACCACCTCGCGCGCCGGCGCTCCGGTGGCCAGCAGCGCCACGCCGACCCGCAGCGCCAGGTCGACCACTGCTTGCGCGGTCGCTCGATCGACCCCGTCGGGCGAGGTCCAGACCGGGATGGCGTCGGTCGGGGGTGCGGTCGGCCGCACCGCCCGCACGGTCTGCTCGGCGACCACCTGCCCGGTATGCCGTGCGCTCGCCCGGAACGCGCGCCCCACCCCGATACCCCCGCGCCGCCGTGGGCGCGGTGGCGGTTGGGAGGTCACGGGTCCACTGTCCCTGGCCCACGGCATACGGCGCAATCCGCAGTGCCGGAGCGGGTCATAGGGTAAAGGCATGGCCAGGGTCGTCGGCGTCCCGTCGTACACGATGCAGCAGCTGGCCGCCTTCGTCGCGGTGGCCGACACCGGCACGATCACCGCGGCCGCGACTCGGCTGGCGCTGTCGGCGACCGCGGTCCGCGCCGCCATCGACGAGTTGGAGCGCATCCTCGGGGTGCAGTTGTGCGTGCGGCGCCGGGCCAAGGGGGTCACCCTCACCTCCGCTGGCCAGGCCCTGCTCGCCAAGGCCCGAGTGGTGCTGCACGAGGCCGTCGACCTCGAACTCGACGTCCGGGGCGAACCGGGTCAGGTGAGCGGAGTCCTGCACGTGGGGTGCTACACGACCCTCGGACCGACGGTGCTCCCGCCGCTGCTCGCGGGATTCGGTGCGCGCTATCCAGCCGCGCGCGTCGACCTGCGGGAGGACAGCCTCGACCGGTTGCGCCGGGCTGTCGACGCTCGCGAACTTGACCTGGTCATCGCTTACGACATCGACCTCCCCCGGCATTGGACCTTCGTGACGTGGCTGCGCAGCGCGCCGCGGGTGCATGTCCACGACGGTCATCGCCTCGCGACCGACGCGACGGCCGGCGACGGGGTTCGCCTGGCCGAGCTCGCACAGGAGCCGATGATCCTGCTCGATGTGCCACCGAGTGGCGAGCACGTGGTCGACATGTGCCGCAGCGCGGGCTTCGACCCGCGGATCGCACTGCGGACCAGCAACTACGAGACCGCTCGGGCGCTCGTCGGGCGAGGCCTGGGCTGGTCACTGCTCGTCCAGCGCACCCCGGTCGACCTGTCCTACGAGGGGCGCCGCGTCGTCATGCGCGATGTCGTCGATCCCCCACTGCCACCGGTCGCCATCGTCGTCGCCTGGCCCCGACAGTCGCCGTTGACCCGGGCTGCGCAGGCCTTCGTCCAGCTGGCCGCCCGCGCAGCGGAGGCGCGATGGGCCGCAGCGCTCTAACACGGCATACCTGCGTTTTTAGCGCGACAATTGGCCCTATCGCGCGTTTCTGGGATGGCGCACCATGATCGCAGTCCACTTTGGGAAGGAGAGTCCTATGGCACCCACCGTTGCACCCCTCGACTCCTCACGGCAGGCCCTCGTCCTGGGGGCGGGCCCGGTCGGTCAGACGGCTGCGCTGTTGCTCGCGGAGTGGGGCATTCCGGTGGTGATGCTCGATGCCCGTCCCGAGCGCGACCCGATCGGCTCCAAAGCCCTGTGCCAGCAGCGCGACGTGCTCGACGTGTGGGACCACGTCGGTGCCGGCCGGGCGATCGCCGCCGAAGGAGTCACCTGGACTCGCGCGGTGACTCTCTACCAGGGCCAGGAACTCTTCACCCAGGGCTTCGTCGACCGGGGCCGGTCTCCCTTCCCGCCGTTCGTCAACATCGGCCAGAACCGCACCGAGGAGTTGCTCGACGAGAAGATTCACGGCAACCCCCTCATCACCGAGAAGTGGGGCCACACCGTCGAAGCCGTCGAGCAGGACGAGGACTCCATCACGCTGGTCTGCCGCCTGGCCGACGGCTCGGTTGAGCGGATCACCGGTGAATACTGCATCGCCGCGCCCGGAAACAAGGGTCACCTGGTGCGCGACATGGTGGGCATGACCTTCGAGGGCACCACCTTCGAGGACCAGTTCCTCATCTGCGACATCCGCACCACGCTGCCCGGGTGGGAACTGGAGCGGCGCTTCTACTTCGACCCGGAGTGGAACCCGGGCCGACAGGTGCTCATTCACCCCTGCCCCGGCTCGGTCTACCGCATCGACTGGCAGGTCCCGCCGGCCTACGACGTCGAGGCCGAGGAGAAGTCCGGCGCGCTCGATGCCCGGATCCGCAAGATCGTCGGCGACGCCGACTACGAGATCGTGTGGAAGTCGGTCTACCGCTTCCATGCCCGCCAGGTCGACGAGATGGTCAAGGGCCGGCTGCTCATGGCCGGTGACGGCGCCCACCTCGTCGCTCCGTTCGGCGCACGCGGCCTCAACTCCGGCGTGCCCGACGCCGAGAACGCGGCCTGGAAGGTCGCCTTCGCCATGCACGGCTGGGCCAACCCGTCGATCGTCGCGACCTATCACGACGAGCGCCACGCCGCCGCCGCCGAAAACCTCGACGTCACCGCCGCCACGATGCGCTTCCTCGTCCCGCAGAACGAGGCCGAGTGGGCCGAGCGCCGCTCGATCCTCGAGGCGTGCAAGGCGGCGCCGGACGATCTGGCCGTCCGTGCCGAGGTCAACTCCGGCCGGATGGCCGAGGCCTTCTGGTACGTCACCTCACCCTTGACCACCCCCTGCGCTGCCCACGTCTTCCCGGGCCGCCCGCCCAAGGGTGAGGACCCCGTGCCTGCCCCCGGCGTCATCGCCCCAGATGTCGAGGTCACCCTCGGGTCCGGCGACAAGGCCCGGATCCGTTCACTGGCCCGCCGCGGGATGCTCGTGCTCGTCGGGGCCGACCTCGATGCTGCCGAGATGGCGGACGCGCTCTCCGGGTTGCGCTGCCCGGTGACGGTGCTCTCGCTATCCGAGGTCGACCCCGACGGGTCGGTCGCCGGCGCCCTCGACGCCACGCCGGGCGAGGTGTGGATCATCCGTCCCGACGCCCACATCGCCGCCGCGGCGACCAGCGTCGCCGCGGCCATTGCCGCGGCATACACGGTCCTCGGTATGCCGTCCCCGGCCACCGTCTGACCCGACGCCTCCCGAACGCACCCGAAACTCACCTGATACCCGGCACCGACCCGATCACGACCGAGCTACGACCGACGCAAGGAGCGATCACGACATGGCCTTCTACCGCAGTGCGGGGAACGTCCCCCACAAGCGTCACGTGCAACACCGCAACCCCGAGGGTGGTCTCTACTACGAGGAGCTCATGGGCGAGGAGGGGTTCTCGTCCGACTCCTCGCTGCTCTACCACCGCTACATCCCCGCGGCGATCCGTGAGGTGCGGGAATGGACGCTGCCCGACCAGACGCTGCGCCCCAACAACCCGATGCTGCCGCGGCACTTCAAGACCCAGGACCTGCCCGCCTCCGGCTCCGGCATCGACGCCGTCAATGGCCGTCGGTTGCTGCTCGGCAATGGCGACGTGCGGATCTCCTATGTCATCGCGGGTGAAGTATCGCCCTACTACCGCAACGCAATTGGCGACGAGTGCCTCTACATCCACGGCGGCACGGCCCGCGTCGAGACGGTCTTCGGCGACCTCGACGTGTGGGAAGGCGACTACGTCATCATCCCGCGGGCCACGACCCACCGGGTCGTGCCCACCGGCGACGCCCCGGTGCGCATCTACGCCATCGAGGTCAACAGCCACATCACGGCGCCGAAGCGTTACCTGTCGCGATTCGGGCAGTTCCTCGAGCACTCGCCCTTCTGCGAGCGCGACCTGCGGGTGCCGACCGACCCGTACGTCGTCGACGAGCGTGACGTGCCGGTCCACATCAAGCACCGCGGACCGGGGGAAGGTGGCATCTCCGGCACCATCCACGTGCAGCCGCACCACCCCTTCGATGTCGTCGGCTGGGACGGGTGCCTGTGGCCCTATGCCTTCAACATCTCCGACTACGAACCGCTCACTGGCCGGGTGCACCAGCCGCCGCCGACCCACCAGGTCTTCGAGGCGCACAACGTCATCTTCTGCAACTTCGTCCCGCGCAAGGTCGACTACCACCCGCTGGCGATCCCGGTGCCTTACTACCACTCCAACGTCGACTCCGACGAGGTGATGTTCTACGCCGCCGGCAACTACGAGGCACGGCGTGGGTCGGGCATCGAGGCCGGTTCGATCTCACTGCACCCGATGGGCCACGCCCACGGACCGCAGCCGGGTGCCTACGAGCGCTCGATCGGCATCGAGAGCTTCGACGAGACCGCGGTGATGG
>JBGAQV010000088.1:0-12648 GCA_044220505.1 Dermatophilaceae bacterium
AACGCCTCCTGCTCACCTGACCCCCGAAGCGGTCAGGGCAGCTGGTCCCAGAAGGTGCCCGGCTGGGCGGCCGCCTGGATGAGGATCGCGCGCATCCGCAACGGCCAATCCTGCAGGTATGCCGTGACCGTCGGGTCCCAGCGACAGAGGTCGTCGAGCACCGCGCGCGCCGCGACGAGCGAGCCACCACGCAGCGTCGCCCAGGCGTCGAGATACTCCACAGCCCGGGCGTGGTCCTGGCCGTTCTGGATGATCTGGGCGGCCTTGAACTTGATCTGCGTCAGGAACATCTCGCCGACGGCCGTGCGGGTCGCCGGCGAGAGTGTGCGCGCGGTGCTGGTGATGACGTCCTCGACGAGCGAATCGGAAATCGGCGGCGCGGTCAGGCCGACCACGCCAGGCGGCACGGGTGCCTCCGACACGACGGCGACCCGCTGCCGGAACGGGTCGAGCAGTTCCGGCAACGGGTCGCCGCGGGAGGGGTCGCCGGGAAAGAGCCGGCACTGCGTCGCGCCCCCCTGATCTTTGAGCGCGACGAAGACCGGCCTGCTCCCCGCATCCACACCCGCATAGCCCACTGCAGGATGCTCGTGCGAGGCGCCGAGCCATACCCATCCGGCGGGCACCACGCGCGGCAATTGCGGATACTGCCGAGGGCGACCGGCGGCCAGGAGGTCCTCCAGCACCTCACGCACTTGCGCAGGGGTCTGCGAGACTGCAATCTCGGCACCCGCCGTGAGCGCGAGCACCGGCGGCGGGGCAGCGGCCGACGTGGCAAGACGCCGGGCTCGGCGCGGACCGAAAAACCGCATGTCAGTCCGCACCCTGATCGAGCGCGTCGACCGAGACCATGTCCTGACGCTAAGCACGCCATCGGCCTGCGACGCCGCGCCAGCCGCGATCCTTCAGTGAACTTGCAGTAACCGCGTGAATGCTGCAGTGCCGAGGCTGGCAGGGGTGTCTGCCGACACGATCAGGCGTCGTCGCTCCACTCCCACCGCAGGCCGTAGACCCGCCCGGGCACCATGTCGTCATAGGTCGCCTTGAGCACGGGGTTGGTGTGCGGGTCGAGAATGACCCCCGATGGGGTGTCCAATTCGGCCGTCGGAGCAGAGACACCGTCCAGTCGCCAGACCCGATTGGCCACGCTCGGGGACCCGAAGTTGACCTCGGTGCTGAACACCCGGCATACCCGCTCGGGGAGCATGACCGACATGGGGTGCAGCAGCCGGCGCGACGGCGGCTGGGTCTGGAAGGAGTAGGTCGCCGAGTCCCCGCACGCGACCGGCCGCTTGAGCCGCAGCGACACCTGCCAGGTCACCTGCGACTGCCGTTCCACCGCGATGAGTTCGCAGTCCCCCCATGCGCGGAACAGCGGGTCGGCATCCGGGGGTGCTCCAGGGAAGCTGATGCGTTCGACGATATGGGTGAGCACGGGCGAGACGACCCGGATGGTGTGGGTGCTGCGGATGGTGGGGCGGGGGTTGCGAAGGTCGGTCACCGCATGCAGTGAAGTGAGCAGCCACTCCGGCTGGGGTTCTCCCGAGCTGGACGACAGTGCCGCGGCAACGCTCTCGGCGACCCGCTGGTTGGCATCGGCCAACCGCGCCCAGCCGGTGCGCGGCGTCACCTGCAGGGTGGCAGCGGCCCGCTCGATCCGCTCGGTCAAGGTAGGACGGTCCTGGGTGCGGATGCTGCAGGCGGCCAGGAAGACCATCCGCAGATCTGGCGGAAGGCCCTCGGCATGCTTGAGCAGGGCAGTGACCAAGCCTCGACGCCGCTGCTCGCCCGGGGCGAATTGCTCCAAGGTCAGGGCCCGAGTCAAGGTCGGTCCAGTCGCATCGGCACGGCCGGGGTGTTGCAGGCCGCGGCGGGCCTGAAGCGTGGACAGCTCGCGAGCGAGTTCCTCGATGGACGAGTCCACGGGTCGGTCTCCTCATTCATCCGGTGCGGGCAGGCGCCGGAATGCGCGGGTTCCTGCTGGCCTCCTGGGTGGTCCCGGCCGCGGCCCCATCGTGGCGGTTGGACCGGCGCCGACGAACTGGGCAGGATGCTGAGGCACAGCCTAGACATGACCGGGCTCGTGGCGGCGGTCGAGAGTTCCAGGTCACGGAGGCGCAGTGGACATCAGCGAGAGCTCAGTCGGAGTCGGCCCGTATGCCGGTCCGCCGCTATCCGGCGACCACTGGGATCCGCAGCTGCTCGCCGAAGGCGACCGGCGCAATGTCGTGGACCGTTACCGCTATTGGCGGCACGACGCGATCGTCGCCGATCTCGACACCCGCCGGCACCCCTTCCACGTCGCGGTCGAGAACTGGGGTCACGACTTCAACATCGGCTCGGTGATCCGCACCGCCAACGCCTTCAACGCCGCTGCTTTCCACATCGTCGGCCGCCGCCGCTGGAACCGTCGCGGCGCCATGGTCACCGATCGCTACCAGCACGAACACCACCACGTTGATGCCACAGCGCTCGCAGCCTGGGCTGCCGGCGCCGCAACCCCCGCTGCGACCGGCCCAGCGGCTCCCGTCCCGGGAGCTGACGTGCACGGCATACCCCTGATCGGGATCGACAACGTGCCCGGCTCCCGGCCGATCGAGACCTACGACCTGCCGCGCGAGTGCGTGCTCGTCTTCGGGCAGGAAGGCCCCGGCCTCACTCTCGAGATGCAACAGGTATGCCGGGTGGTCCTGCACGTGGAGCAGTTCGGGTCGACGCGTTCGATCAATGCGGGAGCGGCTGCCGCCATCGCGATGCACGCCTGGGTGCGTCGACACGTCTTCGGCCAGCGGCCCTGAGCGGCTGCGGGAACCGGCAAGAGCCGTCACTTCTTGGGTGAGGCCGTAGCCACTCAGAGCCGTGGCAAGGACGAGGGGCGCGGCAAGCTAACGTCGGCAAGAACCCTCCTTTTACATAATGGTTGGTCTTGTGTTCGGACACCTGTAGTAGTACACTCGTGCTATGACAATCACTCCGTTGGACCCACAGCCAAGCGGCGGTATGCCGTGTGTTGCGGTGTCGCGAGGTGGGTCGCCTTCGTGCGTGTCGGCTGCCGTGGTGGGGGTGCCGACGGGGGCGCTGCATGCGCTGGTGGACCAGGTTCACGCACGGTTGGCTGACCCCGGCGCGGGTGTGGTGGTCGGTGCTGCCGATATTGGTGAGGTGGAGCGGATCGCTCGTCGGGTGGAAGCCCTGCGGTTGGCTTTGGTCGCTCGGGCTGACCGGCAGCAGGTGCATCGGCGGACCGGGCATTCCTCGACCTCGGCGTGGGTCGCGTCAGCAACCCGTGGTGATGGGGCTCACGCGGCGCGGGAGGTGGTCTTGGCGACCTCTCTTGCAGGCGAAGGGTTGGCGGTGACGCGGGCGGCGTTCGATGCCGGTGACGTCTCTAGCCGGAGTGCGGGGATCATCGCCTCCACGATGGACAAGCTCCCTGCGTCGTTGACGCAGGTGGAGCGGGCGAAGGTCGAAACCTCTCTCGTCCAGAAAGCCAAGGTGTTGAATCCGGGGCGGTTCTATCGGGCGGCGAAGTTCGCCCTCGCCGACGCTGAACGCTCCGCCCAAGAGGTCGCTGAGCATGTCGAAGCCCAACTGCTCGATCAAGAGACTCGGGCGTATCGGTTGGCGACGGTCACCATGCAAGACCTGGGTGATGGGACCACGAGGCTGCAGGCGTTGTTGCCGACGTTCACCGCGCGGATGCTGGGCAAGGTGTTGCAGTCGATGACCGCACCCCACCCGGGATCACCTCCGTAAAGCCGCCGAAGCGGCGTTGGCTGATGGTCAGACTGCTGCGGGTGACCTGAGTGATGGGTCGGTCGCTGCCGGCCTCCACGCCTCCACCCGCCACCCCGCCCAGGCCCACACGTCAGCCAACACTCCGGGTGCCGCCTTCGGGATCGGGACGGGTCGGGGTGCCGGTCGGAATGCCGACTGGGCCGATATCGACTGGGCGCACCGCCGCGGACGGGCCTTGACCGAGTTGATCGAACACTTGGACACCGAACGACTCACCGGGAAAGTCGCCGCCACCGTGATCATCACGATGACCATGGAACAAGCCGTCGGCGCCGCCCAGGCGGCACTGGTGCAGCAATCGGTCCGGAAGAACACCGGGACCCTGCTGGAGATGACCCCCAGTGTTGGTGCCGCGAGCACCGACACCGGCACACTCCTCTCGGCCAGTGCTGCGCGGCGGATCGCCTGCCAAGCCGGGATCCTCCCCGCAGTCCTGGGTGGACCGGGGCAGATCCTCGACCTCGGCCGGCATCACCGGTTCTTCAGCGACCCACAACGCACCGCACTCTCAGTCGTCTACGACACCTGCGCCGCCGACGGGTGTGACCGACCCTTCGCGTGGTCAGAACTGCATCACCGACACCCGTGGTCCAAAGGCGGCCTGACCGACCTGGACCAAGCCATCCCGTTATGTGGCTACCACCATCGGTTGATTCACGACCCCCGCCACCGACACCACATCACCATCGACAACCCCGACAACCCGGGCGCGAAGACGGTTCATTTCCACGAAGCGGTGACCAACGCCCTCAGCACAGACCCCAGGTTCAGGCGGGCCTTTGTTCCGGACTCAGGGTCGGGGGTCTACGTCGGTGCGCTCGATGCGTGAACCAGTGACCGGGTCGACGGTCGAAGAACGCTCCGCCGTGTAGCCGGTCCGGGTGCGACCGCGGGCCGCGAACGACAGGAGGATCGCCAGCACCCCGGCTCCCATGAGAATGTAGCCGAGCAGGTTGTCGTCGACGCCCGGGATGTTGACTTGGACGGCGAAACTCAGGATGGCGCCGATGACCAGCAGGATGATGCCGAGTCCGATGTACATGTCGCTCCTTCGTGGGGTATGCGGTTGTCAGTGACGTGCCCGGTTTCGGGTGAGTTCATGCATTCCCCGGCTCGGAAGCGGTCAGACAGACGGCCCGCAGGCGGTCCGATGGACGCGTCCGGTGCGGGCCGGACGTCTTCGGGAAGTCCTCGGGAAGTCCGCCGGGAAGTCCTCGGGGAGGCGCTCCACGTGAACCTGTGGTGAACGGCATACCAAGTCCTGGACCGGACTTCAGACCCTGGCGCGGCCCCCCGGCGGAAGTGAAAGGATGGTCACTGAACGAACCGACTGCTGACGCAAGGAGAGCGCCACTCATGCCCATCGCAACCCCAGAGGTCTACGCCGACATGCTCGACCGTGCGAAGGCAGGCTCCTTCGCTTACCCGGCGATCAACATCACCTCGAGCCAGACCATCAACGCGGCCATCCGCGGCTTTGCCGAGGCCGGCTCGGACGGCATCATCCAGGTCTCGACCGGTGGCGCTGAGTTCGGTTCGGGCTCCAACATCAAGAGCATGGTGACCGGCGCGACGGCGCTGGCCGCCTTCGCCTACGAGGTCGCCAAGAACTACGACGTCAACATCGCGCTGCACACCGACCACTGCCCCAAGGACAAGCTCGACGGTTTCGTGCGCCCGCTGCTGGCCATCTCGGCTGAGCGGGTCAAGAACGGTCAGCTGCCGCTCTTCCAGTCCCACATGTGGGACGGCTCGGCCGTGCCGCTTGCCGAGAACCTCACCATCGCCCAGGAACTGCTGGCGCTGGCCAAGGCCGCCCACATCATCCTTGAGGTCGAGATCGGTGTCGTCGGTGGCGAAGAGGACGGCGTCGCCAACGAGATCAACGAGCAGCTCTACACCACCCCCGAAGATGCCCTCGCGACGGTCGAGGCCCTCGGCCTCGGCGAGAACGGTCGCTACATGGCCGCCCTCACCTTCGGCAACGTGCACGGCGTCTACAAGCCGGGCAACGTCAAGCTGCGCCCCGAGATCCTCAAGGAATGCCAGGACGCCGTCATCGCCGCCCGCGGCCTGGCCGCCGGCTCCAAGCCGCTCGACCTGGTCTTCCACGGTGGTTCCGGCTCGCTGCCCCAGGAGATCTCCGATGCGGTCGACTTTGGCGTCATCAAGATGAACGTCGACACCGACACGCAGTACGCCTTCACCCGTCCGGTCGCCGCCTGGATGATGAAGAACTACGACGGCGTCCTCAAGATCGACGGCGAGGTCGGCAACAAGAAGCAGTACGACCCGCGCGCGTGGGGCAAGGAAGCCGAGGCCGCCATGGCCGCCCGGGTCGTCCAGGCCTGCCAGGACCTGCGTTCGGCCGGCACAAGCGTCAAGTGACCGCGTGACAGACAACCTGCTGGGTATGCCGGTGACTCACCTCCCGGCCGACCCTGCGGCAGACATCGTGGCCGGGCTCCTGGAGGGGCCCGGCCACGGGTCATCGGGGGGCGCGCCCGAGTCGCCAGCGGCGGCGCTGGAGTCGACGGCAACACTGGAGACGACGGCGCTGGATCGAGCAGCGCTGGAGTCGGTGGCAGCGACCCACCCGACATCGTCCTTGGCGTGGGCGCTACTGGCGGAGTCGGCCCTACGGGCTGGGGCGCCGGTCACGGCATACGCGTATGCCCGAACCGGCTATCACCGCGGTCTGGACGCCTTGCGCCGGGCCGGCTGGCGTGGCCAAGGTCCGGTGCCGTGGTCCCACGAACCCAACCGCGGCTTCCTGCGCGCTCTGGCCGCCCTGGCGCGGGCGGCCGAGGCGATCGGCGAGACCGACGAGGCCGCCCGGTGCGCAGGCTTCCTGCGCGACAGCTCGCGGGAGGCCGCCGAGGCCCTCGGTCTCTGAAGCTCAGGCGCGCGTCCGACCCCGGGGGCGCGGCTCTGAACTCACGGGTTGGCTCGTGAGTTCAGGTGCGTGGGATCACCAGGTCGCGGTCTCGCCCGTGGAAGCGCTCGAAGCCGTGGTGGAAGACCGGGGTTTCGTCACCGCCGAGGCACAGTCGCGCGTCCAGCCCCGCCATGGTCCAGTTGTCACCGTTCCAGCCGGCCGAAACCCGGGCGCGGAGCACCAGCTCACGAAGGTCTTCGGCAGCGGTGCCATCGGGCAGCTCCAACGCCACCTCGTGCCGGGAGTGATCGGCCCAGCGCCGGTCGGCGTTGACATTCCGGAAGGTGAGGTCACGTCCGGAGACTCGCCGGACGACGACGTCGAGGTTGTCGCCGCCCCCTCGCAGGTCATCGTCGTCGGTGACGATCGTCAGCACGAGCGTCGGGTGGCCCACGGGCACGGTGAGGGAGCGGAAGGTGCCGGTGAACCGTAGCGCCCCGATCGTCGCGATCGCCCAGCTGCGGGTGCCGCCGTGACCGAGGACGGTGATGCCGTCGATGTCGATGATGTCGCCGTCGATCCCGCCGGTGACCATGGCCGTGAGGCTGAACTCGGTGATCGCCTCGAATGCGACGGGCGGGTCGAGCACCACGCGCGCGGTGTATGCGGTCTCGGGCGCCCAGCGCTGGCCGCGGTTGATGTCGGCGTAGTGCCGAGTCATTCCGTCGTGGGTGGTGAGCATGAGGTCGATGTTGTCTTCACCGCCTCGCAGGTCATCCGAACCCATGACGACCTGGAGTTCCAGCTCGTGGATCCATCCATCGTCCGGGTAGCCGTTGACAGTCGTATCTGTGCGGCCGAACATGACCAGCTCCTGAGGTGTTGAGGGGCCTAGGCCCATTCTAGGGAATCGAGATGAATGCCCGCTGAACGCCGGGCGACCCCAGGGTGGGCTGCTCAGCGGCAGGCGATGGTGGTGCTGAACTGCGCGAGCAGCCCCTTGGCTGCCGACGGAGCCGTGTTGCTACAGGCGGCGACATTGTCGAGGGTCGGCGAGAGCCGGATGCCGAATCCCGGCCAGGCGCCCTCGATGCGGTTGCTCCGCAGCGTGTTGCCGCCGCCCCAGCCGTCCACCACCCGGAAGACCTGTATGCCGTCCACGTTGGCTCCCCGGGGGGTACGTATCCGGTTGCCCTCGACGAGCCATCCGCGGCCCTTGAGCTCGATGGCGCTGTCGGCGTAGGTCACCCCCGAGAATCCCGTGCCGTCGAAATCGTTGTCGCGGATGACGCCGCCATCGGTGCCCTCCTTGACGTCCACGCCCTCGGCAGTGATGTTGCGGAAGGTATTGCCCTGCACCGTGATCCGGCTCGTGCGGTCGACGCCCGCCGAGCAACCGTAGGTGCCCCAATGACCCTGGGCCGAGCCGACGTAGATGCCTTCGCCATAGCCCGGTTGGGTCAGGCCGGTGTCGTGGATGACCGAGGTGGTGACGCTCGCGTCCGTGGCGCAGCGCCGGAAGTGCACGCCCTCCTCACCGATCCGGCCGATGTCGACCGAGGTGGCCTGGAAGCCAGTCGTGCCCTCGATGGCGATGCCGGTGCTGGCGTTCGCGATCGACAGACCCTCGATGTGCCAGTGGTGGCCGGTGACGAACAACGCATAGTCGCCGCTCGGCCCAGCCGAAGCCAGCACCGCCGTCCGTGGGCCACGCAGCACGATGGGGTGCTCGGAGGTGCCGTCAGCGGTGGCGCTCCACCGCTGCCCGCCCGGGCGGACGTACGAGCCGGAGGCGAGATCGATGAGGGTGCCTGGAGTGGCGGCGACCATGGCCCGCTCGAGCCCCGCGACATCCGCGACATCGACGCTGCGCAGCACCCCGCTCGGGGCAGGTGGCCCGGCGCCAGGGCGAGGCGTCGATGCGCCCGGTCCAGGCGCCGCGGGACGTCCGGTGTTGGGTTTCGCGGTGGCTGAGATGCCCGAGCCGCCCGGGGTCGAGGCGCTGGTGACCGACGGGTCCGCCGTTGCGGAAGGGGCCGCGTCGTCGGCACCGGCTTCGGTCGTGTCCGCCCCACTCGTGGGCGGCAGCTCGTTCGTGGGGGCCGACATGGTGGGCTCGGGCGTCGCGGTGGGCTCGGGCGTGGCGGTGGACGACACACCACAGCCGCTCACGGCCAGCAACGCCGTGAGCATGGCGGCATACCGGCGCTTCACCCAGCCACGGTAAGCCACCGGCGACCCTTCCCACGAACCGCGCCGCACGGCATACCGGATGCTCCGCCGCCGCGGTGACGGGCGCGAGTAGCCTGGTCCCTCGGTAGCGCCCCCGAGAGAAGGACGAACCCATGCCCGCTGTCGTGCTCGTCGGTGCCCAATGGGGCGATGAGGGCAAGGGGAAGGCGACCGATCTGCTGGGCAGTCGCGTCCACTACGTCGTGAAGTTCAACGGCGGCAACAACGCCGGCCACACGGTGGTCATCGAGCAACCCGATGGGTCGAGCGAGAAATACGCGCTGCACCTGCTGCCCTCGGGCATCCTCACGCCGACCTGCACCCCGGTCATCGGCAACGGTGTCGTCGTCGACCTGGAGGTGCTCTTCCGCGAGATCGACGGGCTCGAGGCGCGCGGGGTCGACACCTCCAAACTCGTCGTGAGCGCCAATGCCCACGTCATCACGCCCTACAACCGGGTGCTCGACAAGGTGACCGAGCGCTTCCTCGGCGCCCGCAAGATCGGCACCACCGGGCGCGGCATCGGCCCGACCTACTCCGACAAGATGTCGCGCACCGGCATCCGGGTGCAGGACCTCTTCGACCGGCACATCCTCGAGCAGAAGGTCGACGCGGCGCTGCGGTTCAAGAACCAGGTGCTCGCCAAGATCTACAACCGGCGCGCGATCGGGGTCACCGAGGTCGTCGAAGAACTGCTCTCGTATGCCGAGCGGTTGCGTCCCATGGTCCGGGACACCTCGCTGGTGCTCCAGGAGGCGCTCGACCGCGGCGAGACGGTGCTCTTGGAGGCCGGGCAGGCGACCCTGCTCGACGTCGACTTCGGCACCTATCCGTTCGTCACGTCGTCCAACGCCACCTCCGGTGGGGCGTGCACGGGTTCGGGCATCCCACCGACGCGCGTCGACCGGGTGATCGCGATCCTCAAGGCCTATACGACCCGCGTGGGGGAGGGGCCCTTCCCGACCGAGCTCTTCGACGACAACGGCGAGTTCCTGCGCAAGGTCGGCACGGAATACGGCACGACGACCGGCCGCCCGCGCCGGTGTGGCTGGATGGACACGGTCATCGGCCGCTATGCCACCCGGATCAACGGCGTGACCGACTTCGTCATCACCAAACTCGACGTCCTCACCGGTCTGGAGACGGTGCCGGTCTGCGTGGCGTATGACGTCCTCGGCGAGCGGCATGACGAAATGCCGATCAACCAAAGCGATTTCCACCACGCAAAGCCGATTTACGAAGAGCTGCCCGGCTGGTGGGAGGACATCTCCGGGTGCCGTCGATTCGAGGACCTCCCGGCTGCGGCGCAGGCCTATGTGCTGCGGGTGGAGGAGTTGATCGGCGCCCGGGTGTCGGCCATCGGGGTCGGTCCCGCGCGCGACGCGATCATCGTGCGGCACGACCTGCTCGGCCAAGACTGATCGGCCAGGGTATGCCGTCGGGCCGGGTTCCGTTGGCGCCCAACCGGATCCGCTTCTCGAAGTGGGACGGTCGGACGCATTGGTGGTGCGATGACATCGTCACCCTCGGCGCCGACGAGCACGGCACCTGGCTGGGCTGGCATCCAGGCGCGCACTGGGAGCGGCCGGCGCACGGGTCGACGGCCGGGATGGCCTTCGACGCGGTGGGCGAGCAGGTCATGCTGCTGCCGCACGACCGATGGTTCACCGCGACCTTCTATCAGCCGGTGGCGCACCTGGTCTTGCGCACCTACGTCGACATCACGACGGTGCCCCAGGTCGTCGACGGAGTGTGGTCGGTCATTGACCTCGATCTCGACGTCTGTCAGTGGTTCGGCGGCGGCATCTACATCGACGACGAAGACGAGTTCGAGGAGCATCGGCTGGAGTTCGGTTATCCCGAGGATGTCGTCGCCGCTGCCCGAGCGGAATGCGGCCGAGTCTTCACCGAACTCGATGACGGCGCAGCCCTGTTCGCCGAATCGCTGGTCGAGTCGTGGCGATCCAGGCTGCGGGAGTTGCGCTGACCGGCATACCCGATCCGGGCTGTGCGGCCTCTGGCGGAAGGCTGCTGGCTCTCTGAAGCAAGACTGTGGGGGCCCCCGAAGGGGCCCCCACAGCTAGCTCGGGCCGGCGACCTGGTGGCCGCTCGCGACCTGTCGGATCAGGCCGTTTCCTCCTCGTCGCGCCGCCGAGCGATGAACATCAGTCCGCCACCCAGGGCGGCCAGCAGCAGGCCGAGGTAGGCCATGCCGAAGCCGTCGGCGCCGGTCTTGGGCAACTCGGTCTTGCTGGAGGTGACCGTGACCGGGTTCGACGGCACCTTGGGGTTCTCGGCCGAGATGACCGCAGCGACGTTGACGCCGGTCCAGGTGTAGGTCTCACCCGGGGCCACTGCCGGCGCCGCGTCGACGGTCGCCTGGAAGCTCGCGACGAACGACGCTCCCGGCTGGAGCGTGGCCACCGTCCAGGTCAGCGTGCGCGTCGCGGCGTCGTATGCCGTGGTGCAGACCACGCCGTCGAGGCAGACGTTGCTCCCCGGGACGAGCGTCATGCCAGCGGGGATCACGTCGGTGATGGTCACGTTCGTCTGCGGCGTGTTGCCCTCCGCAGTGACCCGGATCGTGTAGCCGACCGTGTCCCCGAAGGTGACCGTTCCGTCCGTTGCGGTCCAGGTGGCACCGTTGACCTCGAAGCCGGCCTTGACCACGGTCAAGCCATAGTTCGGGGTGGGTGGGGGGACGGCCTTGTCGTCGTTGACGATGCTGCACACCGCGCTGCCCCCGACGGGGACTACCACAGTGCTCCCGATTGACGTCGTGCGCGTCCCATCTGCACTCGTGATCGTGCAGGACCACTCACCAGCGGTGTACCCGGCGGGTCCATCGGACTCGGCGAGGGTGTAGGTCCCGGGATCGACGTTCTTGTCGACATCGGAGGTGCCGGTGACACCGGACAACGAAGTGGGTCCGGTGGCGGTGAGGGTCCAGGCAGTGGCGGCGGCTGTGCCGCCGTTGTCGTTGACGACCGTCTTGACCAGCTTGAGGTGTGAGGTCGCGGCGTCGTCGTTGGTGATGGTGCAGGTGACGGTGGCGCCGTGGGCGACGGTGAGGGTGATCCCGTCCTCGGCGAGAGTCCCACCGACACACCTCCAGGCAGAAGCGGTGTAACCGGTCAGGCTCGAGGCCTCGGCCAGGGTGTAGGTGCCGGCGTTGACGGGCAAGGTGAGGGTGGATCCAGCTCCGGGGATGGTGTCCGTGCCCGAGATGCTGGTGGCTGCGGCAGGGGTTTCGGGGGTGCCGGTGGCCGAGAGGGTCCAGTCGGTGACGGCGGCGGTTCCCCCGTTGTCGTTGACCAGGATCTTGTCCAGGGTGAGGTGTGCAGTTTGGTCGTCGTTGGTAATCGTGCAGGTGACGTGTTGGTTCATGGCGAGGGTCACGGCGCCGTCGGTGACGGTGACCGGGGCTCCGGCGGCGTCGAGGCACACCCACGCCGAGGCGGTGTATCCGGCAGGTCCTCCCGACTCCGACAGGGTGTAGGTCCCGGCGTTGACGTCTTTGTCGACATCCGGAGTGCCGGTGACACCGGTCAGGGGGGTCGGTCCGGTGGCGGTGAGGGTCCAGGCGGTGGCGGCAGCGGTGCCGCCGCTGTCGTTGATGACCGTCTTGACCAGGGTCAGGTGTGCGGTCTGGTCGTTGTTGGTGATGGTGCAGGTGACGTGCTGGTTCAGGGCGAGGGTCACGGCGTTGTCGGTGACGGTGACCGGGGCTCCCGTGACGT
>JBGAQV010000089.1:0-12594 GCA_044220505.1 Dermatophilaceae bacterium
GTGCACACCGTCTCTGCCCTGATCCAGCTGACTGTCGAAGAAGCCCGGGGTGCGATCAGCGTTGTGGCGGGCCTGTCGGTGGGGAGCCGGTCCGTCCTCAAGACCGTCGCGGGCGTGCCCAAGGGAGCCGAGGCTGCTTGGCGCCTGGCGTCGCCCGCCAAGGAGCTGTTGATTCGCCTCGACGAGTCGGTCGGTCGATCTCGCGCCTGGCCCGACCGCAGCACCGTGGCCGCCTCATACGCCGCAGCTCGGGGTCGCATCAGTTCCTCGGAGCTCGCTGGCCTCGTCAAGGCCCAGAGTAGTAACGTCGGCTCAGTCCTGCGGGCACTCGAGGATGAGGGCGTGCTTGAGCCGTCACGACCCAACCGGCGAGGACAAGGCTTTTACTATCGCTTCACCGGGGCTGCAGGCTCATGAACTGCGCCGTTCGTGCGCGCACGCGCGGTATGCCGGGTGGCTCACTCCTCGGGTCGGGCCGCCAGCCCTGCACCGACGCCCCGGGTGCATCCACCGAAGGCAACAACCCGAGGCGCCCGCCCTCAGACTCGCCCCCAGCCTCGCCACCCCCGACCGGTTCGCGGACCAGGTGGAGCACCCACCGGTGCGGCACGTCCGTCGTGACGAACTCGACCGGCGGCACCGGTTCGGGAGTCTCCGTGCCATCGCCGCCGAACATCAGCCCGAGAGCCTCGTCCACCCCGTCGACAGCCAGCGCGGCGTCGATCGGTGCGGCCATGCCCGTGAGTAATTCGGCGTCGACTCGGTGCATCGCGGCCTCGTGCGCCTGCCGCCGATAGCTGAACCCGACCGTCTGATCCGGCGCCCAACTCCACGCCGCCTGGCCCGGCGAGTGACTCTCCAGAGCCGCCACCAGCGCCTCATGGGACCGGTCGAAATGGCGCAGCAGACCCTCCCGGTCGCCCGGCCGCTCGACGCGCTCCAACGCCTGCCCGCTCTCCCGGGTCAGCAGCGGCGGCCCGACAACCCGACTCCAGAACCACTGGACCTCGCCCAGATGCCAGAGCAGGTCGTCCGCGCCCCACTCCGGACAGGTCGGCACCCGCGTGGTCGGCTCGGCGCGCGCAATCGCCGCGCGGAAAGCGGCACTCTCGCGCCGCAACAGCTCCAGGTATGCCGTCCACTCCAGTCGCGTCGTCACCGGCACCAGTGTGGCATCCGCACATTCCCCCACCTGGGCCGGAGACGAAGCCCGCGCCCCCGGGTGAAGAGGTCGAACGAGGTTCAGGCTGCCACCTGCACTGCCTCTGCCTGAACGTGCGCTGCGCATCACGATTGATGACCTGTTCTTTCCTCAACCCCGATGTCCGGGCGAGATAGCCCAAGGGGAGTGCGCGTGCTGAGCGGCGAGCTTTCTCGATGAGTTGTCGGATCACGTTGACACTGCTAGGTTTTCGCGTGCGCCGCGATGCGGCGCGGGGGAGATTCTCGGGAGGATTCTTCATGGCACTCACATGGACGCGGAGGTCGGCCGACGTCCACACCGAATCAGTAGACGGCTCGGTGTTGGCCTATGACCTCGACAGCACACTCGTTCACTGCATTTCAGACGACACGCTTGCGGTGTATGCCGCGTGCGATGGCGTCAGCGCTGAACACATCGCCGAGGCGACGGGTTTTGACGTCGCGACCGTTGCGGCGCACCTGCGCGAGTTGGAGTCCCGCAACCTCGTCGCGGCCACGGGCGCAGACCAGCTGAGCCGCAAGCGGTTGCTTGCCGGCGCCAGCGCTGCTGCCGTCCTCGCCGTCTGGACGATGGGCGCACCCGCAGCGGCCGCCGCGTCGTCCACCGGGGTTGTCGACGTGACGACCACGACGGAAACGACGACCGAACCTCCGTGACGGTAGCCGTCGTCGTCGTGCTTCAGTGAACATCTCCAGTGATCACCTGAGATGACTCACGCGGGCCTGAAGCGTTATGGCGCGGATGGGCTGGCCGAATGGCGTCGGCTCACCCGGCCGATCCCCGAGGCCACGCCTCGACACGGCATACGGACGCGCCTCACCGTCGGAATGGCCACGTTCGACGATTTCGACGGGGTGTGGTTCACGCTCGCGTCATTGGTGCTTCACCACCCGGAGGTCGCCGACGATCTGTCTCTGGTCGTCATCGACAACAACCCCGGTGGCAGCGCGAGTGACTCGCTCAAGGCGCTCGAGAAGAAGTTCCCGCGCTATCGCTACGTCCCCTTCCGGTCCTTTCGCGGCACCTGTGTGCGAGATTTGGTGTTCCGGGAGGCCGAAGGCGAGGTCGTGGTCTGCCTCGACTCGCACGTCTTGCTGCGGCCCGGGGCGTTGGCGGCCATCGTGGCCTACTTCGAGGACCGTCCGGGGTGTCTCGACCTCGTCCAAGGTCCACTCGTCGGCGAGAGCGGCCGCGTGGTCAGCACACATCTCGCTCCGATCTGGGCGGCACACTTCTTCGGCCAGTTCCGGTGCGACAGCCGTGCCGATGGCACCG
This sequence comes from Dermatophilaceae bacterium, assembly GCA_044220505.1. GTDB lineage: Bacteria > Actinomycetota > Actinomycetes > Actinomycetales > Dermatophilaceae > Phosphoribacter. The sequence goes on from JBGAQV010000089.1 coordinate 2,480, forward strand.
AACCATATGAGTTGGAATCCATGGGCCTGGGCATGTTCGCCTGCCGGAAGGAGGCTTGGCCGGGTTTCAGCCCCCTGCTTCGTGGCTTCGGCGGGGAAGAGGGCTACATCCACGAGAAGTTCCGCCTGCGCGGTGGCCGCACGATCGGTTTGCCCGCGGCCGGCTGGGCGCATCGCTTCGACCGCCCAGCCGGGGCGCCTTACCCCAATCGTCTGGTGGAACGGCTGCGGAACTACGCCCTGGCCTGGGATGAGGTCGGGCTTGACTTCGAGCCCGGGCGGCAACACTTCCGAGAGGTGGGTATGCCGCAAACCCTCCTCGACGCCGCCGACGCGGCTGTAGCGCACCCGCTGAACACGCTGGATGCCGTGTTCGTCGCCAATCGCCGCCAGGCCCCTCAGCGGTGGCAGAACGCTCTCGCGTGGGGGGAGCAGCTGCAGATGCAGTGGCGGATAGAGCGGCTGCCCCTGGGCGATGACGCCGAACCCTTACCTGACTGTCTATGCGCGCTGGATTCCGCCGTGGCCGAGGCCCAGCGACGTGGGCTGCACTCCCTGCTCTTCCTCGGCGACGACGTGGCCTTTGCGGCCAACGCGCGGGAGGCAATCGACGACGCGCGGAAGGACCTCGCCGGCGAGGCCTGGGATGTCTGGACTCTCGACCCCTCCGGGCTGGGCGCCGCGGTTCCCGACACCGACACCATGGCGTTCGCTGCTGGCACGAGTGCGGCGGCGCTGGCCCTTCGAGGGGCAGCGTTGGCGCGGGTCAGGCAGGATGCGGCGGCGTCTTGCGGTCAGGGGCAACACCAGACGATCGGCGACTGGTGCGCCGAGGCATCCGCCACCCTGCGCGTGGTCGGACTGCGGCCAGCCGTGGCCAGCGTCTCCGATGCCCCCGATGCGCCGCCTGTCGCGATCACCGTTCCCCGCACATGAGTGACGAGTTCCCCGCGGAGCTCGCAGAGGTGGCCGCCGCCGGCTGGCGTCGGCAGATCGTGGCCCGCAACGACCGGGACAGCGCGGCGCTGGCGGCCAGGTTCACGGCATACGGTCTGCACCCGATTGTCTTGAAGGGACCGGCGACCCGAGCCGCGCTGGGGGAGGCGTCCGAGCGGACCTCGTCCGATGTCGACCTGCTCGTCGGCCCGGCCGAGTTCAACGCTGCCGAACGGCTGCTGCGCAGCGTCGGCTATCGGCGGGTCAAGGGCGTCCACGCGGACACCTGGTGGGCGCCGGGCCAGCCCGATGTCGATCTGCATTGGACGATTCCGCGGGTCGGTGTCGACGCCCGCCGGGTCTGGGAGGTGCTGGACTCCTGCCGGGTGCCGCTCCTGGTCGGGGACGGCCAGGGTGGCCCGGGCGCCCAAGGTGGTCGGATCGAGGTGCTCGCCCCCGGGGCCCGCCTCGTGCACCTGGCGATCCACGCCACGCTGGACGCCACCGGCCGTCCGCAAGACGACCTGCGCGGCGCGGCGGCGCGGCTCACCCCGGCCGACTGGGAGGCCGCCGCGACCGTCGCGCGCGACCTCAACGTCGCCGAGTCGGTGGCCTGGGCGCTCGCATCCGTGGGTTTGGACGCCGACGCGGCTCGCTTCGGGCGGCCCCACCTGGAGCCCGCCATGCCGCATGAGGCGGGTTTCGTGGCGTTCGTCCGATCGCGGGTTCACTGGCGGGAGCGGCTGCGGCGGCAACAGCGCCTCACCGAAAAATGGGCGACCTGGAATCTCGGCCGTCTCGGCCGGCTGGTGACCGGCCGGGCCCGCCTGAACCAGCGAATTGCCATGCGGCTGCGAGGGCGGCCATGACCGGCGTCCGGCGCGTCGAGGCGTTCGGTGTCCCGTTCGACGTGTCGTGGACCGGCGACGCCCCCGGATGGAGCGCTGTGCTCGCCGAGTCGTTGCCCCCCGGCTCGCGGCCGACCGACCGGGACCCCGTGTGGCGCGCCGAGGTGGAGCTCGGTGCCCGCCGGTGGACGCTGCGCGTTGCGGGGTCTGTCGTGGAGGACTGCGACGACGTCGACGTCTTCGCCCACCGGCTCGAGAGTGAGATCGGCCTGGCCGTGGCCGACCGCTCGCCGAGGGCCGTGTTCGTGCACGCGGGGGTCGTGGGAACCGACCAGGGTGCGATCGTTCTGCCCGGCAGTAGCCACGCGGGCAAGACGACCCTCGTCAAGGCGCTGCTCGAGCGGGGATGCACCTATCTCTCTGACGAATACGCGGTCCTGGACACCCACGGCCAGGTGTCCGCGTATCCGCGGCGGCTGTCGATCAGGCACCCTGGGACGGACCTGCGGCAGCGCCTCTCGGCCGCGCAGTTGGGCGTCGAGGTCTCCGAACGCCAGCCCGTCCGGGCCGTGGTCAACCTGCGCTACGCGCCCGATCAGCCCCCGTCGCTCTCTGGCGCTTCGGAAGGTGACTGCGCGATGTGCCTAGTGGGCAACGCGGTGGCTGCCCAGCGGCGACCGGGGGGCGTGCTCGCCGTCGCCGCAGCCGTCGCCCGCACCTCGCGGGCCCTGGTCGGCGTCCGCGGTGAGGCGGGCCCTGCCGCCGACGCTCTGCTAGAGCAGCTGGCGGAAAGCTAAGACGGGACTTGTATGCCGTCGACGGCGGTCCGCGCTCCGGCCCACCGCCACCCCATCGCCGGACGACTACCGCTTGCCCTTGTCGTGCCGATTCGACTTGGCGATCGCCTTCCACTCGGCGCGGTGGGCGGCCATCTTGAGCGGATCGTTGCGACGCTCCAGATAGGCCAACTCGCGGCGGATCGCCCGCCAACTGGCCAGCCGCCGCGCCTCGAGCGTCCCCGACTCCACCGCCTCGGTGACCGCGCATCCCGGTTCCGCGTCGTGCCCACAGTCGCGGAACCGGCAGTCCTGCGCCAGCAGCGCGATGTCCGCAAACGTCTCCTGCACAGCGTCGTCGCCGGCCAGCAGGTCCAGCGAGCGGATCCCGGGCAGGTCCAGCAACACCCCGCCGCCGGCCAGCCGGTAGAGCCGCCGGGTCGTCGTCGTATGCCGTCCGGCACCATCCCGGCGCACCTCGCGCGTCCGCTCCACCCGGCCGCCCGGGGCATCCGCGCCCTCGACGCCATCGAACGCCCCATAACCATTGAGCGCATTGAGCAAGGACGTCTTCCCGGCCCCCGACGCGCCCAACATCGTCGCCGTCGTACCCCGGCCGAGTCGGGCCCGCACCCGGTCCAGCCCCCGCCCGTCGACCGAACTCGTGAGGATGACCTCCACGCCCGGCGCGAGCCGCTCCGCTTCCGCCACCTCGGCCTCCGGCGCCGCGGCCGCATCCGCCTTGGTCAACACGACCAGCGGCTCGGCGCCGCTGTCCCAGGCCATCACCGACAGTCGCTCGAGGTTCTTCGGATTGAGCCCCCGGTCGATGGGCAGCACGATCAGGACGAGGTCGATATTGGCCGCGAGGACCTGCACGTCCCGTCCGTTGGGGTCCGGCCGCGACAGACAGGTATGCCGTTCACGCACGTCCCGGATCTCGTCACCGGACACGGCCACCCAGTCCCCGGCCACCGGAATGACCCGCAGGTCGTGCCGCAGTTCGAAGCTGCGCTCCACCGGAGCGTCGTCCGGGAACCAGATGACCTCGGCACGTCCGCCGTGGACGATCGACACCCGGCCGGGGCGTTGCCCAGGTGCACAGAAGTCCAGCTCCTGACCCTCCGGCCAGCCGAGATCACCGAGCCCGGCCATCAGCCCGTCCAACCCACCAGTGACCCCGCTCTCGTCACTCACGAGCCCATCCCATCCGGCCGATCCGGCCCGCGGCAACCGATTTTCCGTGCGGGTCAGCTGCGGTCGACCTCGGTGCTGCCCTCGTAGAGGCCGATGACATTGCCGTCCGGGTCCTCGAAGGTGGCCCACCAACTCGTGTCACTGATCGGCGACTTGCCCATGAGCACGGAGCCGCCGTTGGCCGCCACCGCCACCAGGGTGTCCTCGATCGAGTCGACCTCCACATAGGACCGCGGCTGGGTGAAACCGTCGCCGCGCGGCGCCAACCCGCCGCCGCTGATCTGGTTGGGCGCCTGCCACATCGGGTAGTCCTCGAAACCCGGCGGCGCGGCGATCTGCCACCCGAACAGCGCCGAATAGAACGCCTGGGCCCGCCCCGAATCCGAGACCGGGATGTCGATATGGGTGATGTCACCGTGCGCCATGATTCCCTCCAGCCGGTATGCCGTCCGTCCGGCGACCAGCCGACCGCCGGGGTTCCATCCACGCTAACAACACCCCCGCCAGATCGGAACGGGAGACCTGGCACGGCATACCTGGGCGTTTATCACCGCGCGCTCAACGGGCCGCTCGCACGGGTGACGCTGCCGGAGGTTCTGTGGTACCCATCACGGGTGACCCCAGCACAGTCCGACCGCGGCCAGGATGCCAAGGCTCCTGTCGTGCTGGTTGTCGACGACGACGAGGCGATCCGCACGGTCGTGCGTTGGCAGTTGGACGACGCGGGCTTCCGGGTCATCGAGGCGCCTGACGGGCCGTCGGCGCTGCGGCGGTTACGTCAGGACGCGCCCGCGCTCGTCGTGCTCGACCTGTCGATGCCGGGGATGAGTGGGCTCGACATTCTCCGGCAGGTGCGGGCGGGCCAGACCGGGCGCACCGACCTACCGGTCATCGTCCTGTCCGGTCGCAGCGGTGAGTCCGATCGGATCGTCGGGCTGGACCTTGGCGCCGACGATTACCTCGTGAAACCGTTCTCGCCGGGCGAGCTCGCCGCGCGGGTGCGGTCGGTGCTGCGTCGATCGACCCCGGAGTTGTCCGGTGAGGTCATCGAGATCGGTTCCCTGAGAATCGAATTGGCCAGTCGGCTGGTGCAGGTCGACGGCGTCGACGTCGACCTCACGCCCAAGGAGTTCGATCTCATCGCCTTCCTGGCGACCCATCCGCGGCAGGTCTTCAGCCGCCCCCAACTGCTCGACCGGGTCTGGAACTCCTCGGCCGAATGGCTCGGCGAGGCCACCGTCACCGAGCACATCCACCGGCTGCGCCTCAAGCTCGAGCGCGATTCGATGCATCCCCGGCTGCTGCTCACCGTGCGCGGCGCGGGCTACCAACTGAGCGACCGCGGATGACCAGCGCCGCCGCCGACCCGCCCTACGCGACCCCCGCGACACCCCACGGCATACCCATGGATGACACCCGCGAGATGCTCGACCAGCAGGTCGAGGTGCTCGAACTCATCGCCCGCGCCACCCCGTTGCCCGACGTGCTCACCCGGCTGCTGGCCGCCCTCGAACGCCTCATGCCCGGCGCCCGCTGCTCGGTCCTGCTGCTCGACCGCGCCCATGGCACCCTCCACCACGGCGCCGCCCCGACCCTGCCGGAGACCTACATCGCCGGCATCGACGGGTTGCGGATCGGCGACGGCGCCGGCTCCTGCGGCACCGCGGCGGCGCTCAACACCCCGGTCGTCGCGGTCGACGTGCGCACCGACCCGCGCTGGGTCGCCTTCCGCGAGCTCGCCCGGGCGGCCGGACTGCGCAGCTGCTGGTCCTCCCCGATCCACGGACGAGACGGTATCCCGGTCGGCACCTTCGCGGTGTACCACTCGACCCCGCATCGGCCGACCGAGCGGGAGGAGTCTCTCGTCGGCAGGTTCACTCACCTGGCCGCGGTCGCCATCGATCACGCCGGACTGGTCGGGGCGCTGGTCGACAGCGAGGAACGGTTCCGCCGGTCCTTCGACGCCAACTCGTTGGGCATGGCCATCCTCGCCGCCGACCGCACGATCACCACGTGCAACGCCGCCCTCGAGCGCCTCTCCGGCCGCCGCGGCGCCCTGCGGGGAGGATCCCTCGCAGGCCTCGACTTCGCCACCCTGGTCACCCCAGTGAGCGGCAGCCTCGACGAACACCTCGCACCGCTGGCTGCCGACGAGGGTGCGGCCGTCGTCTTCGAGGGCCGCTTGCACCGCACGCCGACCTCGCCGTCCCGTCCCGGCCGCTCCCAACCGACCGGCGTCGAGGTCGAGGTCAGCGTGTCCCGGCTGCGGACCCGGCCCGGCATCCCGGCTCAGGACATCGTCAACGTCCTCGACCTCACCGAACGCCGCGCCGCCGAACGCCACCGCCGAGCCCGACTGCAAGCCGAAACCCGGCGCCGCACAGCCGAATTGCACTCGCGGGCCAAGTCCGACCTGCTCGCCGCGCTCAGCCACGAGGTCCGCACCCCGATCCAGGCGATCGTCGGCTTCGCCGAGTTGCTCGGCACCATGGAGCTCGACTCGGCCCGCCGCAGCGAAGCCCTCGGCCACATCGACGCCGCTGCCGGGCACGTCATGGCGCTGCTCACCGACGTGCTCGACCTCAGCCGCCTGGAAGCCGGCGCGCTGCCCCTCGTCCCGACCCCGCTCACGCTGACCGACGTCGTCGCCGAGGTGCTCGGCATCCTCTCGCCGACCGCGCACCGCCGCGGTGCCGAACTCGTCGACGACGCCCACCCCGAGCTGGTCCTGGCCGACCGCCGCCGCCTGCGCCAAGTGCTGATCAACCTGGTAGGCAACGCGATTCGCCACGGCGGCGGCCGGGTCGTGGTGCGTTCCCACCCCAGCGACGACCCCGGGTATGCCGTGCTGTCGGTCGACGACGACGGCCCCGGCATCCCGGCCGAGGTCCTCCCGGTGATCTTCACGGCATACGCCCGGCACACGGCGTCCGAGCGCTCCCCGGAGCGCCCACCCGAGCCCGGTCCGCCCGACGCACCGGCCGACGACAATGTCGGCCTCGGCCTGAGTCTCGCGCACGGGCTCACCGCAGCCATGGGCGGCGCACTCACCGTCGGCTCGACCTCACCCGCCGGCACCTCGATGGTGCTGCGGCAGCCGCGTCCAGCGCCCGAGGTGGGTGCGTGACCATGCCGGCGACCGCCATCGTGCCGGTCAAGGCCCTCGACTTGGCCAAGTCACGCCTGGCCCTGCCACCAGGCGAGCGCCGCCAGCTCGCCCTGGCCTTTGCCACCGACACCCTCGACGCACTCCTGGCCTGTCCCGACATCGGGGCCGTCGTCGTCATCACCGCCGACCCCGATGTCGCGGCCCTCGCCGCCGCGCGCCAAGCGCACGTCGTGCCCGATAGCACCGATTCCCTCGACGCCGCCATCGCGGACGCCGTGGCCCGCTCGGGTATGCCGTCCGCCCACCTCCCAGCCACGAGCGTCCTCATCGCCCCGGCCGACCTGCCCTGCCTGCGCCCCGCCGACGTCACCGAGGTGCTGCGCCTGGCCGCCGGGCACCCCGCGGCCTTCGTCCGTGACCGGTCGGGCGCCGGCACGACGATGACCCTCTTCGCGGCCGGCCAGAGGGTCGTCACCGGGTACGGCGCGGACTCAGCGGCACGGCATACCGGCATGGGTCTGTATGCCGTGCCGGCACCTCCCCTCCGCGCGCGCCACGATGTCGACACCGTCGCCGACCTGCGCGAGGCCGTCGCGCTGGGTGTGGGCGCTGCCACCGCGGCCGTCCTGCGGGCGGGCGGGCTGTCGGCGACGGGCTGACCTGCGACTGCCTGACCGGCGACTCGATTCGCTCAAGGTCCGCTCAACGCTGCGCCGATCGCTTGACGCGACCCGGGCCGGCCGCACACGTTAGGTGCCATGAACATCGCGACCTGGGTCGAGCGCAACGCCAAGCGTCTGCCGGACCGTCCCGCCCACGCCGTCGGCGACACCGTCACCGCGACCTGGCAGGAGTTCGCCGACCGGGTCGGTCACCTCGCTGCCGGCCTGCGGCAGCAGTGCGGCCTGGCACCGGGAGACCGGGTGGCCATCGTCATGAGCAACGCCCCGGAATACCTCGAGGCGCAATTCGCCATCTGGTATGCCGGGCTGGTCGCCGTCCCGGTCAACGCCCGGCTGCATCGCGAGGAGATCGCCTACATCCTCGAGCACAGCGGCACGGCGCTCGTCATCACCGACGCAGAGCACGCCGAGACGGTCTCGCCGTTGGTCGATGTCGTGGCCGGGGTGCAGGCGGTGGTCGACACTGCGGGCGAGCAGTGGGCGACGCTTTGCGCGCCCGACTCGACTCGCGCGCCGCTGCCGGTGACGCCGCGCAGCTCCGACGATGCGGCGTGGCTGTTCTACACCAGCGGCACGACGGGGCGACCCAAAGGCGCAACGCTCACCCACGGCAACCTGCTCATGGCCTCGCTGAGCTACTTCGCCGATATCGGGCCGGTCACGGCATACGACAGCGTCCTGCACGCGGCGCCGCTCTCGCACGGGTCGGGGCTCTACGGGCTGCCGCACGTCGCCAAGGGTGCGGTGAGTGTCTTCCCCCGCTCCGGCGCGCTCGACGGTGCCGAGCTGCTCGGCCTGTTGGCGCGATGGCCGGGGATGTCGTTCTTCGCGGCTCCGATCATGGTGCGCCGGCTCGCGCTCGACCCGGCTCTGGCTGGGGCGAAGGCTGGGACTGGGGCTGGGGCTGGGGCGGACGCGCTGGCGGGGCTCAAGACGATCATCTACGGCGGGGCGCCGATGTACCTGCCGGACCTCGAGGTCGCGTTGGAGACCTTCGGGCCGCGGCTGGCGCAGATCTACGGACAGGGCGAGACCCCGATGACGATCACCGCGCTGACCCTGGCCGACCACGCCGACCGCTCCCATGAGCAGTGGCGCAGTCGGATACAGAGCGTCGGCACTCCCCGCACCGATGTCGAGGTGCGGGTCGTCGGGCCGGATGGAGCGGAGCTGCCTGCGGGCGAGCCGGGCGAGATCCTCGTGCGCGGGCCGGTCGTTATGGCCGGCTATTGGCGGCAGCCGGACGCGAGCCAGGAGACGCTGCGCGACGGGTGGCTGCACACCGGCGACGTCGGCAGCTTCGATGCCGCGGGGTATCTCACCCTGCACGACCGGTCCAAGGACCTCATCATCAGCGGCGGGATGAACATCTATCCGCGTGAGGTCGAGGAAGCGTTAATGACCCATCCCGGGGTGCAGGCCGTCGCCGTCGTCGGGCGACCCGACCCGGAGTGGGGCGAGTCGGTGGTGGCGTTCGTCGTGCCGCGTGCCGTGGGAGACACCGATGCGCCGACGGAGAGCGAGCTCGACCAGACCTGTCTGGCTCGGATCGCGCGGTTCAAGCGGCCGAAGGAGTATCGCTTTGTGACCGCGCTGCCGACGAACAACTACGGGAAGGTGCTCAAGCGCGAGCTGCGCCACCAACTGTCCGAGAGTGCTCGAGCGGAGCCAGCGGCAGAGGACCGCTGATCTTAGGAGGAGGTCTGCTGATCGTCGGAGGTGGTTCGGTGAGGTTGGCCGCACTCCGCTGAGGTTGGACCCTCACCGAGGTGCGGCTTCCCTCAGCGAAGCCGCCGGTCACGCCTTGACGGTTCGCCCTGACTGCATGCAATATATTGCACATGCCCGTTCCCACCCGTCGAGCCGACATCCGGCCACCGTTGCTGCGCCAGGGCGTGCATGCCCAGCTGCAGACCGCGATCGTCGACGGCACGCTCGCACCGGGCGAGGTCGTGCGCGATCAGGAGTTGGCCTCCTGGCTCGGGGTCTCCCGGACGCCGGTCCGTGAGGCCTTGCTCAAGCTTGCGGACGCGGGCCTCGTCGAAGCGACCCCCGGACGCAGCACCCGGATCGCGGCCATCGACCCCGCCGCCATTCGCGACGCCCAAGCCGTCGTCGCGGCGATGCATCGGCTCGCGGTGACCACCGCGATCACCCAGGTCACCCCTGCGCACCTGACCGAGATGCGGGCGGCGAACGAGCGCTTTCGCGCCGCCATCGAGATCGGTGACGTCGAGGCCGCGCTGCACGCTGACGACGACTTTCACGGAGTGCTCGTCGAGCTGGCCGGCAACGCGGCCCTTGCCGCCGTGCTCGACCAGTTCACCCCCATGATCCGTCGGCTGGAGCGGCTCCGGTTCGCCTCACACGCCGGCCGGGGCTCGGTCGACCTGCATGCTCGGCTCGTCGACCTCTGCGAGGCCGGGGAGGCCGCGGCCGCCGCCGATGTGAGCGACCGGACCTGGGACGGCCTCCAGGCCCTGCTCTAAGCCTCGATCCACCGATGGGCCTTGGGCTGTCGGGGTGGTGCCGTCCGCGGGCTGAGGGTCGGCTGGGAGCGTGGGTGA
>JBGAQV010000008.1:0-49108 GCA_044220505.1 Dermatophilaceae bacterium
CTCGCAGAGCCCGAGGATGACGGCGGCGATGGCCTCGGTCGCTCCGGCGGTCACGAGCACTTCGCCGCCCGGATCGACGGTGAGCCCGTAGAAGCGCTGTTGATGCCCGGCGATGGCCTCCAGCAGCTGCGGCACCCCGGGCCCGGGCGGGTACTGGTTGCGGCCCCCGCGGATCGCCGCAACCGCCGCGTCGAGCAGCTCGGGCGGTCCGTCGACATCCGGGAAGCCCTGCCCGAGGTTGATCGCGCCGGTCTGCACGGCCAACGCCGACATCTCGGCAAAGATCGTCGTCCCGAAGGGGGCCAGGGCCCGGTTCCCGACCGGTCGGTGCGGCTGCGGAGAGGTCATGGATAACACGGTATGCCGCGTGCTCCCCATTGCGCCCCGCGCCGCGGCAGGATGGGCGTTCGTGCCGTCTCGCCTCCCCACGCGCCCATCGCGCCCCTTCGCCGCCGAGGACCCCTACGCAGGCGTCGACCCCGCGGTGGTCCGGCATTCACTCGCCGATGCCGCGCCCGCAGTGTTCTGGACCGACCGCCCGCATCGCCCTCAGCGCCGCCCGGTGCTGGCCGACGGCGGTGGCGCAGCGTTCGGCCGGGACCAGGTCGACCTCGCGATCGTCGGGGGAGGGTTCACGGGGCTGTGGGCGGCGCTGCAGGCCCTGGAGGACAACCGGGCCGCGAGCGTGATCGTGCTCGAGGCATCTCGGCTGGCCGACGGCGCCTCGGGGCGCAATGGTGGTTTCGTCTCGCCGTCATTGACCCATGGGGTCGCGCAGGGCGAGGCCCTCTGGCCCGATGAGCTTGAGACCCTGGAGCGGCTGGGTGCGGCCAACATCGCGGCGATCGAGTCGACCCTTGCGGCCTACGAGATCGACGCCGACTGGCACCGCCCCGGCGAACTCGTCCTGGCGATGACCGCCCACCAGGAGCCCACCGTGCGCACGGCATACCGGCTCCATCTGGCGCACGACAAGCCGGTCGAGCTGCTCGAGGCGGCGGCAGTGCGAGCCCGGGTCAACTCGCCGCTCTACCGGCTCGGGATGTACGACCCGGGGGTGGGCCTGGTCGACCCCGCCCGCCTGGTGTGGGGGTTGGCCGGCGCGGTCGAGCGCCTCGGTGGCCGCATCTTCGAGGGCAGTCCGGTGCTGGGCCTGACGCGCGAGGGAGCGGGCGTGCGGGTCACCACGAGCTCCGGCTCGGTGCTGGCTCGCCACGCGCTGGTGGCGACGAACGCCTTCCCCGGGCCGCTGCGCCGGTTGCGTAACTACATCCTGCCGGTCTACGACCACGTGCTCATGAGTGAGCCGCTGTCGCCCGAGCAACTCGCCGCCGTCGGCTGGGCGGGCCGGGAGGGCCTCACCGACGCAGGCAACCAGTTCCACTACTACCGCCGCACCCTCGACGACCGAATCCTCATCGGCGGCTTCGACGCCAACTACCACTTCGGCGGCCGCATCGACCCCGCACTGGAGCAGACCGCATCGCACGACCTGCTGGCCCGGCACTTCTTCGCGATCTTCCCGCAGTTGGTCGGCCTCCGATTCACCCACCGGTGGGCCGGCATCATCGACACGACCTCGCGGTTCACCCCGTTCTTCGGGCGAGCACTGGGCGGTCGAGTCGCGTATGCCGTGGGATACACCGGCCTGGGGGTCGGTTCGTCCCGGTTCGGTGCGCGGGTGGCCCTGGACCTGTTGTCCGGCCATGACTCACAACTCACCAGGCTCTCGATGGTGCGACACAAGCCGGTCCCGTTCCCGCCCGAACCCGTCCGGTATGCCGGGGTGAAGGTCACCCGCGCCGCGCTCGCCGCCGAGGACCGCACCGGTCACCGAGGCCGCTGGCTGGGGATGCTCGACCGCCTCGGGATCGGCTTCGACAGCTGACCGGTCCCGGTGCGGGAGCCGTCCCGCCAGCCCGGCCCGATTATGGGTCGTGCCTGCTCAGGTCGTAGGATGACAGATGGCCTCAGGGCCATATTTCGCGCGTTCTGTCCGGCATCAGCCGGGGCGCACCACGGCAGTCCGACTCAGGCACTTCGGTGCCAGCCGTCGGCGGGGTGAGTTCGAACGCCAGGCAGGTATGCCGTGCCCACCGGTCCGCACCGGGAAAGCGCCACTCGCGACGCGAGCGACCGGCATACCGACGTAACTGACAACCTCACATCAAGGAGGACACGGCAATGGCCGTCGTCACCATGCGCCAGCTCCTGGAGAGCGGAGTGCACTTCGGGCACCAGACCCGTCGGTGGAACCCGAAGATGAAGCGCTTCATCATGACCGAGCGCAATGGCATCTACATCATCGACCTGCAGCAGTCGCTGACCTACATCAACAACGCCTACGAGTTCGTCAAGGAGACGGTCGCCCACGGTGGCACCATCCTGTTCGTCGGCACCAAGAAGCAGGCGCAGGAGCCGGTCGCCGACCAGGCCACCCGGGTCGGGATGCCCTATGTCAACCACCGCTGGCTCGGTGGCATGCTCACCAACTTCAGCACTATCTCCAAGCGCCTCTCGCGGCTGAAGGAGCTCGAGGAGATCAACTTCGACGACGTGGCCGGTTCCGGTCACACCAAGAAGGAACTCCTCATCCTCAAGCGCGAGCTCGACAAGCTGGAGAAGACCCTCGGCGGCATCCGGTCGATGACCCGCGTGCCCTCGGCGATCTGGGTCGTCGACACCAAGAAAGAACACCTGGCCGTCGACGAGGCACGCAAGCTGGGCCTGCCGGTCATCGCGATCCTCGACACCAACTGCGACCCCGACGAGGTCGACTACAAGATCCCGGGCAACGACGACGCGATTCGTTCGGTCACGCTGCTGACCCGGGTCATCGCCGACGCTGTGGCCGAGGGCCTCGTGGCCCGCTCGCAGGCCCGCTCCGGCGAGGCCGCCGAGGGCGTTGCCGTCGAGGAGCCGCTGGCCGAGTGGGAGCGCGAGCTCTACGCCGAGGCCGCTGCCGCTGAGGTCCCCGCAGAGGTCCCCGCCGAGGCCGACCCGACCGCCGTTGCGCAGGCCGAGGTCGCCGTCGACGGCGCCGAGGCGCAGGTCGTGCAGGACCAGGCCTGATCCGTCGCGGATCAGCCCGACCGCGCCACACCGACCGTTCGTGGTGGGGCACCTCGGTCCGCCGAGGTGCCCCCCACCACGCACCACACCCGTCACCACCCAGCATCGACACGACAGCGAGAGAGCAACGACATGGCGAATTTCACCGCCGCTGACATCAAGGCCCTGCGCGAGCAGACCGCCGCCGGAATGATGGACGTCAAGCGCGCCCTCGAAGAGGCCGAAGGCGACATGGCCAAGGCCGCCGAGATCCTACGCATCAAGGGCCTCAAGGGCGTCACCAAGCGCGAGGGCCGCTCGGCCTCCAACGGCCTGGTGGCCGCACAGGCCGGCAACGGGGTCGGCACCCTCGTCGAGGTCAACTGCGAGACCGACTTCGTCGCCAAGGGCGAGCGGTTCATCGCCCTGGCCGACCAGATCCTGGCCCAGGCCGTGGCCCTCGAGGCCACCGACGCCGACACCGTGATCGGCAGCACGCTGGCTGACGGCCGCACCGTCCAGGCGCTGCTCGAGGAGGGCAACGCCGCGACCGGCGAGAAGCTCGTCGTCCGCCGGGTGGCCCGCGTCACCGGCGAGCACGTCGTCGCCTACCTGCACCGCACCAGCAAGGACCTGCCCCCGCAGATCGGCGTGCTCGTCGCGACGACCGGTGGCGACGAGTCCGTGGCCCACGATGTGGCGATGCATGTCGCGGCGTTCTCGCCGACCGTGCTGAGCCGCGAGGACGTCCCGGCCGACACTGTCGACAACGAGCGTCGCATCGCCGAGGCCACCGCCCGTGAGGAGGGCAAGCCCGAGGCCGCCCTGCCGCGGATCATCGAAGGCCGGGTCAACGGCTACTTCAAGGAGAACGTCCTGCTCGAGCAGGCCTTCGCCAAGGACCAGAAGAAGTCGGTGGCCCAGGTGCTCAAGGAGGCCGGGGCCGAGGCCACCGGCTTCGCCCGGTTCCGCGTCGGCAACTGAGCCCCAGCGGGCAACCACCCACACGAAGCAGCGCAGGTATGCCGTCCGCCCACCTCGGGCGGGCGGCATCCTGCGTGTCCGGGTCCGGGCCTTCGGTGTGACAAGATCGATTCACCGCCCATCGCAGCCTCGAAGGATTCGCCATGACCGACGCCGCCCCCGCACCTGGCCCCACGGCATACCGTCGGGTGCTCTTGAAGCTCTCCGGTGAGGTGTTCGGCGGTGGGCGCACCGGCGTCGATCCCGACGTCGTGAAGGGGATCGCCTCGCAGATCGCCACAGCGGTCAAGAGCGGGGTGCAGGTGGCAGTCGTCGTCGGCGGCGGCAACTTCTTCCGCGGCGCGGAGCTGCAGCAGAAGGGCATGGACCGAGCGCGTGCCGACTACATGGGCATGCTCGGCACGGTGATGAACTGCCTGGCGCTGCAGGACTTCCTCGAGAAGCAGGGCGTCCCGACCCGGGTCCAGACCGCGATCACCATGTCCCAGGTCGCCGAGGCCTACATCCCGCTGCGGGCGATCCGGCACCTGGAGAAGGGCCGGGTCGTCATCTTCGGTGCCGGCGCCGGTATGCCGTTCTTCTCCACCGACACGGTGAGCGCCCAGCGGGCCCTGGAGACCCACTGCGACCGGTTGCTCATCGCCAAGAGCGGCGTCGACGGTGTCTACACCGCCGACCCGAAGAAGGACCCCACCGCCACCAAGATCGACCAGCTCACCTTTGCCGAAGCGCTGGCCCGCGGGCTGCAGATCATGGATGCGGCGGCGTTCGCGCTGTGCTCGGAGAACACGCTGCCCATGCTCGTCTTCGGGATGGAGGGCGAGGGGAATATCACCCGGGCGCTGCAAGGTGAGAGGATCGGGACACTCGTCACCGCCGGCTGAGCGCGTGGCCCCCTGATGCAAGGAGCGCTGGACCCCCGATGATCGATGAGACGCTCTTCGAGGCCGAAGAGAAGATGGAGAAGGCCGTCGAGGTCGCCAAGGAGGACTTCGCCGGCATCCGCACCGGTCGGGCCCACCCGGGCATGTTCAACAAGCTGCTCGTCGACTACTACGGTGCGCCGACGCCGATGCAGCAGCTGGCCTCGTTCCAGACGCCCGAGGCCCGCACCATTCTCATCAAGCCGTTCGACCAGAGTTCGCTGCGGGCCGTCGAGAAGGCCATCCGCGACTCCGACCTCGGGGTCAATCCCAGCAACGACGGCCACGTCATTCGGTGTGTGCTGCCGGTGCTCACCGAGGACCGCCGCCGCGAATACATCAAACTGGCGCACCACAAGGCCGAAGAGGCCCGGGTTGCGATCCGCAACATTCGGCGCAAGGCCAAGACCGATTTCGAGCACGCCATCAAGGAAGGCGAGATCGGCGAGGACGAGGGTCAGCGCGCCGAGAAAGAGCTCGAAGTGCTCACCAAGAAGTACGTCGAGACCGTCGACACCCTGCTCAAGGGCAAGGAAGCCGAGCTGCTCGAGATCTGAGCGGGGCGACGACACCCGCCCGACCTGACCATCCCCCGACCTCGCTCAGGAGCCGCCCGATGAGCCTCGACTCCCCGGCGCCGGCGTCCTCCGGCGGGGCGGGCGAGCGCCCCTCCCGAGCTGGGCGCAATCTTCCCGTCGCGATCGTCGTCGGCATCGGCCTGGGCGCGCTGGTCATCGCCTGCCTGTTCTGGCGCAAGGAGCTCTTCCTGGTCCTGGCAACGGTGTCGGTGAGCTACGGCACCTGGGAGATCGTCTCGGCCATGCGCGCGCGGGGACGCGCCGTGCCGGCCCTGCCCGCAGTGCTGGGATGCGTCGCTCAGATGGTCGCGGCCTACTTCGGCGGCACGGCGGCGCTCGCGGTGGCCTTCCTGCTCACGGGCGCCCTGGTCGTCATGTGGCGCGGTGCCGAAGGGGTGGAGCGCGCGGCGGCCGATGTCACCGGTGGGTTCCTCGTCGCGGCATACCCGGCGTTGCTCGGTGGCATCGCCATGCTCATGCTCGCGGCGGCCGACGGAGCCTGGCGCGCCTTCACCTTCGTAGCGGTCACGGTGGCGAGCGACGTCGGCGGGTATGCCGTGGGGGTGCTCTTCGGCAAGCACCCGATTGCACCCGCGATCAGCCCGAAGAAGTCCTGGGAGGGTTTCGCGGGATCGGTGCTGCTGTGCATGATCGCCGGTGCGATGTGTGTGGTGTGGGGACTGCACGGCCCGTGGTGGGCCGGGGTGATCCTTGGTGCGCTCATGGCACCCGCAGCCACCATCGGCGACTTCGCCGAGTCGGCGATCAAGCGCGATCTGGGCGTGAAGGACATGTCCTCGCTGCTGCCCGGTCACGGCGGCCTCATGGACCGGCTCGATTCCCTCGTCGTCGCGGCCCCGGTGGCGTGGGTCGTCATGGCCTTGCTCGTGCCCGAGGTGCGCGGGTGACGTCCGACGCGCCCACCAGCGCGGGAGGCCGGCCGCGCCCAGGTCAGCTCACCTTCCAGGCGCCGGAACGCACCGGCAGCCGGATGCCACCCACGCACCTGGCCGACCTTGCCCCGGCTGAGCGCAAGGCGGCGGTCGAGCAGCTGGGCTATCGCGGATTCCGCGCGGCGCAGCTGTCCACCCATTATTTCGAGCGCCTGGTCGACAGTCCGGACGAGATGACCGATCTGCCCGCGGCCGAGCGCTCGCAACTCGTCGGTGAGCTGCTGCCGACCCTGCTCACCCCGGTGCGGCATCTGGTCGCTGATGAGGGCCGCACCGTCAAGTCGGTGTGGCGGCTGCACGATGGCGCTCTCGTCGAGTCCGTGCTCATGCGCTACCCGGGCCGGGTGACGATCTGCATCTCCAGCCAGGCCGGCTGCGGGATGAACTGCCCGTTCTGTGCCACCGGCCAAGGTGGCCTCGTCCGCAATCTGTCCACGGCCGAGATCGTCGAGCAGGTCATGGCGGCAGCCCGGATGCTGCGCCGCGGTGACGTGCCCGGCGGTGACACCCAAGAGCACGAGCGCCCCCTGCGGGTATCCAATGTCGTCTTCATGGGCATGGGGGAGGCGCTGGCCAACTATCGCCGCGCGATCGGCGCCATCCGGCGCTTGACCGACCCCACCCCGGCCGGCCTCGGGATGTCCGCTCGCGGTCTGGTCATGTCGACGGTCGGCCTCGTGCCGGCCATTGATCGGCTGGCCGGCGAGGGCATTCCGGTGACGTTGGCGCTGTCCTTGCATGCTCCCGACGACGAGCTGCGCGACGAGCTCGTGCCGATCAACACCCGGTGGAAGGTCGGGGAGGCGCTCGACGCGGCATACCGGTATTTCCAGGCGACCGGGCGCAGGGTCTCCATCGAATACGCCCTCATCCGCGACATCAACGACCAGGCCTGGCGTGCCGACCTGCTCGGTGAGCTACTCACCGCCCGCGGCAAGGGCTGGGTGCACGTCAACCCGATCCCGCTCAACCCCACGCCCGGCTCGAAGTGGACGGCATCGCGTCCCGGAGTGGAGCAGCAGTTTGTCGAGCGGCTGAGGGCGCACGGCATACCGACCACCGTGCGCGACACCCGCGGCCGCGACATCGACGGAGCCTGCGGCCAACTCGCCGCGCAGACCAGCTGATCGCAGACAACCTTTCTCACCGCTGGGGCGACTCATGGTCGACAGTGCTCACCACCCATCGGGAGGAGGGAAGGGACCATGATCGCAACTCCTACCGCGGCTTTCGTGGACCGAACAGCGCCGGACCTGCCGGCGTTGTATGCCGCCCACTGGCGCTCGCTCGTGCGGCTGGCCGTCCTATTGGTGGACGACGTGCCTACGGCCGAAGACACCGTGCAGGACGCGTTCATCTCGCTCTACCGCAACCAGACCAGGCTCCGGGCTCCTGAAGCGGCGCTGGCGTATCTGCGCCAGGCGGTGGTCAACGGCTGCCGTTCTCGGCTGCGGCACCGCGCCGTCGTCCGCAAGACCATGCCGGTTGTCGCCGACGACCCGACCGGCGCGCAACAGGACGCTTTCGACGCCGTCGGAGTCGACACCGAGATGATCGCCGCGCTGCGCACGCTCCCGCCGCGCATGCAGGAGGTGCTCGTCCTGCGCTACTGGTCGGACCTGTCCGAGGCGCAGATCGCGCACACCCTCGGCATCTCGACCGGATCCGTGAAATCCACAGCCCACCGCGGACTCGAGAAGCTCCGCAGCACCTTGGGAGGTGCCCGATGACCATCCGTCAGATCCCTCCGACCATCGCCGAAGATCCGCTCGAGACGCGGCTGCGCGCCGCCCTGCAGGCACAGGCCACTCAGGACGTCCCGGACACGCGATACCCGCCGACCATCGAGTGGCCCGAGACCCCGGCCCGGCGGGCTCCTCGGGCTCCGCGGCCCCCGTGGCTGATGCCGCTGGTTGCCGCTGCCTCGGTGGTGGCGATCACAGCGGGCGTCGTCGCCACGCAGACCTGGGGCCGGACGGGGGCACAGGTTCCCGCGGCCACGACGGGCGTCGCTTCGGACCCCACGCCCTCCCCAGTGGGCAGCCCAGCCCCATCGAACCCGGCCGAGTCGAGCGGCACCGCCAAAGCATCACCGGCCGGTTGGACCATCGGGCAGGCGCCCGGTTTGCCGGGAGTGCAACTCGCCATTCCACCAACCTGGACGGTGCGCCCGTTCTCGCGCGAGACTGGCGGCTCCCCCATCGGGTCGCAGCTATGCGTCGGCGGCGGAACGGATTGCCCGATCAAGGTCATCACACTTGACCCGGCAGAGGCCCGGATCAGCATCGAAATCGAGGGCGGGGTCCTGGCCAACCCCGAGTACTGCGACGCCGCAGACGGCCGCTTCACGCGCGGGCTCAAGGACGCTCGCGAGGTCACCTTCGGCGGCCGACCGGCCGACTACCGTCACTGGGTGTGGACCTGCGCCGACCGCAGCGTCCACGAGATCGCGCAGTATGCCGTAGTGAATCCTGTCGGGTACCTGCTGTACAGCGAGTCGGCCAACGCCGATGTTCGCGGGGTCATGGCCGACATCGCCGCCGCAACGACACTGCCGCCGGCGACGGCACCGCTGCGCCTCTACGACCAAGGCCGAGCCACGTCGGTGACCCGGGTGGACGGTGG
This sequence comes from Dermatophilaceae bacterium, assembly GCA_044220505.1. Taxonomy (GTDB): domain Bacteria; phylum Actinomycetota; class Actinomycetes; order Actinomycetales; family Dermatophilaceae; genus Phosphoribacter. The sequence goes on from JBGAQV010000008.1 coordinate 9,115, forward strand.
CTGGAGGATCGACCTTCAGCGGTCGGTCGGCGGCCACGGCACCGAGTGGACTTGGCCGGCCGTTCCGACGACCACCTATGTCATCGCCGAGTCGTTGCTGCCGCCCGCCGGATCGGGATTCGCGCCCGAGACCGCGTTGCGGACCGCACTCACGCTGTCGACCGACGGGACGAAGGTCGTGGGGATCGAGTTCCCCGGCGGCTGACCGTCCCCGGCAGGGCCCTCGCGCCCCGTTCGGCTCCCAGCTAGATTCGGTATGCCGTGCAGCCCACCCGGCCGCACGGCATACCGTCGTCTGGAAGGACCTTCCGTGCGCGCCCTGACCAAACTCGCCCCCGGGCCGGGACTGGACCTCGTCGATCGGCCCGAACCGCACTGCGGCCCGCTCGACGTCAAGGTCCGGGTGCTGCGGGCCGGGCTCTGCGGCACCGACCTGCACCTGCAGCAATGGGACGACTGGGCCGCAGCGACGGTCAAGGCACCAATGGTCATCGGCCACGAGTTCTATGGCGAGATCGTCCAGGTCGGTGAGGACGTGCCGACCGGCACCGCGGTGCGGGTCGGGGCGCGGGTGTCGGGCGAGGGACACATCGTCTGTGGGCACTGCCGCAACTGCCGGGCCGGCCGTCGGCACGTGTGCATCAATACCATCGGGATCGGGGTCAACCGGGACGGCGCCTTCGCCGATTACGTCGTCCTGCCGGCGACGAACGTATGGGTGCAGCCCGACACGATCGACCCGGACCTCGGCGCGATCTTCGACCCGCTCGGCAATGCCACCCACACCGCCTTGCAGTGGCCGATGGTCGGGGAGGACGTGCTCATCACCGGAGCCGGCCCGATCGGCGTCATCGCCGCGGCCATCGCCCGCCACGCCGGCGCCAAGAACGTCTGTGTCACCGACATCAGCGACTATCGGCTGGCGCTCGCGACCGCCGTAGGCGCCGACCTCGTCGTCAACGTCGGACGCACCCGGATCAAGGACGCGCAGCGTGAACTCGGGATGCGCGAGGGGTTCGACATCGGGCTGGAGATGTCCGGGGCGCCCTCGGCGGTGGCCGAGCTGCTGGCCAACCTCAACCACGGCGGCAAGGTCGCGATGCTCGGGCTGCCCAAGGATCCCTACCCCATCGACTGGGGACGGGTGATCACCCACATGATCACCATCAAGGGAATCTACGGCCGCGAGATGTACGAGACGTGGTATCTCATGTCCTCGATGCTCGCGACCTCACAGACCTTCAAGGACGCCGTGTCGTCGGTCATCACCCACCGATTCCCGGCCGAGCGCTGGGCCGATGCCTTTGCTGCCGCCCGTTCGGGTGAGTGCGGCAAGGTCGTCATGGACTGGAGCTGACGGGAGGCGACCACGCCACGCACCACGGTCATGCCGAACGCGCCATCTGTGCTGCGCTTGGCATGACCGTCATCCGCACTGGAGCCACACCAAGCGCCCGAGCCACCTGCGCCATGAACTCCTGGGGCATCAGCCGCAGCCCGAGCACCGGCAGGCGAAGCACCCGGTTGTCGCCCAGCGTCACCTCGTTGGCGCGCAGGGCGTCCCAGACCGGGTTGAGTCCTTGACCATGGGGCACCCCATCGATCTCGACGACGAGTCGGTGCGCCGGCCATTCGACGTCGAGGTAGATCCGCCCGCGCGGCCCGTGGCGCAGAGTCTGCCGCGCCGGCTCAGGCAGGCGGTATCTGCGGCACCACCGGGCGAAGTCGAGTTCGCCCAACGACTGCGCACCGTGGCACACGTCGTGCAGGACCGCGTCGATCGCCGAGCGCCGACTCGACCGACTCACCTCGGTCCACGCCTGCCAGAGCCGATCGGGTGACAGCAAGCGTTGTTGCACGGGAAGGCAGAGCAGCAACGCCGCCTGGCGATCCGACCCTGCCCATTGCGCTGCCGTGATCGTGGCGTCCTCCAGGACAGTGCGAGGGATTCCGGGGCGCAGCGCCGGACGACGAGCCGGGGCCGGCGCAACGTCACCCCGTCGAGCCGGTATGCCGTGGACGCCCGCGGCACCGACACCGTGATGACCTCGGGTTGGAAACCCGTCACGCCATGGGCGATCATCGAGCTCGCGCCATCGAGGCACGCTCCGCTGCCGGATTCCCACACAGCCCACCACGCCCTCGCGGCGGGGGTGCGCTCGGCCGCGAGGACATCGACGGTATGCCGCCCGAGCGGCCGCCAGCGACCGGCGCGGACGAACGACCGCACAGTATGCCGGTCTATCCCGGCCATGTGCAGCTCTCGGCGGTGGGCCACGCCGCCGTGTTCCCGCGCGATCGCGAGGGCGGCGGCCATCCGAATGTCACGAAGCTCGCGTGGCGACGGTGTCGGCCCACTCACTCCGAACGTACTCACCGGACGAGTGTCGACGGCGCGGCCACCCTGCCGGCCCTCGCACCGGGTCGGCTGTGGATGGTGGGACGAGGGCGGTGCCCATGTGGACAACGGCGGTCATGCCGAACGCGTCATCTGTGCCGCGCTTGGCATGACCGTGGACGGTGCGGTCGACACTGGCTGGGAGGTGGGCGGACGGCATACCGTGGAGCCGTTGGCGTGTCCCCGGCTGAGGAGATCCATGTACGGCGCGGTGAAAGACCAGTTGACGGCCACCCTGGAGGAGATCCGCGCCGCGGGGCTCTACAAGCACGAGCGGGAGCTCGCCAGCGCCCAATCGGCGCACGTGAGCACGGCCGCCGGCCAGGCTCTCAACTTCTGCGCCAACAACTACCTCGGGCTGGCCGACCACCCCGACGTCGTCGCAGCGGCCCAATCGGCGCTGGACACCTGGGGTTTCGGGATGGCGTCGGTGCGCTTCATCTGCGGCACCCAGACGCAGCACACCGCGCTCGAGCGGCGCCTGTCGGACTTCCTCGGCACCGAGGCGACCATCCTCTATTCCTCGTGCTTCGACGCCAACGGCGGAGTGTTCGAGGTGCTCTTCGGCGAGCAGGACGCGATCGTCTCCGACGAGCTCAACCACGCCTCGATCATCGACGGTATCCGGCTGGCCAAGGCGGCCCGATACCGCTACCGCAATGCCGACCTCGCTGACCTGCGCACCCAACTGGTGGCCGCGCGGGCGGCAGGCGCCCGACGGATCTGCATCGTCACCGATGGCGTCTTCTCAATGGACGGCTCCTACGCCCCGCTCGTGGGGATCTGTGACCTGGCCGACGAGTTCGAGGCGATGGTGCTCGTCGACGACTCCCATGCGGTCGGCTTCGTCGGCGACGGTGGACGCGGCACTCCGGACCTGTTCGGCGTCTCCGACCGGGTCGACATCATCACCGGCACCTTGGGCAAGGCTCTCGGCGGTGCCTCGGGGGGCTATGTCAGCTCCCATCAGGAGGTCGTCGATCTGCTGCGGCAGCGCTCGCGGCCCTACCTGTTCTCCAACTCTGTCGCGCCGGCCGTCGTCGCCGGGTCCCTGGCTGCTCTCGACCTCATCGCCGCCTCCGGTGAGGCACGTGCCCGGTTGCGCTCCAACACCCGGCTGTTCCGCTCACTCATGGGCGAGGCGGGGTTCACGCTCCTGGGCGAGGATGCCAACCCGCACCCGATCACCCCGGTGATGTTCTCCGGCGAGGACGGCGCCCGGCTGGCCACCCAGATCGCCGACCACATGCTCGGCAGCGGGGTCTACGTGATCGCATTCTCGTATCCCGTTGTACCGCAAGGCAAAGCGCGCATCCGAGTGCAGTTGTCGGCGGCCCACTCCGAGGCCGATGTCCGCGCCTGCGTGGAGGCATTCGTCGCGGCCCGCGCTACGACCCAGAGGTATGCCGTCCGGTGACGATCGCTGCGGCCTGCCCTGGCGTGTCGACCAGGTGCAGGGACTGCACCATCCGACCCGACGGTGTGGACCGAGCCAAGGTCTGCAAGGCGGGCCACACCGGCAGGGTGCGCGTCCAATGGGTGCGGCCCACGAGAATGAGCGGCGGCGAGCCACGCCCTGCGGGCCCCTCGGGCATCCGCTGGTAGAAGACCCGCGTCGCCGCCTGGAAGATCTCCTGCACCGTGCCGGCCGACCCCGGCAGCACGACGACGCCGTGCGTGCAGCGGGCCAGCAGGCCGTCCTCACGCAGCGCGTTGGAGAAGTACTTTGCGATGGCCTGGCCGAAGACGTTGGGTGGCTCGTGACCGTAGAACCACGTGGGGATGCCGACTGACCGCAGCGGATCGTCCGGCCCACGGACCCCCAACGAAGCCCGAGCCGAGAAGGCGGTCTGAGCCCACGCCCGCACGTCGCTCTGATAACTGGGGCGAGACCCCAACGCGACCATGGCCTTCTGCAACGTCGGGAACGACCGGGCGTAAGCACCGAGGTTGGCGGCTTCCATCGCACCCGGGCCGCCTCCAGTGGCCACGACAACGCCGGCCTCGGCGAGCTCGAACCCCAGGCGCGCCGCGGCGGCATACACATTGCTGCCGCGCTGGACGGCATGCCCGCCCATCACTCCGACGACCGGCAGACCGTCGAGACGGTCGTCGAGGGCGTCGGTGATCGACTCGTCGTGGATGGCCCGCAGCATCGTCGCGTAGGCGTCATGCTCCGAGCGCCGGTCCGTGGTCCACGCGTAGGTCCGGCCGTCGAGCGTCCCGGGGTAGCCATCCGGCCCGTCGAGCCCGGCATACAGCTCGTCGGCGGTGTAGGTCTGGGAGCGGTAGACGTTGAGCGGGGCCTGCGGGTCGGAGGGGAAGACGATCGCCCCATGCCGCACGAGGTGCACCGTGAGGGCGGGGGAGAGGGCACCGCCGAGGACGACCAGATCGGTGAGGTCGGTGCGGGCCAGGAGTTGCTCTTCGACATCGTGCAGGTCCAGGTCCTGCAGGCGCACCCCGCCCAGGGGAGTGAGGTCGCCCTGGTGGCGAGCACCCGCGCGCGAGATCGCCTCGCCGGCGAGCAGCGCTCGCAGCACCTCGAGTCGGTCGATCTCCACGCCAGGCATGGTCTCACCCCAGGTGATCGGATGCGACCGTTCGGCGCAACCGATCGGCGACCCGGCGCAGACCCGGGCCGGTGTGAGGAACCTCCGGTGGCGGGGCACGGCATACCCCGGGCATTGTTCCGCCATGAGCACTGGCGCATACCGGCAGAGTTACGACGCGAGCATCTCCGACCCCCAGTCGTTCTGGGGCGCGGCTGCCCAGGACATCGACTGGATCACCCCGCCGACTCAGGTGCTGGACGACTCCAACCCGCCCTTCTACCGCTGGTTCCCGGGGGCCACCCTCAACACCTGTTACAACGCCCTCGACCGCCACATCGCCGAGCGCGGCGACCAGGTGGCGATCCACTACGACTCGCCGGTCACCGGCAACAAGGCCTCCTACACGTATGCCGAGGTGCTGGGGCAGGTGCGACGCCTCGCCGGCGCGCTGGCCGGCGCCGGGGTCGTCAAGGGCGACCGGGTCGTCGTCTACATGCCGATGGTCCCCGAGGCGGTCTTCGCGATGCTCGCCTGCGCGCGGATCGGTGCGGTCCACTCGGTCGTCTTCGGTGGCTTCGCTCCCGCCGAACTCGCGGCCCGGATCGACGACGCCAAGCCGAAGGTCATTCTCAGCGCTTCGTGCGGCATCGAGCCCAACCGGGTGGTGCCCTACAAGCCCTTTCTCGACGAGGGCATCGAGCGGTCTGAGCACAAGCCCGAGCTCGTCGTCATGTTGCAGCGCGAGCAGTGCGAGGCAGCGATGGGGCCGCGTGACGTCGACTGGCGCGAGTTCGTGTCGTCGCCGGCCGCCGACGCCGGCGCCGACTGCGTCGAAGTCGCCGCCACCGACCCGCTCTACATCCTCTACACCTCGGGCACGACCGGCCGCCCGAAGGGCATCTACCGCGACAACGGTGGCCACGCGGTCGCCCTGCGGTGGTCGATGCGCAATATCTACGGCGTCGAGCCGGGCGAGACGATGTTCACCGCCAGCGACGTGGGCTGGGTCGTCGGCCACTCCTACATCGTCTACGCCCCGCTGCTCACCGGCGCGACGACGATCGTCTACGAAGGCAAGCCGGTCGGCACGCCCGATGCCGGCGCCTTCTGGCGGATCGTGTCGGAATACGGCGCAGTGTCGATGTTCACGGCTCCGACGGCCATCCGCGCGATCAAGCGCGAGGACCCCGAGGGCTCGAAGGTCGCGGGCTACGACCTGTCGCACTTCAAGACCCTCTACCTGGCCGGCGAGCGGCTCGACCCCGACACCTACCACTGGGCCACCGACAAGCTCGGCGTACCGGTCGTCGACAACTGGTGGCAGACCGAGACCGGCTGGCCGATCGCGGCCAACTGTCGCAGCCTGGAAGCGCTGCCGATCAAAGCCGGCTCGCCGTCGGTGTGTGTGCCCGGCTACCAGGTGCAGATCCTCGACGCGATGGGTGACCAGTTGCCCGCCGGGCAGGAGGGCGCCATCTGCATCAAGCTGCCGCTGCCTCCGGGCACCTTCCCGACGCTCTACAACGACGACGAGCGCTTCGTGTCCTCCTACATGGCGGCCTACCCCGGCTACTACCTCACCGGCGACGGCGGTTACATCGACGAGGACGGCTATGTCTACGTCATGGGCCGCACCGACGACGTGCTCAACGTCGCCGGCCACCGACTCTCGACCGGCTCGATCGAGGCAGCCCTCGCCGGGCACGAGTCGGTGGCCGAGTGTGCCGTCATCGGCGTCCACGACGACCTCAAGGGCCAGCTCCCGCGGGCACTCGTCGTGCTCAAGGCCGGCATCGATGCCGCGGCCGAGGGCGATCGGATCAAGAAGGAACTCGTCGCCCGGGTCCGCTCCGAGGTGGGCGCGGTGGCCGCGCTGCGTCAGGTCGACATCGTCACGGCGCTGCCCAAGACCCGCTCGGGCAAGATCCTGCGCAAGACGATGCGCGAGATCGCCGACGGCCATACCCCGGTCATTCCGGCGACCATCGAGGACGTCAACGTCCTCACCATGCTCACGCCGATCCTCCACCCGGAGGACTGACCCGCAGGCCACCCTGGGAGGGACCGCGAGGGGGTATGCCGTGTGGAACGCATACCCCCTCTGGCCTGCCCTGTCACGACTGCACTACGGCACGGCGGTGTGCCGTCCGGTAATGAGTCGAGGCTCGCGTCAGTGTGCCGAGTCGGCTGTTCCCGGCGGGAGCAATCCCCGCGCGATGAGCTCTAGGGTCAAGGCGGTCGAGATCGCCGTGACGGCCAGGAGGGCGATGAGGACGACCAGCTGCACGGCTGCCGCCTGCAACGGCGTCGCGCCACCGAGCAACGTGCCGACGAAAGCTCCTGGGAGAGTGACCAATCCGACCGTGCGGGTCTGGTCCAGCCCGGGTACCAGGGCCAGGCCGGCATCGTCCCGGGCGATGAGCAGCCGGGCATCACGGTCGAGCAGCCCGATCGCGAGCGCCGCCTCCACCTCGCCGTGACGGCTGGTCAAGGCCTCACGCACTCTCCGCCCCGCGAGCGTCATCGCGGTCATGGCGCCGCCGGTGAGGATGCCGAGGATGGGCACCACCGAGATGGGCACCGGCGGCACGATCTGGGTGCCCACGAGCACAAGGGCGACCGGCAACGCCCCGGCGCACACCGGGAGGAACCCCCACCACCACAGCGCGCCGCCGCTGACTCGACGGCCGCCGGTGACCGATGCGACGACGAGCATGAGCAGGGCGAACCCCGCGGTGAGCCACCACGAGCCCAGGACTGCCGAGATGAGGCTGCCCACGATCGTCAGCTGCACGGCCGCTCGCCCGGCCGCGGTGACCTGGGCCCGGGAGTAGCCGAGCCTGGCCGATCTCGTCACCAGCGCCGCCAGGCCGGTCAGCGCGGCCAGCACGATCGCAAACCGGACCAGAGCGCCGGTCCCCTCGATCGACACCAGGGCCTCGGCGGGGATGCGCATGGGCTCATTCTGGCGCCCTCCCGGCGCCGTCTGTCCGCGCCGCCGGACGCCTCGGGAGGTGCGACGGCATACCGCCCTAGACTTGGCGACCATGATGACCCGGACCGATCTGCGGGGCGCCTGCCTGCAGGTGCGCACCGTGCGTGAGGTGCTGCCGCGGGCGCAGTTCGACGTCGCAACGGCCGCCGACCAGGTGCGCCCGATCCTCGACGCCGTCGCACATCGCGGAGCCGAGGCGCTGCGTGAGCTCTCCGAGCGCTTCGACGGGGTCCGGCCCGAGCACCTGCGAGTGCCAGCCGAGGTGCTCGAGGCGGCTCGTGCGGCGCTGGACCCCCAGCTGCGCATCGCCCTGGAAGAGGCCATCCGGCGCGCCCGGATCGTCCACGCCGACCAGCGCCGGGTCGACGTCACCACGCACGTCGTCCCGGGCGGCACGGTCACCGAGCGGTGGATCCCCGTCGACCGGGTCGGGCTCTACGTCCCCGGCGGACTGGCGGTCTATCCCTCCAGCGTCATCATGAACGTCGTGCCGGCTCAGCTGGCCGAGGTCGGATCTCTCGCGGTCGCCTCGCCGCCGCAGCGGGAAAACGTCGGAGTATTCGCCGGCTACCCGCACCCGACGATTCTCGCCGCCTGCGCGCTGCTCGGGGTCGACGAGGTGTATGCCGTGGGCGGTGCCCAGGCGATGGCGATGTTCGCCTACGGCTTCGCCGAGACCGTGACCCGGCCCGACGGCACGACCGAGCAGGTGCGTTGCGAGCCGGTGTCGATGGTGACCGGACCGGGCAACATCTGGGTCGTCGCCGCAAAGCGGGTCCTGCAGGGCCTGATCGGGATCGACGCCGAGGCCGGTCCGACCGAGATCGCCATCCTCGCCGACGAGACCGCCGACCCGGAGCACGTCGCCGCCGACCTGATCAGCCAGGCCGAGCACGACCCCCTGGCCGCGAGCGTCCTCGTGACCGACAGCCCGGCGCTCGCCGATGCCGTCGATGCCGCCTTGGCGCGGCGGGTCCCTGCGGCCAAACACGCCGAACGCATCCACACCGCGCTCACCGGCGCACAGTCGCGCACCGTCCTCGTCGACGACCTCGCAGCCGGGGTCACGGTATGCAACGTCTATGCCGCCGAGCACCTGGAGATCCACACCAGAGATGCTGCCGAGGTGGCTGCTCAGATCCGCAACGCCGGTGCCGTGTTCGTCGGGGCCTACTCCCCGGTGAGTCTCGGCGACTATGCCGCCGGTTCCAACCACGTGCTGCCCACGGCCGGTGCTGCCAGCCACAGCAGCGGCCTGTCGGTGCAGTCCTTCCTGCGTGGGGTGCACGTCGTGACCTACGACCGGGCGGCGCTGCGTGAGATCGCCCCATACGTCGTGGCGCTGGCGCAGGCCGAGGACCTGCCGGGTCACGGACAGGCGATCACTGCCCGGTTCGGCGATGAGGTGCCCTCGTGACCGGCGCGCCGTCGGCAGCGGCGGTCGTGACGCGCCTGTTGCGCGCTGACCTGCGCGGCCAGACGGCATACGGGGCACCGCAGTTGGACGTGCCCGTGCGCCTCAACACCAACGAGAACTCGTATGCCGTCCCGCCGGACGTCGTCGCCGCGATCACCGCCGCCGTCGGCAAGTGCGCCGGGAGCCTCAACCGCTATCCGGATCGCGAATTCACCTCGTTGCGAGGCGATCTCGCGTCGTGGCTCACCGAGCAGACCGGCGTATCCATCGACGCGGCCCAGGTGTGGGCAGGCAATGGCTCCAACGAGGTGCTGCAACACCTCGTCCAGGCGTTCGCCGGACCGGGCCGGGTGGCGATGGGGTTCACTCCCGCGTATTCGATGCACCCGATCATCAGCCGCACCATGGGGTCGACGTGGATCGACGGCCTGCGGGGTGCCCCGACGGGCGAGTTCGACCTCACCACCGACTCGGTGCTCGAGCAGGTGCGTCGGCACCGGCCGGATGTCGTCTTCCTGTGTTCGCCGAACAACCCCACCGGCACCGCGCTCGATCTGGGGGTCGTGGCCGCAGTGCTGGAGGACGCCCCGGACACGCTCGTGGTCGTCGACGAGGCCTATGCGGAGTTCGCGCGACCCGGCACTCCGTCGGCTCTCACCCTGCTGGCCGAGCACCCGACGCTCGTGGTGACCCGCACGATGAGCAAGGCATTCGCGCTGGCCGGCGGGCGGCTGGGCTATCTCGCAGCCGCACCCGAGGTGGTCGACGCGTTGCGGCTGGTGCGGATGCCCTATCACCTGTCCGCGCCGACCCAGGCGATTGCCCGCGCGGCGCTGGCGCACCGGGGCAGTCTGTTGGCCGAGGTCGAGGCCATCAAGGGGCAGCGCGACCGGATGGTGGAGGAGTTGGCCGCCATCGGCTTTCCGCCGGTGCCCAGCGATGCCAACTTCGTACTCTTCGGGGGTTTGGCAGACGCGGGGGTGACCTGGCAGGCGTTGCTGGACCACGGGGTGCTCGTGCGCGACGTGGGCATCGCGCATCACCTGCGGGTCACCGCGGGCACGCCGGAGGAGACCACCGCCTTCCTCGCGGCAATGGCCACGTTGGACGATTCTCATCGCCTCGTCGCAGACGTGAAATCGACTCGCTCACAAGGAGTTTCGGCATGACCGATGTCACGCACCGCCGTGCGGCGATCACTCGCTCCACGGGTGAGTCCACTGTTGCTCTGGAACTCGACCTCGACGGCTCCGGGCGGTCGCAGGTTGCCACCGGGGTGCGCTTCTACGATCACATGCTGGGCTCGCTCGCCCGGCATGCCCTCATCGACCTCACCGTCCAGGCCACCGGAGACGTGGACGTCGACGCACACCACACGGTCGAAGACGTCGCGATCGTCCTGGGCGACGCGCTGCGCGAAGCACTCGGTGACAAGCGGGGGATCGCCCGCTTCGGTGACGCGACCGTGCCCCTCGACGAGGCGCTGGTGCAGGCTGTCGTCGACGTCGCTGGCCGTCCCTATTGCGTGCACACAGGCGAGCCGGAGGGTCAGGAGTACGTCCTCATCGGGGGCTCCTATGTCGGATCGTTGACCCGCCATGTCTTCGAAACGCTCGCCCACCACGCCGGCATCGCGCTGCACGTGCGGGTGCTTGCCGGTCGCGATCCCCACCACCTCGTCGAGGCCCAGTTCAAGGCGGTGGCGCGCGCGCTGCGAGCCGCGGTGGCGCGCGATCCCCGGGTGACCGGCATACCGAGTGAAAAGGGGACGCTGTCCCAGTGACCGACCGCGGCGTGCTGCTCCTGCGCGCCGACGCGGACCGCGCTGTCGCGTGGGCGCGCCGGGGGTTGGTCGCCGTCCACGTCGTCCCTCAAGAGGGTGGCTGGGTGGTCGTCTGCCCGCTGGGGGAGCGGTCCGAAGCCCCGCCCCCCTACGACGGCGCCCTCACCGCGCTGCTCGCGCGGCCGGTCCCCCGGCGGCTCTGTCCCGCTCTGGGCGTCGCGGTGGTGGGGGAGCGGCTCATCCTCAACGTCGTGGTGCCGGCCATCCGGCCACGCAGGCTCTGGTTGGCCTGGGAACCTGGCGTCGGGCTGGTCCGCCCTGGCACCCTGCCGATCACGACAGTGGCGACCCTGGCGGCCGCGGTCGGCCGGCCCAACAAGGCCCCGACCACTGACCTGGCCGCTCGGGTGCTGCGCGACGGCCGGGGGACCGCCGATCAGGTGCTCACCGACCTGCTCCGTGCGCTGGACGTGCCTGGGGCGCAGTTCGTCAGCGGTGACAGCCACGCCGGCACCCAACCCCATGCCGTTGCGGTCATTCCCGAACGGCAGGATGTCTCCCGGTTCGAACGCCGGACCCGGGAAGACCACCGATGGCACGAGGAGTCCCAACGATGAACCAGCCCGACGTGGTCGTCTTCGACTACGGCAGCGGCAACGTCCGGTCGGCGGTGCGCGCCCTGGAGCGCGTCGGTGCGGCCGTGACGCTCACGGCCGATGCGGCCGCAGCGCTGGACTGCGACGGGTTGTTCGTGCCGGGAGTCGGCAATTTCCACGCCTGCATGGCCGGGCTCCGGGCGGCCGACGGCCCGCGGGTCATCGACGTGCGCTTGGCCGGCGGACAACCCGTCCTGGGGATCTGCGTCGGGATGCAGGTGCTCTTCGAGGGCTCCACCGAGCCCGCCGAGTCCGTCGAGTCCGGCCTCGGCGAATGGCCCGGACTGGTCAGTCGGCTGGAGGCGCCCGTCGTGCCCCACATGGGTTGGTCGACCGTCGAGGTCGGTTCGGGTTCGCGGCTGTTCGCCGGGGTGGAAGGCGAGCGCTTCTACTACGTGCACTCGTATGCCGCGCAGCAGTGGCTGCTCGAGCCGAACGGCCCCTTCGAGCGGGTCACTCCGGTGGTCACCTGGGCCGAGCACGGATCCCGCTTCGTCGCCGCGGTCGAGAACGGTCCGTTGACCGCGACCCAGTTCCACCCCGAGAAGTCCGGCGACGCCGGTGCCGTCCTGCTGGAGAACTGGGTGAGGTCCCTGTGAGTGCCACCTCTCGCCGCCCGTCGCGCGGCACCTCCACGACCCGTCGCACAGCCAATTCTACCCGCCGCCGGTCGAGCTCCGCGCGCGGTCCACGTGGCTACCCCACCCGGCGCCGCAGCCGGCCGGGGGTGCCCTCGACGATCGGCGCGGCGCTCGGCACGGTCATCGTCGGTGCGCTCCTGGACATGTCCTGGCCGATCCGCCTCGGGCTGCTGGCTCTCGTCCTGGTCATCGGGGTCGGCTATGTGCTGTGGAAGCACCGCGGCGAGATCGCGGCAGCCGGTCAGCAGGCCGCCGACGAGCCGGCCGAGGCCCCACCGACAGCGAGCGCCGCCCCACCGCCTGACCCCACCACACCGACCGATGGAGTTCGTCCGTGACCCGTCTCCAACTACTTCCCGCCGTCGACATCTCCGAGGGAGGTGCGGTCCAACTCCAGCAGGGAGTGGCCGGCTCCGGCTGGCAGTTCGGCGACCCATGGCTGGCCGCCAAGCGCTGGCAAGATGAGGGGGCCGAGTGGATCCACCTGGTCGATCTCGACGCAGCGTTCGGTCGCGGCCACAACCGCGAGATCATCGCCGACATCGTCGGCCGGCTCGACCTGCAGGTGGAGCTCTCCGGAGGCATTCGCAACGCGCAGACCCTGGAGATCGGGCTGGCCACCGGCTGCCGCCGGGTCAACATCGGCACGGCTGCCCTGGAGGACCCGGAGTGGACCGCCCGCGCCATCGCCGACCACGGCGACCGCGTCGCCATCGGCCTGGACGTGCGCGGCACCCGGCTCGCCGCTCGCGGGTGGACCTCCGAAGGTGGCGAGCTCTGGGAAACCCTGGAGCGACTCGACCGCGAGGGCTGCGCTCGCTACGTCGTCACGGACGTCGCCAAGGACGGCATGCTCGCCGGTCCCAACTTCGCCCTGCTGCGCCAGGTCTGCGAGCGCACCGACCGCCCGGTCATCGCCTCCGGGGGCGTCTCCACCCTCGATGACATCCGGGACCTGACCACGATGGTCGACCTGGGTGTCGAAGGGGCGATCATCGGATCGGCGCTCTACAAGGACGCGTTCACGCTCCCCGAGGCGCTCGACATCGCCGGCCGACCGTGACTGCCCACGTCACTCGCACCTGGTCCGGAGGGCCGTGGGAGCAGCGCTACGGCTACTGCCGCGCGCTCCGGTCCGCAGGCCTGGTGTTCGTGTCCGGGTGCACGGCAGCCGGGGACCCCACCGTGCTCGACACCGGCGATGCGGCGGCCCAGTTCGAGGTCGCTGCGGGCACCGCGTTGGCGGCACTGGCTGACCTCGGGGCGGGCGTGGCGGATGTGGTGCGCACCCGGATCTACCTCGTCGACCGCGCCGATGCGGATGCGGTCGGAGCGGCTCACCAGCGCGTCTTCGGCGCCCATCCGCCGGCCGCGACCATGGTCGTCGTCGCCGGCCTCATCGACGCCCGGATGCGGGTCGAAATGGACCTCGAGGCAGTGTCGTGAGTACCGCGCCACACCAGGGACACAACCACGGGCATGACCACGGACACGACCACGGGGCCTCCGGTCGCAGTCTGCCGTGGGAGGGCGACAGCCACGGATTCTCCTGGCATGGAAGGGAGTTGAGCGCCAGCGGCTTCGAGACCGACACCGGACAGGGCGACGAGAGGCTGCGTGCTGCAGCACAGGCCGTCGCCGACGACCCGAGCCCGGAGCACGAGCAGCAGCTCATGGATCGGGTGGCGGCAGCACGCTGGCTCGTGCCGATCGTCGCCGTGCCCGTCGACACCCAGATCCACGACGGCATGCGGGTCGAGGGCCACGCCGAGATGGCCGCGGTGACTCTCACCGGCCGAGACGGCGAGAGCGCGCTACCGGTCTTCAGCGGGATCGACTCGCTCGCTGCATGGGATCCGCAGGCTCGGCCGGTGCCGATGACCTCCGACCGCGCCGCCCAGGCTGCGGTGTCGGAAGGGTGCGCGACCATGCTGCTCGATCTCGGGTCTGCGTATGCCGTGGCGTTGCGTCCCAGCATGGTGTGGGCGTTGGCCTTCGCACGGCCGTGGCTGCCCAGCCACGTCGACGACTTCGTCGCCAGCAGTGTGGTGCGGGCCGTCGGCGACGAGGAGATCGTGCGCTTCCACCGGCTCGGGCCGGCGCGTCCGATCGGTTCCGGAGGCCTGCAGATCACCCTGGGGCTGGCCGCCGGTCTCACCCATGACGACGTCGCGGCCTTGGCTACCCGGGTCGGGGAGCGGCTGGCCGCCGATGGTGAGTTCCGCGCCCGCGTCGACGCTGTGAGCTTCGCCATCGAGGCCGCCGACCACTGACCACACCGGACGAGTACCGTGGAGATATGCCGCCGATGAGGCGCAGGCACGGCTTCGCTGGAGGTCAAACCTCGCCCCGCGAGGGCCGATCTGAAGCCGTATTCCTGACCCTCGGCGGCATCGTCGTGCCCATGTCGGGGTGGCTGGAAGGAGAACGGTCATGAAACTCACCGACCAGGTCGTCGTCGTCACCGGGGGCGGCAACGGGATCGGGCGTGAGGTCGTGCTGACTCTGCTCGCTCGTGGAGCCCGGGTCGCCGCCCTGGACCTGCGACCGGAGGGCCTCGCCGAGACGGCGTCGCTGGCGAATGCCGGCGACCGGCTGAGCACCCATGCCGTCGATGTCACGGACCGAGAGGCCGTCTGCGCCCTGGCCGATGCCGTTTCGACGATTCACGGCCGGGTCGACGCACTCATCAACGTGGCCGGGATCATCCAGCCCTTCGTGCGGTTCGCCGAGCTGAGCCGGGAGCAGATCGAAAACGTCATGAACGTCAACTTCTGGGGCGTGGTCTGGACCTGCCAGGCATTCCTGCCGCTGATCCGTCAGCGACCCCAGGGAGCGATCGTCAACGTGTCGAGCATGGGCGGCTTCGTCCCGGTGCCCGGCCAGACGGCATACGGGGCCAGCAAGGCGGCAGTCAAGCTGCTGACCGAGGGCCTGTATGCCGAGCTGCGCGGCACCGGGGTGGCCGTGACCGTCGTCTATCCGGGTGGCGTCTCCACCCACATCACCGAGAACTCCGGGGTCGAGATGCCCGGCGGCGCGGCCCGATCGGCGCCGGCCCAGGGCTCGGCCCCAGGCAAGGGGTCAGCCGCCATGACGACCCCGCAGGCGGCCGCCGAGCAGATCGTCGCGGGTCTGGAGAAGGGCAGCTACCGGGTCGTCATCGGCAAGGACGCCCGGATGCTCGACCTGCTGACTCGACTCATGCCACAGCGGGCCACCAACCTGGTCGCCAAGAAGATGAGCGACCTGCTCGGCTGAGTCGGCACATCGGTAGGCCGCTGCGGTCGGACCCACCCGGCTGGACGGCATACCGTGGGACGCGCAGGCACCCGAGGTCCGACCGAGGCGTCGGCACTCGGCCGGAACGCGGCATACCGGTCGCGCGTTGCCTTCCCCGGGCGGTCACCGGCCGCCCGGGTGGGCAGAAGGGACAGGCACGTGTCGACAGCGACCTCGCCGATCGGCGTCATCGTCGACTCCGCACTGGACGGCCAACGGCGCACGGCACTGCGCCGGATGCGGTTGGTGGCCCTGGCGCTGCTGGTGACTGCCGCGGTGGTCTATCTCGCGACGCTCGGTCGCACCGGTGTGTGGGGATTCGTCAATGCCGGCGCAGAAGCCTCGATGGTGGGCGCGATCGCCGACTGGTTCGCGGTCACCGCGCTCTTCCGGCATCCGCTCGGGCTGCCCATCCCACACACCGCCATCATCCCCCGCAAGAAGGACATGCTCGCGCGCAGTCTGCAGGACTTCATGGGCGCCAACTTCCTGCGCGAGGAAATCATCCGCGACCGAGTCATGGCGGCTCGGATCCCGAAGCGAGCGGCCGACTGGGTGCTCGTGCCGGCCAACACCGAGCGGGCCACAGCCGAGGTGGTGACGCTCTCGATCCGCGCCCTCGAACGGCTGCGCGATGCCACTGTCGCCGCCCTGCTCGACGATGCCGTGCTGCCCCGACTGCGCGAGGAACCCATCGCTCCCATTGCCGGCACCTTCCTCGCCGAAGTGGTCCGCGACCAGGCCCACCACGGTCTGGTCGATCTCGCGGTGACGGAGGCCCACCGGTGGCTGCTGGCCAACGAGGAGGCCTTCAGCGCGGTGCTCGAGGAGCGCGCCCCGTGGTGGGCCCCGCAGCGGGTCAATGAGGTCGTCATCAAGCGGCTACACACCGAGGCGATCGCCTGGGTGGAGGACATTCGCGACAGCCCGCGCCACCATGCCCGGATCGCCCTCGACGATCTGCTGGCCCAGCTCGCGCAGGACCTGGTCGAGGACCCGGACACGATGGAGCGGGCCGAACGCCTCAAGCTGCGGCTGCTCGATCACCCGCAACTGCTGGCGACCGCGACCTCGCTCTGGGCCGCTTTCCGTACCGCCTTCGTCCGCTCACTGTCCGACCCCGAGTCGCCGCTGCGGGGCCGGATCTCCGCGCAACTGCGCGCCTTCGCCGAGGCCGTCACGACCGACGATCTGCTCCGTCGGCGGCTGGACACCCAGCTGGCGGATCTGGCCTCCTTCGCGGTGGCCCGATACGGCGACGAGCTCACCACGGTCATCAGCCACACCATCGAACGCTGGGACGGCCGCGAGACCGCCGACAAGGTCGAGCTCCACGTCGGGCGCGACCTGCAGTTCATCCGGATCAACGGCACCATCGTCGGCGGCCTGGTCGGGGTGACGATCCACGCGGTGAGTCTGCTCATCGGCCACTGATATCCGGTTCGCCCTCGCCGCCCTCGGTCTGCGATCCTGAGGGGATGCGTATGCAGCCCTACCGCGACATCCTCGCCCTGGGGGAGGTCCGGAGGGTCTTCGCCTTGGCCTTCGCGATCCGTCTGCCGATGTTCGCCATCGGCATCGTCCTCACCTTGCATGTCGTGAGCACCCTGGGGCGCAGCTACGGCGAGGCCGGCCTGGTCAGCGCGGCCTTCACCATCGCCCTGGCCCTGTCGGCGCCCTGGCGCGGCCGCCTGCTCGACCGTTACGGGCTGCGGCGCACCTTAGCACCGTCGATCGTCGTCACCGGTCTGCTGTGGACGGCCATGCCGTTCCTCCCGTATGCCGTGCTGCTGCCCGGCAGCATCGTCGCCGGGGCCTTCGCCGTGCCGTCGTTCTCGATCCTGCGTCAGGCGCTCATCGTGGTCGTTCCCGAGGAGCGCCGCCGGAGTGCCCTGTCGCTGGACTCGGTCTTCACCGAGCTGTCGTTCATGATCGGCCCGGCCGTCGCGGTCTGGGCGGCGGCCACCTATGACACCCGCTGGGTGCTGCTCATCCTCGCGATCGCCAACACGGTCGCCGCGGTGGTCCTCTTCCTGGCCGACCCGGCGATGACGGTGGCCGCGGCGGACGCCGCCAGATCGACCGCCGCACCTCCCCTGGCGGATCGCGATCCCCGGTCGTCCGCTGCCCACCCGGCTTGCGACGGAGAGCCGGCGGACGGCATACCGGCTGGTGCGCAGGACCAGGTCACCGTCGGGGGCGCCGGCGGCGGCGTTCGTGCCTGGATCACCCCCGGCGCGCTCGCGGTCTATGCCGCGGCAGCCGCATCGACGATCGTCCTGGCCGGCACCGACGTGGCGATCGTCGCAGCGCTGCGCCAGATGGGGCAGGCGACCGCGATCGGCTGGGTGCTCTCGCTCTGGGGGCTGGGCTCGCTCATCGGAGGTCTGGCCTACGGTGCGATGCATCGCTCCATCTCGGTGTTCTGGCTGCTCGGTGGGCTGGCGATCACCACGCTGCCGGTGGGTCTGGCAACCGGCATGCCGATGTTCGTCGTCCTGGTCACCCTGTGCGGAGTGCTCTGTGCCCCGACGATCACAGCCACCGTCGACCACCTGTCCCGGATCGTCCCGGAGCGCTTCCGCGGTGAGGCGATGGGTTGGCACGGTTCGGCGATGACCGGGGGCCAAGCGCTCGGGGCGCCACTGGCCGGTTATGCCATCGACCACCTGGGCTGGGGCTGGGGGTTCATCGGGGTCTCGATCATCGGGCTCGTCGTAGCCATCGCGGGCTCCGGAGCGATCCGGGCGCGGCGGCAGTGGGTGGCCCGCACCGCCGTCCTGCGCTGAGCCGACGGGCTGCGCTGAGCCGACAGGCTGCGCTGAGCCGACAGGCTGCGCTGAGCCGACAGGCTGCGCGTGGCGGGTCGCCGGCGTCGAGCCCACGTCCCCCCGCAACCGCGCGGCGGTCCCAGCGTTGATGGCGGTGCTCGACCTCTGCGCAGCGGCCTGGGCCGACCTCGTCGTCCGGGCACGAGCACACCTCTCAACGCACCTTCCCGCTGGCCCAGGCAGCGGACCGTCCCACTCTGATCCCCGGCACGTGGCAGTGCGTTGCCTCGGGTCGAGCACTTCGCGGCAGGGCAGCGGCACGATCTTCGTCACGGTGGGCACCGGCGGGGCCGACCTGTATGCCGTCAAGGCCGACGACCCGGAGGGACCGTACTTCGCCGCGATCAGCGGTCGGAATCTGCGCCCGACGTGGGGGTTTCTCGCGCTCGATATCGAGACGGATCGGCTATCCGCCCGATTTGTTCCGACTGCGGGCGATGGTTTCACCGATGCGTTTACCGTGACCCGAGGGACATAACGGGCACGGCATACCGGGGCGTTCTTCGCGAAGCCGTCCGGGCGCTACTGTGCGGCCTATGAACCGACGGGTAGGGGCAGCCCTGGTCCTTTCTCTCGTGGCGGCCGTCACCGGCGCGACCACGTGGGGGGCGCAGGTCAATGCGGCGACGACCCCGGCGCAGGTGCGGGTCACCGCTGCGGGGGATTTTGGCGAGGGGACGCTGACCCAGCAGGTGTTCGCGAGCATGAAGACACGCAACCCAGATCTTTCGCTGGCGTTGGGGGACCTGTCCTATGGCTTGACCGGCTCGGAGCAGGCCTGGTGCGATCTGGTCACCGCCCGGATGGGGGCGGGCTTCCCTGTCGAGTTGCTGGCCGGCAATCACGAGAGCAATGGTCAGAACGGCAATATCAACGACTTCGCGGCCTGTCTGCCCAATCAATTGCCCGGTGTGGTCGGCACCTATGGCCGGCAGTATTACGTCGACGTGCCGCGCGAGGCACCACTGGTGCGGTTTGTGATGATTTCCCCCAATATCCCCTTTACCGACAGCACGTGGTCGTATGCCGCGGGCACGGCTCGCTATGCCTGGACTGCCGCCGCCATCGACGGCGCCCGCAGCAAAGGCGTGCCCTGGGTGGTCGTGGGCATGCACAAGCCGTGCCTGTCGGTGGGGGAGTACTCCTGCGAGCCGGGTGCCGACATCCTCAATCTGCTGGTCGCCAAGAAGGTCGACCTCGTGCTCACCGGGCACGACCACGTCCACCAACGCACCGCTCAGCTGGCCCAAGGCGCGACCTGCCCCTCGATCGTGCCCGGCAGCGCCGCCAACGTGGCGTGTCTCGCCGACCGCGACAGCTCGATGAAGAAGGGAGCCGGCACAGTCTTCGCGACCGTCGCCACCGGCGGCCGCTCACTCCATCAGATCGCTGCGACCGACCCCGAGGCGCCCTACTTCCTCGCCTCATCCGGAGCCAATGTCAACCCGACGTGGGGTTTCCTCGACTTCACGGTCACGGCGTCGGACCTCAAGGCATCCTTCGTGCCGACCTCCGGCTCCTTCACCGACGCCTTCACCATCGCGGCCGCGCCGGCCAACTCACCGCCGACCGCCGCCTTCACCGCTACCTGTACGGGGTTGACCTGCGCCCTCGACGGCTCGGGGTCCAGCGACCCGGACGGTGCCCTCACGGCATACCAGTGGTCCTTCGGTGATGGCAGTACCGGCACCGGGGCCACGGCGACGCATGCCTATGGTCAGGCGGGCACCTACACCGTCACGCTCACCGTCACCGACGCCGGCGGATCGACCGCTACGACGACCCGACAGGTGACCCCTGCGGCGCCCGTCCTCGCCGCCGACGATTTCACCCGTACCGTGGCCGAAGGTTGGGGCACGGCGACCACCGGAGGTGCCTGGACCGTCAAGGCGGCCCCGGGCACGTTCTCGGTCAACGGCAGTGTCGCGGTCATAACCCTCAACGCGGGCAAGGGCGGCTCGGCGCTCTTGAGCCAGGTCTCGGCTGCGTCCGCCGACCTCAAGGTCACCGTAGCGACGGACAAAGCACCCACGGGCAAGGGCGTGTATGCCGGCTTGGTCGCCCGATCGACCGCAACTGGGCAGTACCGGGCCGAGGCTCGCATTCAGCCCACAGGCGGTCTCGGGATTGCCCTGACCCGGACCGATGCGGCGGGAGTCGAGACGACCATGGCGCCGGAGGTGTCGACCGCACTGGCCATCTCGCCCGGTGCGCCGGTCAACCTGCGGGTGCAGGTGACGGGGACCGCGCCGACCACGATCCGTGCCAAGGCGTGGGCGGTGGGCAGTCCGGAGCCGGTGGCCTGGACGGTGACCGCAACCGACGCGACCGCGGGTCTGCAGGGCCCCGGCGCCATCGGTGTGGTTCCCTATCTGTCGGCCTCGGCGACCAACGCGCCGATCACGCTCTCCATCGATGGGCTCGTCGCGATGGCACCCTGAACGAACTGATAGCCTTGGTCCTTGACCAACCGGTTCTGATGATCTCTGCGCGCGCCGATGTGGGTGCGTGTGGCGTGAATCCGATCCGGTGTGTAAAGAGAAGCCCCCGGCTTCCACCCACTCGGCCGCCAGGTCGAGGGGTCGGTCCAGATCCGCTCCGGCATCGGGGTGCGGCGCAACGGCCGTGACCTCCAGGTGACTGGGCGGATGGAGTTAGGTGGTCGCCATGTGCGGCCCACCGGACTCCCTGGAACCGGGACGGCTTCTTGCGCATCGACGATGCGAAAGAGGCCTTCTTTCGTTTCCGGGGTCACCCGCACGAAAACTCTTAAGGAGCCCCACATCAGCGAGCCTCGTATCAACGAGCGCATCCGGGTCCCCGAGGTGCGCCTGGTCGGCCCCAACGGGGAGCAGGTCGGGATCGTCCGCGTCGAGGAGGCGCTGCGGCTGGCCGCCGACGCCGACCTTGACCTCGTGGAGGTCGCGCCGATGGCGCGTCCCCCGGTCGCCAAGCTCATGGACTTCGGCAAGTTCAAGTACGAAGCCGCGCTCAAGGCCCGGGAAGCCCGCAAGAACCAGGTCAACACGGTCATCAAGGAGATCAAACTCCGCCCGAAGATCGACCCGCATGACTACGGCACCAAGAAGGGCCACGTCGAGCGCTTCCTCAAGGCCGGCGACAAGGTCAAGGTGACGATCATGTTCCGCGGGCGCGAGCAGTCGCGTCCCGAGTTGGGCTTCCGCTTGTTGCAGCGGTTGGCCGAGGATGTCGTCGAACTCGGCTTCGTCGAGTCGGCCCCCAAGCAGGACGGCCGCAACATGATCATGGTGATCGGGCCGACCAAGCGGAAGGCCGAGGCCAAGGCTGAGGCACGTCGAGCCCGGGAATCCGCCCCGGCCCGCAGTGGTGCTGGCGAGGGCGGCGAGGCCCTGTCTCCCGCGCCCGAGGTTGTACCCGAGACAGCGGTGACTCCCGCACCGGACGCTGCTCCCGCATCGGTCGCCGCACCTGCATCTGAAGTGTCCGTTCCGGAGCGAGTGACTGCGCCCTCAGCTGGTTCTCCAGGTCCCACTCCGCAGTCCCCTTCCGACCCTGCAGCGGCAGCGGTTCCGTCCGCGCCGGCCAAGCCGGCTGCGGCCAAGCCCGCACCTGCTCCGCGTGGGCGCGGCTCGGGAGTGCCCTCGCCCAGCGCTCCGTCGACCGGTGCCTCGGCGCCCAGGCCCCGTCCTGCGGCCGCTCGTCCGGCGCCACCCACACCTCGTCCCACCCCGCGGGCTCCCAAGGCCTGATGCACCACCGCCTCGGCACCGACCGGGCATCGCGAACCAGCACGACCCCGACGGTCATCACCGCCCGGGACCATACGCAGAAGGAGATCGGCACATCATGCCGAAGAACAAGACCCACAGCGGGGCCAAGAAGCGCTTCCGCGTCACCGGCACCGGCAAGATCATGCGCGAGCAGGCCGGCGGCCGTCACCGCCTCGAAGTGAAGTCGAGCAAGGAAATGCGCTCGATCTCCGGCGACGTCCAGCTGTCCGCCCCCGACACCAAGAAGGTCAAGCGGCTGCTCGGCATCTGACGCCGCCCGCCCTAACGACGAAGGAGAACTCACGTGGCACGCGTGAAGCGGGCGTTGAACGCCCAGAAGAAGCGCCGGGTCGTCCTCGAGCGCGCCAGCGGCTACCGCGGACAGCGCTCGCGGCTCTACCGCAAGGCCAAGGAGCAGGTCGTCCACTCGCTCGGCTATGCCTACCGGGACCGTCGCGCCAAGAAGGGTGACTTCCGCCGGCTGTGGATCCAGCGCATCAACGCCGCGGCCCGCGCCAACGGGATGACCTACAACCGGTTCATGCAGGGCCTCAAGGCCGCCGGGGTCGAGGTCGACCGCAAGATCCTTGCCGACCTGGCCGTCAACGACGCGACGGCGTTCGCTGCCCTCGTCGAGTTGGCTCGCGCCAACGTCCCGGCCCAGGTGCCGGCCGGCGACGCGGCCTGATCGAGCCGTCGCACCATCAGTTCACGACCGAGCGCCGGGAAAGGGCGTCCGTGACCGTCTTGACCAACATCCGTTCTGACCGGGTGAAGACGGTGCGGGCCCTGTCCCGGCGCTCGATGCGTGAGCGCACCGGTCTCTTCCTCGCCGAGGGCCCCCAGGCGGTCCGCGAAGCGGTCATCCATCGTCCCGAGACCGTGCGCGATCTCTACGTCACCCAGGCAGCCGCCGCACGGCATACCGAGATCCTGGCGGCAGCGCGCGACGGCGCCTTGTCCGTGCACCGCTGCTCGGACGACGTGCTCGCGAGCATGTGCGACACCGACGCGCCGCAAGGGCTGCTTGCGGTATGCCGGGTGGTCACCACGAGCCTCGCGCAGGTCCTCGCCACCCGGCCGCGGCTGCTCGTCGTGCTCAGCCAGGTGCGCGACCCCGGGAACGCCGGCACGGTGTTGCGCGGGGCGGACGCCTTCGGCGCCGACGCCGTCATCGTCACGGCGAGCAGCGTCGACATCCACGCCCCCAAGGTGGTGCGCTCGACGGCCGGATCGATCTTCCACGTGCCGGTGGTCACCGGGATGGCCATCGAAGACGTGCTGCGTCACCTGCGCGAGGCGGGAGTGCGCACCCTCGCAGCCGACGGTGCGGGCACGACCACGCTGACCGAGGTCGACCTCGACGCTCCGCATGCCTGGGTCATGGGCAACGAGGCCTGGGGCCTGCCTGAACCGGTGCGGCAGGAGTGCGACGAGGTGGTGCGGGTGCCGATCCACGGACTGGCCGAGTCGCTCAACCTCGCGATGGCCGCCACGGTGTGCCTCTACGAGTCCTCGCGGCTTCGATAAGTCCAGTCACCGGGACGCCGTGAGGGCATCCGGTGGGCGTTGCGCGCCACCCCGTAGACTCGGGCGCCGGATCGTGAATGACCTGGCGTGGCACCACCCCCGCGCCCACCGCCCATCGACCGATATAGGCACCATGTCTGCACCGAACAGCTCCTACGACCCTGTCGAGGTCGCCGCCCTCCAACCCGACGCTCTGGCCGCCGCAGTCGAGGCGGCGACCGTGGCCTTCGCCGCGGCTGCGGACCTCGAGGCACTCAAGGCGGCCCGGCTCGCCCACCTCGACAAGGGGGCGGTCGCCGCCGCCCGCCGCGAGATCGGGGCGCTGCCACCGAGCGCCAAGGCCGAGGCGGGCAAGCGCGTGGGGGCCGCCATGGATGCCGTGCGCACGGCATACGAGGCGCGGGAGGCGCGGCTGCAGGAGCAGGCCGCTGAGCGCATCCTCGTCGAGGAGCGGGTCGACGTCACGGTGCCGACCGGCCGTCGTCCCGTCGGCTCGCGGCACCCGGTGGAGCTCACCCAGGAACGCCTCATGGACATCTTCGTCGCGCAGGGGTGGGAGGTCGCCGAAGGCCCTGAGGTCGAGTCGGAGTGGATGAATTTCGATGCGCTCAATCTCGGCAAGGACCACCCGGCGCGGCAGATGCAGGACACCTTCTTCGTCGACCCGCCGGACGGGGGCCTGGTGTTGCGCACCCAGACCTCGCCGATCCAGATCCGCACCATGCTCACCCGCACCCCGCCGATCTACGTGGTCGCGCCGGGCAAGGTGTTCCGCACCGACGACCTCGACGCCACTCACACACCGGTCTTCCACCAGATCGAGCTGCTCGCGGTCGACAAGGGGTTGACGATGGCCCACCTCCGTGGGTCGATCGACCATTTCGTCCGGGCGATGTTCGGTGACGTGCGCACCCGCGTGCGCGCCTCGTACTTCCCGTTCACCGAGCCGTCCATGGAAACCGACTTCGAGTGTTTCGCCTGCCTGGGTGCCGAGGCCGCGGTCCGTGGGGACTGCCGCACCTGCGGTGGCTCGGGCTGGATCGAGCTCGGTGGCTCGGGCATGGTCAACCGCAAGGTCTTCACGGCGTGCGGCATCGATCCCGACGTCTACACCGGCTTCGCGTTCGGCTTCGGCATCGAGCGCGCGCTGCAGCTGCGCAATGGCGTCGGCGACATGCGAGACATCGTCGAAGGGGATGTCCGCTTCTCGGGTCAGTTCGGAATGGCGGTGTGAGATGAGAGTCCCCCTGTCCTGGCTCGCGGAGCTGGTCGACCTCGCCCCCGGCGCTCGTGGCCCGGCGGTCGCGGCCTCGCTGGTCGGCGTCGGCCTGGAGGAGGAGGCGCTGCACGGCGGCGACCTCACCGGCCCCCTCGTCGTCGGGCGCGTTCTCACCATCGACGAGGCGGTCCAGAAGAGCGGCAAGACCATCCGCTACTGCACCGTCGACGTCGGCGAGCACGGGCAGCGGGTGACCGACGGCATACCGCAGGAAATCGTTTGTGGTGCAACCAATTTCGTCGTCGGTGACCTCGTCGTGGTCGTGCTGCCGGGCGCTGTGCTGCCCGGTGGCTTCGCGATCTCGGCGCGCAAGACCTACGGCCGGGTGTCCAACGGCATGATCTGCGCCGAGGACGAGCTCGGCCTGGGCGAGGATCACTCCGGGATCATCGTCCTCACCGACTACCTCGGGGCCGAGCGGGCCGCGACCCTGCAGCCGGGCGACGATGCGATCGCGCTGCTGGGCCTGGACGACGAGGTCCTCGAGGTCAACGTCACTCCCGACCGGGGCTACTGCTTCTCCATGCGGGGCATCGCTCGCGAGTACTGGCACTCCCAGGGCAGCCCCGCGGGCGGCTTCCGCGACCCCTCTGCGGTCGTCGGCATTCCCCCGGACACCACCACCGGGTATGCCGTGCACCTCACCGACAGCGCGCCGATCGACGGGGTGCCTGGGTGTGACCGCTATGTCGCGCGGATCGTCCGTGGCGTCGACCCGACTGCGGCGTCGCCGAGTTGGATGGCAGCGCGGCTCACCCAGGCAGGGATGCGCCCCATCTCGCTGGCCGTCGACGTCACCAACTACGTCATGCTCCTGGTCGGACAGCCGCTACACGCCTTCGACCTGCACACCCTGTCCGGATCGATCGTCGTGCGCCGAGCCACCGAAGGCGAGCGGCTCACCAC
The DNA here is from genome assembly GCA_044220505.1 of Dermatophilaceae bacterium. GTDB lineage: Bacteria > Actinomycetota > Actinomycetes > Actinomycetales > Dermatophilaceae > Phosphoribacter. Next base: position 35,140 of record JBGAQV010000008.1, read on the forward strand.
CCTCGACGACGTCGAGCGGACCCTGCACGTCGAGGACCTGCTCATCACCGACGGTGGCCGGGAACCGCTGGCCATTGCCGGTGTCATGGGTGGCGCCACGTCCGAGGTCACCGCCTCGACCACCGACATCCTCATCGAGGCAGCGCACTTCGACCCCGTGACGGTGGCTCGCAGCTCGCGACGACACCGCCTGACGACCGAGGCATCCAAGCGGTTCGAGCGCGGCGTCGACCCCCAGATCACCGCGGCAGCTGCGCAACTCGCGGTCGACCTGCTTGTCGAGCATGGTGGGGGACTGGCCGACTCCGGCAGCACGGACGTCGACCTCACCCACGGGCGCACGGCATACGCGCTCGATCCGGCCTTGCCGGCCCGGCTGGTCGGGGTGCCCTACTCGCGGGAGCGGGTGGTCGCGATCCTTCGCGATCTGGGCTGCGCCGTGCACGACGACGGTGACACGGTGTCGGTGACGCCGCCCTCGTGGCGGCCTGATCTCGTCGACGGGCCGGACTACGCCGAGGAGGTCGCGCGCATCGATGGCTACGAGCGCATTCCCTCCGTGCTGCCGACCCCCACCGCCGGGCGTGGCCTCACCCTCAGCCAACTCGTGCGCCGCATTGTGGCCACGATGCTGGTGGGCCGAGGCTGCACCGAGGTGCTGACCTATCCGTTCGTCGCCGCCGATTTCGGCGACACTCTCGGGCTGCCGGCCGACGACCCGCGCCGCAGTGCGATCCGGCTGGCCAACCCGTTGTCCGACCAGGCGCCATTGCTGCGCACCTCGGTCATCGACTCCCTCGTCGATGCGTTGCGGCGCAACGTGTCCCGCGGACAGCGCGACCTTGCGCTGTTCGAGATCGGGTCGGTGACTCGCCCGGTCCCAGGCACGGCTCACACGGCGCCCGTGCCCGGGGTCCACGAGCGCCCGGACGCCGCAACCATCGCCTCCATCGACGCGGCCGTTCCGCCGCAGCCGCGCCACCTCGGGATCGTCCTCGCGGGCGAGAGCGAGCGATCCGGCTGGTGGGGTAAGGGCCGGCCTGCCGACTGGGCCGACGCCGTCGATCTCGTGCGCGCGACGGCTGCGTCGCTCTCGCTGACCGTCACCGCCGAGCCGGCCCAGCAGGCGCCGTGGCATCCGGGTCGGTGCGCCCGGCTCAGCCTCGCCGACGGCACTCTGCTCGGGTATGCCGGTGAACTCCATCCCGCAGTGCTCCAGCGGCTGGGCCTGCCCGCGCGCACCTGCGCTGCCGAGGTGAGCCTCGAGGTGCTCGTTGCGGCCCGGGCGCACCCGGCCAAGCAGGCTCCTTTCTCGACCCGTCCGGTGGCCCTCACCGACGTGGCGCTCACGGTGCCCGAGAGCGTCGCCGCGGGCGAGGTCGAGCGCACTCTGCGCGAGGCCGCTGGGGAGAATCTGGAGTGGGTGACCCTCTTCGACGTCTACCGCGGGGAGCAGGTCGGCGCCGACGAGAAGTCGCTGGCCTTCCGGATGGCCTTCCGGGCGCCCGACCGCACCCTGCGCACTGACGAGGTCAGTGGCTACCGCGACCTGGCGGTGGCGGCTGCCGCGGCCCGGTTCGGGGCGGTGCAGCGCTGAGTCGCCGGTCCGGGGTCCCGCCGGCCGCCCTCGTCGTCCTTGCGACCGGCGTCGGGCTGGCCCTGCATGTGGGCAAGTTGCCACCCGCAGTGCCGGCGCTCACCCAGGAGTGGGGACTCACGCTCGTGCAGGCCGGCTTCCTGCTCTCGCTCGTGCAGTTCGCCGGGATGGTTGCCGGGCTCGCCATCGGGGTGAGCGCCGACGGCATCGGGCTGCGCCGGTCCATGCTCACCGGGTTGACGATCCTCACGACCGCGAGCGTGTTGGGGGGTTTCGCGACCTCGTATGCCGTGCTACTCGCCCTGCGGGCCCTGGAAGGGGTGGGGTTGCTGATGGCGGCAGTCCCGGCACCGGGGCTGCTGAGACGGGTCGTCCCGGGCCACCAAGTCACCCGGGTGCTCGGCGTCTGGGGCGCCTATATCCCCTTCGGCACGGGGCTGGCCTTCCTCATCGGGCCGTGGGTGATCCAGCACGGCACGTGGGCGCTGTGGTGGTGGCTGCTGGCGGCGCTCACGGCGGCAGCACTCGTCGCCGTCCGGGTGGTCGTGCCGCCCGATCCGCCTCGTCCGGCAGTGGCTGCCGGAGTCGCGGACACCGCCCCCGCAGGCGCAGGTGTCGCAGCGACCGGTGCGTGGGCCCGAGTGCGCCGCACCGTGGGCAGCGTCGGGCCCTGGATGGGAGCCCTCGCCTTCGGCGTCTACGCCGCGCAGTGGATGGCGGTCATCGGCTTCCTGCCGACGCTGTACGTCCAAGCCGGTTGGACTGGGCCACTCGGTGCGGTGCTCACCAGTGTCGTGCCGTGGGTCAATGTCGTCGGCAATGTCGTCGCGGGCATCCTGCTGCACCGCGGGTGGCGGCTGGCGGGTGTGCTCGGGATGGGCTTCGCCGGCCAGGCCCTCGGGGCTTTCCTTGCCTTCGCCACGGTCACCGAGGGGGCTCCGATTGCGAGGTTTGCCGGCGCGGTCATCTTCTCGATGGTCGGCGGTCTGGTACCGGGGGCACTGTTCGCCGCCGCGCCGTTCTTCGCGCCGGACGAGGGCACGATTTCCACGACCATCGGCATGGTCCAACAGCTGTCCTCGACCGGTCAGGTGATCGGCCCGCCGGTGGTCGCCGCGCTGGCCAGTGCGGTCGGGGGCTTCCACCTCACCTGGGTGGCCTGCCTGGGCTGCGCGGCGGCAGGGGCAGCCCTCTCGCTGGTCCTCGATCATCGGACCCGACCGCATACTTAGTCTTGTGCATGTATAGTCATGCATCGTGACCACCGCAGCCGTCGTCGGCGCCAGTGGGTATGCCGGCGGGGAGATCCTCCGGCTCCTGCTCGCCCATCCGCAGATCCAGATCGGTGCCCTTGCGGCGGACTCCTCGGCGGGTAAACGCCTCGGGGACGTCCACAGCCACCTCACCCCGCTGGCCGACCGGGTGATCGCCGCGACCTCGCCGGAAACGCTCGCGGGTCATGACCTGGTCTTCCTCGCGCTGCCGCACGGGGCATCTGCCGCGCTCGTCGCGCAACTGCCGGCCGAGGTGATCGTCCTGGACTGCGGGGCCGACTTCCGGCTCACCGACGCCGCCGCGTGGACCCAGTTCTACGACACGCCGTATGCCGGTCAGTGGCCCTACGGCCTGCCCGAGCTCGTCGGTGCGGGCAGTCGCAAGCAGCGCGACGCCCTGGTCGGGCAGACCCGTATCGCGGTGCCCGGGTGCTACCCGACCGCGGTCTCGCTGGCCCTGGCACCGGGCCTGGCCGCCGGGGTGCTGCAACCGCAGGACATCGTCATCGTCGCGGCATCGGGCACCTCTGGCGCGGGCAAATCGCTCAAGCCGCACTTGTTGGGCGCGGAGGTGATGGGGTCGATGTCGCCCTACGGCGTCGGGGGAGTGCACCGGCATACCCCTGAGATCGAACAGAACCTCGGCGCCGCTGCGGGAGCCGAGGTGACCGTGTCGTTCACCCCCACGCTGGCCCCGATGTCCCGCGGCATCCTCGCCACCGCCACGGCCAAACTGGCCGACGGCGTCGACCCCGCCGCGGTGCGCGCGGCGTGGGAAACGGCCTACGCGGACGAACCGTTCGTGCACCTGCTGCCCCTTGGCAGCTGGCCCCGCACCGCCGACGTGGTCGGGTCCAACAGCGTCCACGTGCAGCTGGCCGTCGATGAGCGCGCCGGCAGAGTCGTCGTGACCAGTGCGATCGACAATCTCACCAAAGGCACCGCGGGCGGCGCGATCCAGTGCGCCAACCTCGCGCTCGGGCTGCCCGAGACCACCGGCCTACCGGTCGTCGGAGTGGCCCCGTGAACACCCCCACCAGCCCCGCCGTCCACCTGCCGCAGGGGTTCCGGGCCTCCGGCGTCACGGCCGGCCTCAAGGCAAGCGGGCGTCCCGACCTCGCGCTCGTGGTCAACGACGGACCGGATCACCACGCGGCGGCGGTCTTCACCAGCAATCGCGTCGAGGCTGCCCCCGTCACGTGGTCGCGCCAGGTGGTCACGGATGGCCGGGTCGATGCCGTGGTGCTCAATTCCGGTGGCGCCAATGCCTGCACGGGATCGCCCGGCTTCCTCGACACCCACCGCACGGCCGAGAAGGTCGCCGAGAGCCTCGGGATCTCCGCCGGGGATGTCGCAGTGTGCTCGACCGGTCTCATCGGAGAGCTCCTTCCGATGGGCCGGCTGCTGCCCGGAGTGGATCTCGCTGTCGCGGCTCTCACCGCCGAGGGCCACGATGCCGCTGCCACGGCGATCATGACGACCGACACCGTCTCCAAGCAGGCCACGGCAGGGGGTCCCGGCTGGTCGGTCAGCGGGATGGCCAAGGGCGCCGGCATGCTCGCCCCGGCGCTGGCGACCATGCTCGTGGTCCTCACCACCGACGCCGTCGCTGCCCCTGATCAGCTCGCGGCGGCGTTGCGGGCCGCCACGTCGCGCACCTTCGACCGGATCGATTCGGACGGTTGTATGTCGACCAACGACACGGTACTGCTCATGGCATCTGGGGCGTCGGGGGTCCAGCCGTCAGCGGACGAGTTGACCACAGCGGTCACCGCCGTCTGCGCCGACCTCGCCCGTGGACTCATCGCCGACGCCGAGGGAGCCCACCACGACGTCGAGATCGAAGTCCGCGCCGCGGCCACCGAGGCCGATGCCCTCGAGGTCGCCCGCGCGATCGCGCGCAACAACCTCTTCAAATGTGCGGTCTTCGGCAACGATCCCAACTGGGGCCGGGTGCTCGCTGCCGTCGGTACGACTCGGGCCGCCTTCGATCCAGCCCGGCTGGGCGTGTGGATGAACGGCATACAGGTATGCCGTGTCGGCGGAGTCGGTGAGGATCGCTCGCTGGTGGATCTCACCCCGCGCCACCTGCACCTGGTCGTCGACCTGGACGCCGGAGCTGCCACCGCGACGGTGTGGACCAACGACCTCACCCACGACTACGTCCACGAGAACTCGGCCTACAGCACCTGAAGCCCGACCGCCGCGGCGGCCCCCACCCGGGCGGTCTGCGGCTGGGCGGCACGAGAGGAACTGCATCATGCGATCCCTGCGCGGCGAACCCGCCGACGCCCTGGCGGCCGCGGCCAGCAAGGCCGGCACGCTCGTCGAAGCGCTGCCCTGGTTGGAGCGCTTCCGCGGCGCCCTCGTCGTGGTGAAGTACGGCGGCAACGCGATGATCGACCAGACCCTCAAGCAGGCCTTCGCCCAGGACATCGCCTTCCTGCGGTATGCCGGTCTGCGTCCAGTCGTCGTTCACGGCGGCGGCCCGCAGATCGGGTCGATGTTGCAGCGGCTCGGGCTGACCAGTGAGTTCAAGGGCGGGCTGCGGGTGACGACGCCGGAGGTCATGGACGTCGTGCGGATGGTGCTCACCGGCCAGGTCGGCCGGGAACTCGTCGGCCTGCTCAACCATCACGGACCACTCGCCGTCGGGCTGTCCGGCGAGGATGCCGAACTCTTCGGCGCCCGGCGCCGCGGCACCGTCGTCGACGGCGAGGACGTCGACCTCGGGCTGGTCGGTGACGTCGAGCGGGTCAATCCGGCGGCCGTGCAGGACATCCTCGACGCCGGCCGCATCCCGGTGGTCTCGACGGTGGCGCCGGACCTGGACACTCCCGGCCAGGTGCTCAACGTCAATGCCGACACGGCAGCCGCGGCGTTGGCGGTCGCTCTCGGAGCGCGCAAACTCGTCGTCCTCACCGATGTCGAAGGCGTCTATGCCGACTGGCCGGACCGCTCCTCGCTGCTGTCGCAGCTGTCGGTCGGCGACGCTCGGGTGCTGCTCGGCAAGGTCGACTCCGGGATGGTGCCGAAGCTGGAGGCGTGTGTCCGGGCCGTCGAAGGCGGGGTGCCGCAAGCCCACGTCGTCGACGGCAGGACCCCGCACTCGATCCTCCTGGAGGTCTTCACCGACGCCGGCATCGGCACCATGGTCCTGCCGGATGCGAGGGGCACGTCGTGAGTGGCCACGTGCCCGAGTGGCTCGGCCGGTATGCCGGGTCGCTGCTGCCGGTCTTCGGCGTTCCGCAGACTGTGCTCTCGCACGGACAGGGGTGCTATGTCGTCGACGTTGACGGCAAGCGCTATCTCGATCTGCTCGGGGGAATCGCGGTCAACACGCTCGGTCACGGCCACCCGGCGCTGGTCGAGGCGGTGACCAAGCAGGCCTCGGCCCTCGTGCACGTCTCGAACTTCTTCACCAGCGAGCCTCAGGTCGAACTTGCCGAGACCATCCTGCGCCTTGCGGAGGCGCCGGCGGGGTCGGCGGTCTTCTTCGCCAACTCCGGCACCGAGGCCATCGAGGCGGCGATCAAGCTGACCCGGCGGACCGGACGGTCGCGGATCATCGCGGCCCAGGGGTCTTTCCACGGCCGGTCGACGGGGGCGCTTGCGCTCACCTGGAAGCCTGCCTATCGAGAGCCCTTCGAGCCGCTCATCCCCGACGTCGTCCACGTGCCTTACGACGACTCGGACGCGCTGCGGGCAGCCGTTGCCGACGCGGGTGACCAGCTGGCGGCGGTCATACTCGAGCCGATCCAGGGCGAGGGTGGAGTCATCCCGGCCAGCCCGGCATACCTGCGACTAGCACGCGAACTCACCACTGCCGCAGGGGCGTTGCTCGTCTTCGACGAGATCCAGTCGGGCATCGGACGGACCGGCGACTGGTTCGCCTTCCAGGACGCGGGCGTCGTGCCGGACGCCTTCACCCTCGCCAAGGGGCTCGCCGGCGGTGTGCCGATCGGTGCCCTGGTCACTGTGGGCTCGGCAGTCACCGATCTGCTCACTCCCGGCCAGCACGGCAGCACCTTCGGGGGCAACCCGCTGGCCTGCGCGGCCGGCCTGGCGACCTTGCGCACCGTGGAATCCGACGGCCTCGTCGCGCATGCCCGGGAGATGGGCCAGCACCTCGCGTCGGCGGTGCTGGCGTTGAATCACCCGCTGGTCGAGCAGGTGCGTGGTCGTGGGTTGCTGCGAGCGATCGTGCTGCGCGAGGAAGTCGCCGCCACCGTCGCCAGTCGGGCGTTGGAAGCCGGCTTCCTGGTCAATGCCGTTGCCCCGCAAGCGATTCGCCTCGCTCCGCCGCTCATCATCGAGGCTCACGAGCTGGACACCTTCGTGGCCGCGTTGCCCGAGTTGCTTGCGGGGCTCGGCCCTGCTGGGCAGAGCGCGCCATGATCCCCACCACACCGACCGCTCGCCGGGCGCGGGTCGCTGCGCTCATCGGGTCGCAGGAGGTGCGCTCCCAGGGGGAGTTGCTCGGGCTCCTGCACGACGAGGGCATCGAGATCACTCAGGCGACCCTCTCCCGCGATCTCGTCGAACTCGGTGCCACCAAGATCCGCCGCGGTCGCGCCCTCGTGTATGCCGTGCCCGGTGCCCCCGCCCCTCGTTCCGGAGCCGACGTGACGGCCCGAGTCCGGCGAGCGCTGGAAGAACTCCTCGTCACCGCCGAGGCATCCGGCAACCTCGTCGTGCTGCGCACCCCACCCGGCGCCGCGAACTTCCTCGCCTCGATGATCGACCAAAGCGAGTTGCCCCACGTGCTGGGCACCATTGCCGGCGACGACACCATCCTCGTGGTCACGCGGTCGGCGAGCGCCGGACCGAGGCTGGCTCGCACGTTGCTCGACCTCGCCGGCACGCCTGACTGATGACGCGACTGACACCCGATTGACACCCCGACCGCCAAACATCCGCACCCCGCCCGCCCAGCCACCCGCCATGCGCCACCCGAACCACGGCGCGCCGAAGGAGTCCGACCGTATGCAGCACGACCAGTCCCCAGATCGGTTGAGCCTGTGGGGTGGACGGTTCGCCGGGGGGCCGGCCGACGCCCTGGCTGAGTTGTCCCGCAGTACGCACTTCGACTGGCGTCTGGCTCCTTATGACATCGCCGGGTCGATCGCCCACGCCCACGTGCTCCATGCGGCGGGGCTGCTCGACGACGACGCCCTGGCCAGCATGGAGGCCGGGCTCCGCGCCTTGCTCGCCGACGTGCAGTCGGGGACTTTCGGCCCGTTGCCGGAGGACGAGGACGTCCACACAGCGCTGGAACGCGGTCTCATCGAGCGAGCCGGACCCGAGGTCGGTGGGCGGCTGCGAGCCGGCCGGAGCCGCAACGATCAAATCGCGACACTGCTGCGGATGTACCTGCGCGACGCCGCCCGAGAGATCGCGGCCCTGGTGCTCGACGTCGTCGAGGCGATCGTCGGTCAGGCCGATGAGCACCTCGGCGTGGCCATGCCCGGACGCACCCACCTGCAGCACGCCCAGCCGGTCCTGCTGTCCCACCACTTGCTCGCTCACGCGTGGGCTTTGCTGCGCGATGTCGACCGCTTGCGCGACTGGGACCGTCGGGCGGATGTGTCGCCCTACGGCTCGGGTGCCCTCGCCGGCAGCTCCCTCGGCCTGGACCCGCAGGCCGTTGCCCGCGAACTGGGCTTCTCGGACTCGGTCGCCAACTCGATCGACGGCACCGCCAGCCGCGATGTCGCAGCCGAGTTCGCGTTCGTCCTCGCGATGACCGGGGTCGACCTGTCCCGGCTGGCCGAAGAGGTCGTCCTGTGGGCGACCAAGGAGTTCTCCTATGTCACCCTGCACGATGCGTACTCGACCGGGTCGAGCATCATGCCGCAGAAGAAGAACCCCGATGTCGCCGAGCTGACGCGGGGCAAAGCCGGACGGGTCATCGGAGACCTCGCCGGGCTGCTCACGACCCTCAAGGCCCTGCCATTGGCCTACAACCGTGACCTGCAGGAGGACAAGGAGCCGGTCTTCGACGCCATCGACACGATGACTGTGCTGCTGCCTGCTTTCGCAGGGATGGTCGCGACGCTCACCTTCCACACCGACCGGTTGGAGGCCCTGGCGCCCCAAGGCTTCGCGCTCGCCACCGATGTGGCCGAGTGGTTGGTCCGCCAGGGGGTGCCGTTCCGGGTCGCCCACGAGGTCGCGGGGGAGTGCGTGCGGGTCTGCGAGTCACGGGGCATCGAGCTGTGGGATCTCACCGACGCCGATCTGTCCGCGATCAACCCGGCCCTGACCCCAGAGGTGCGGGATGTGCTGACGGTGGCGGGGTCACTCGCATCCCGCAACGGCCGCGGAGGCACCGCCCCGGCACGCGTGACCGAGCAGTTGGCGGCGGTGCGGGCAGCGGGGCAGTCGGCGCGTGGCTTCGCAACGTCAATGCCCGCCCGTCCCACTTCCCACGAGGGGTAGCCCGGTGGGCGGCATCGGCCGCTGGCTGGCGGCACTCGGGGTGGGCGCAACGCTCGGGGCGTTGGCCTCATGGGCCGATTGGTATGCCGGACGGCCCCCTTTCGGGGACATCCCACGAGCCGCAGACCTCGTGCTCAACGCGGGGTCGGTGTGGGCGATCACCGCGATTTTCGGAGGGTGGCTGGTCACCCGGATGCGGGGAGCGTGGTTGGCCGGGGTGCTCACGTTGGCGTCCGCCGTCGCGAGCTACTACGCCTACGGCAACTTCGCCGGCGACCGGCTCGGCTATGGGCTCACCACGTTGTCCGGTGTGCTCAGGTTCTGGCTGATGGCCTCGGTCGTGGTCGGCCCGGTCCTCGGCAGCATCGGAGGCCTGGCCCGGCGAGCTGACCGCTGGGGTGTCGCCGCACGTCTGGTGCCGTCGGGAGGGGTCCTTGCGGAAGTGGCTCTCGTCCGGGGTATCGGTCGCGGGGGCGCCGCCGCCCGCCACACAACCAAGCAGGTGCTCGCTGCGGCTGCGGTGGCCTGGGCTGCGGTCGTCATCGTTCGGCACACGATGCGCCGCCCCACCGAATCGAGGTGATCGTCACCCGGCGGTGGCCGCATACCTCGACCCCGCAGGTCCGCGGGCGAGTCAGGCGCGAGTGACGCGGAAGGCCGGATCGGCCCGCAGGGCCATGAACTCCAGCGCTCGCTCCTGGGAGGCGACGTCCACGTCGCTCGTGGGAGTCCATGCCGGCACCGGCCGGGGACGTCCGTCCTCGCCCACCGCGACGTAGACGCTCGTGCACTGGGTGGCCAGGGCCAACTCGCCGGTGCGGGGACTGCCCGACAGCACCCGCAGTGCGACGTGCATCGAGGACCGCCCGGTGTGCACGATCCGGGACTGGATCTCGATGAGGTCGCCGATCCGGATCGGCCGGATGAACGACATCCCGCCGGAGAACCGCGAGACCACGTGGGCGCCGCTCCACCCGGATGCGCAGACGTAGCCCGTTTCGTCGATCCACCGCATGAGGATGCCGCCGTGCACCTTGCCGCCCCAGTTGACGTCCGTCGGCGCGGCGAGGAATCGCAAGGTGGCCGTGTGCGCCTCGGTGGGAGCATCCCAGTCCTGCGCAGCGACGAGCGCCTTGACCCGGTCCCGCAGTTCGATCCGTCGCTCCGCCTCGGCCTTGGCCGCCCGCAGCACCGCGCCCTGGGGTTCCCATTGCGGCACCGAGACGGTGCGCCCGTCGTCACCCACCGCGACGAACACCATCCGGCACTCGAAGGCGTGCTCGACCGTGCCCTCGCGCGGGTTGCCCGATGCGACGTCGACGACGATCGTCATGCTGCTGCGTCCGGTCAACACCACCTGCGCCGACACCTCGACGAGGTCGCCGATCTGCACCGGCCGGTGGAAGTCGATATTGCCGACGTATGCCGTCACGCAGTAACGACCCGACCAGCCCGCGGCGCACGCGAACCCCGCCTTGTCGATCCACTCGAGGATCCGCCCACCGCTGACCGTGCCGCCCTGCCCGGCATCCGTGGGGGCAGCCATGAAGCGCAGGGTGATCTGTCCGGTGCTGGCGGTGGACGGCATACCGCCAGCGTAGGACTGCGCGCTTGGGGGACCGCGCCTGGGGGACGGCGAATGAGGGACACTGCCCGGTATGCCGCGCGCTAATGCCGCCTTCTACGAGCGGGACGTCCACGACGTCGCCCGCCGCCTGCTCGGGGCTCGGGTGGCTCACTCCGGCGTCACCGTGCGGCTCACCGAGGTCGAGGCGTATGCCGGGATCGGAGACCCGGGGTCGCACGGCTTTCGCGGTCCGACCCCACGCACCCAGGTGCTCTTCGGTCCGCCCGGCGGCCTGTACGTCTACTTCACCTATGGGATGCACTGGTGCGCCAACCTCGTCACCGGCCCGGAGGGCGGCGGCGGAGCGGTGCTCCTGCGGGCCGGTGAGGTCATCGACGGTGCAGCGGTTGCTGCCGAGCGGCGAGCGGGAGTGAGGCCGCGGGACTGGGCGCGCGGCCCGGCCAGGCTGGCCCGGTGCCTGGCCCTCACCGGTGCCCAGAACGGCATCGACACCCTTGCTGCCGATGCGCCGTTCGTCGTCGAGTTGGCGGACCCGCTCGACTCAGGGCTCATCCGGCAGGGGCCACGGGTCGGGGTGAGCGGGCCGGGAGGCGACGGAACGGCATACCCGTGGCGCTACTGGATCGACGGGGACCCGACCGTCTCCGTCTACCGCCCCGGGAAGGTGGGCAGGGCACCGACTCCGGACTGACCTCGCTCGGCTCGAGCACCGGCGGGTGTGCCACGCGAGGCGGCACACGGCATACCCGTTGGCATTGCAGGTATGCCGTGCGGCAGGCTTGACCCCGGCCCCGCGCGGCGGGGTGATATCGCAGGCGAAAGGGACGCATACCGTGAACGACATCCTCGACGAGCTGCAGTGGCGCGGATCGGTGGCCTTGACCACCGACGAGACCGCGCTGCGGGAGGCACTCGCGAGCGGACCGATCACGGCCTATTGCGGCTTCGACCCGACCGCGCCGTCACTACACTTCGGCAACCTCGTGCAGCTGATCGTGCTGCGGCGCCTGCAGCGGGCCGGCCACCGGGTCATCTGCCTGGTGGGTGGTTCCACCGGTCTCATCGGCGACCCGAAGCCGACCTCGGAGCGGGTGCTCAAGACCAAGGACGAGGCGGCCGCCAATGTGGCGCGGATCAAGGAGTTGGTGCGCCCGTTCCTCGACTTCGACGGCACCGACCCGGCGTGTGAGCATCCAGCGATCCTCGTCAACAATCTCGACTGGACCGAGCCGATGTCGGCGCTGGACTTCCTGCGCGACATCGGCAAGCACTTCCGGGTCAACCAGATGGTCCGCAAGGAGGCGGTGGCCCGGCGGTTGGACAGCCAGGAGGGGATCTCCTACACCGAGTTCAGCTACCAACTGCTGCAGGCGCTGGACTTCCTCGAGCTTTTCCGGGCCCACGGTTGCACTCTGCAGACCGGCGGCTCCGACCAGTGGGGCAACCTCACCGCCGGGGTCGATCTCATCCATCGCGTCGAGGGCGTCGGGGTGCACGCGCTCGCGACCCCGCTGCTCACCGACGCCTCGGGATCGAAGTTCGGCAAGTCGGAGGGCAATGCCATCTGGCTCTCGGCCGACATGACCAGCCCGTACGCCCTCTACCAGTACTTCCTCAACGTCGAGGATGCCTCGGTGGTCGCGCTCCTGCGGGTGTTCACCGACCTGGACCGCGACGAGATCGCCGAGTTCGAGCGGCAGGTCCAGCAGGAGCCGTTCCGACGCGCCGCCCAGAAGGAGCTGGCGTCCTTCATCACGACCTTGGCGCACGGCGCGACCGCCACGGCGAGTGTGCAGGCAGCCTCCGAGGCGATCTTCGGCAAGGGAGATCTGGGCGCGCTCGATGCCGGCACCTGGCGTGATGCCTCCGCGGAACTGCCGCACGGGGAGGTGCCGGTGGGGGCGAGCGTCGTCGACGCATTGGTCGCTACAGGCTTGGCCGAGTCGCGCAACGGTGCGCGTCGGCTGGTCGCCGACGGCGGTGTATCGGTCAACAACGTCAAGGTCTCCGACCCCGAGACAGTCCTCACAACCGAGGACTTCTTGCACGGGTATGCCGTCCTGCTGCGTCGCGGTCGCAAGGCGCAGGCCGCAGCCCGACTCGCGGGGTGACCCATACCCCTGGGCTGCAAGGCAGTTCGCGTCCTGGCCGGACACACATCGTGGCCGCGGCCAGCGCGAAAAGCACCCGATTTGGAGATCCCGGCGGCCCGGGCTATGGTTCTCATCCGTCAGCCCGACAGGGAGGAACGGACACCCGCGGCAACGCGAGATGGCCGGTCCCGAGGACTGACTCCCACCACCTGCACCGGTCCGCCGGCGCGGTTTGCACGGCCAGAACGGCCGGCAAACGCTCCGAAAAACTCTGGTAGAGTGGTGAACCCCGCAGAGAGCCAAGCGCGCTGACGCCGGTCGCCACATGTCCCACTGGACGCCGCGGCACGGATTTGACGCCCAAGATGGACGCGGATAAGATTGAAGGGTTGCCCCAAAGCCAGGCCGCGAGAGCGGCGCAACTGCGGTGTGCGTCCGAACCTTGAGAACTCAACAGCGTGCCAAAAATCGATGCCAATAACCTCGTCTCGAGGTCGGCTCCATGTGTGACGACGTCCCACATGGCCGATCGCGAACGAAAATCCTTTGGTTGACAATGAATAACACGAGCAGCTTCGGCAGCTCGGCTAGTTGTTCTTGCTCAGTCAGTGAAACAACCCTTCGTGGGTAACAGTTTCCACGGCCTGCCCGTGGAGCAAAACATCAACGGAGAGTTTGATCCTGGCTCAGGACGAACGCTGGCGGCGTGCTTAACACATGCAAGTCGAACGGTGACGAGGAGCTTGCTCCTCTGATCAGTGGCGAACGGGTGAGTAACACGTGAGCAACCTGCCCCAGACTCTGGGATAACAGTTGGAAACAGCTGCTAATACCGGATACGAGACGGAGAGGCATCTCTACCGTCTGGAAAGTTTTTCGGTCTGGGATGGACTCGCGGCCTATCAGCTTGTTGGTGAGGTAATGGCTCACCAAGGCGACGACGGGTAGCCGGCCTGAGAGGGCGACCGGCCACACT
>JBGAQV010000090.1:0-12574 GCA_044220505.1 Dermatophilaceae bacterium
GGGCCCATGGAGGGTCCAGAGATCAGTTTCGCCGAAGCCACGATCGACAACGGTCGGTTCGGCACCCGCAAGATCCGGTTCGAGACCGGGCGTCTGGCCAAGCAGGCCGACGGCGCGGTCGTCGCCTATCTGGACGACGACACCATGATCATGTCGACGACGGCCGCGGGGCGCACTCCCAAGGACCAGTTCGACTTCTTCCCGCTGACGGTCGACGTCGAAGAGCGGATGTATTCGATCGGGAAGATCCCGGGTTCGTTCTTCCGTCGCGAAGGTCGCCCGACCACCGAGGCGATCCTCACCTGCCGGCTCATCGACCGGCCGCTGCGCCCGTCCTTCGTCAAGGGCCTGCGCAACGAGGTCCAGATCATCATCACGGTCTACAGCCTCAACCCCGATCACCAGTACGACGTCCTCGCGATCAACGCGGCCAGCGCGTCGACGCAGATCTCCGGCCTGCCGTTCTCCGGCCCGATCGGTGGCGTGCGCGTGGCGCGCATCGAGGGCCAGTGGGTGGCATTCCCCAACTTCAGCGATGCCGAGCGGTCGACCTTCGACATGGTCGTGGCCGGCCGGATCGTCGGCGATGACGTCGCGATCATGATGGTCGAGGCCGAGGCCACCGACGCCACGTGGGACCTGGTCAAGCACCAGGGTCAGCAGGCACCGACCGAGGAGATCGTCGCCGAAGGCCTCGAAGCGGCCAAGAAGTACATCCGGGTGTTGTGTGAGGCCCAGGCCGAGCTGGCGTCCAAGGCGGCGAAGGAGACCATCGAGTTCCCGCGCTTCCTGGACTACGAGGACGACGTGTATGCCGCGGTCGAGGCCGAGATCTCGGTCGAGGCTGCCCGGGCGCTCACCATCGCCGGCAAGCAGGAGCGCGAGGACACCCTCGACGAGATCAAGTCGGCGCTGCATGCCAAGCTCGTCGGCGACGGGCAGACCGAAGGCCCCTTCCACGGGCGCCAAAAGGAGGTCTCGGCGGCCTACCGGTCGGTGCAGAAGAAGCTCGTCCGGCAGCGGATCCTGCGCGATTCGGTGCGGATCGACGGCCGCGGGCTGCGCGACATTCGCGCGCTGTCGGCCGAGGTCGACGTGTTGCCGCGCACCCACGGTTCGGCGATCTTCGAGCGCGGCGAGACCCAGATCATGGGCGTCACCACGCTCAACATGCTCAAGATGGAGCAGATGCTCGACACGTTGTCGCCGGTGACGCGCAAGCGCTACATGCACAACTACAACTTCCCGCCCTTCTCCACCGGTGAGACCGGCCGGGTCGGGTCGCCCAAGCGTCGCGAGATCGGGCACGGCGCCCTCGCCGAGCGCGCACTCATGCCGGTGCTGCCCACCCGCGAGGAGTTCCCCTACGCGATCCGTCAGGTCTCCGAGGCCCTCGGGTCCAACGGTTCGACCTCGATGGGTTCGGTCTGCGCCTCCACCCTGTCGCTGCTCAACGCCGGTGTGCCGCTGCGCGCCCCGGTCGCGGGCATCGCGATGGGTCTGGTGTCCGACACCGTCGACGGGGAGACCCGGTATGCCGCGTTGACCGACATCCTGGGAGCCGAGGACGCCTTCGGTGACATGGACTTCAAGGTCGCCGGCACGCGGGAGTTCGTCACCGCCATCCAGCTCGACACCAAGCTCGACGGGATTCCCGCCTCGGTGCTCGCCGGTGCGCTGACCCAGGCCCGCGAGGCCCGGATGCACATCCTCGACGTCATGGGCGAGGCCATCGACGCCCCCGACGAGATGAGCGAGTTCGCGCCTCGGATCATCACGGTGAAGGTGCCGGTCGACAAGATCGGCGAGGTCATCGGGCCTAAGGGCAAGATGATCAACCAGATCCAGGACGACACGGGCGCCGACATCTCGATCGAGGACGACGGCACGGTCTTCATCGGAGCGGTCGACGGCCCCTCGGCCGAGGCGGCTCGGGCGGCGATCAACGCGATCGCCAACCCGCAGATGCCGGAGGTCGGCGAGCGCTTCATGGGCACGGTCGTCAAGACGACCACCTTCGGGGCGTTCATCTCCTTGCTCCCGGGCAAGGACGGTCTGCTGCACATCTCCGAGGTGCGCAAGCTCGTCGGAGGCAAGCGGATCGACTCGGTCGATGACGTGCTCAAGGTCGGCCAGAAGATCCAGGTCGAGCTCAAGGAGATCGACCCGCGCGGCAAGCTCTCGCTTGCAGCGGTCACTGCCGAGGGCGAGAAGTCGGACGCCGAAAACGCTCCGACCGACGGCTGATCGGCTCTCCCGCAACGCAACTGGACGGGACGGCATACCGGATCGGTATGCCGTCCCGTCGGCGTTTGCGGCTCAGTAACCGGTGCGGCCGTCGATGGCTTCGCGCAGCAGGTCGAGGTGGCCCAGATGCCGGGCGTACTCCTCGACCAGGTGGCTGAGGATCCAGCGCAGGTTGACCGGTTGTCCATGCCGCTGTCCGGCGACCGGTGCGTCGAGATCGGCGATTCGGGCGACGTGCTCGCGCGCGGTCTCGATCTCCTGCCGGTATGCCGTGACGTCCGCCTGGGCGCGTGCGGCTGTGGCTAGGGTGAAGTCGCCGTCCGGGTCCTCACGAGAGCTGTAGAGGTCGGGGGAGTCCTCGCCGAGCGCCACGTCGGTGAGCCAGTAGCGCTCCACTTCGGTGAGATGCCGGACCAGGCCGAGCGGCGACATCGTCGAGGGCGGTACCGATCGCTGGGCCAGTTGCTCGGCGGTCAGCCCGGCGATCTTGACGAAGACCGAGGCCCGATAGACATCCAGCCAGCCGTGGAGGGTGTCGCGTTCGGTGCCGAGGAAGGCCGGTGTGAGGGCAGGACGGGGATCGGGCTCGGTGTCGGGAACGACAGCATCACGGGACGTGGTCATCGGCTGAGTCTCACGGGTGTGCGGTTGCTGTGCAACGCAATTCCGCTAGGAGACGGGCGGAGCACGAAGCGATCGAGCAGCCCCGGCCGGACCCTGTGGATAACTTCTGCGGGGGTGAGGCGACTCGTGGCTTGATGGCCCCATGACTTCGCGATTCGTTTCTTCACTCACCCTGACCATCCTGCTCGGGGCCGGCGTCGCCTGCACCGCCCCGGCAGGGCAGTCCCCGGCTCCGTCGACCTCGACCGACCCCGATGCGCTGCTGCGTGTGGCTCTCGTCGACTACAACGACCGAAACAACGTCGGGATCGCGGCAGCCAATGGGCTCGACGCGACCAAGTGGAAGCTCGCCGACACCGGTCCGGCTCTGGAGGGCGACCTCGTGGAGAACGTCTTCCGGCGCCACGACAAGGATCGCAAGACCATCGAGCCCTTCGACATGGTGGCCGTCCGCCAGCTCGGCGCGCCGGTCGCCGCGGGCCAGGGCAGCTGGCTGATGGGGATGGTGGTCGCCGGTCCGCGAGGTGCGGCGACCGCGGGTCCCACGACGGGAGCACCCACAACCGAGGCCCCATCGGCGTCGGCGCCCGCCGGCAACGCGACCCCAGGTGCGAGTGCGACACCGTCGGCAGGCGGAGCGGTCCGGAAACTGATCGTGCTGACTCGAGCCGATGCCGCGGCCCCGTGGTTGCTGCAGATGTCGAGCTGGCTACCCGACTCGGTGGGCGATCTGGGCACCGTCAGGCAGGCACATGACAGCGAGCGAGCTGCGGCCGTGGCGGTTGTCAAAGCAGTCACCGACTATTGGACGAACCGCGACGTCTCGGCCGGAGTCGACCTGGGCACGATTCCTGCCGAACGCGCCACGATCGGAACGCCGGCATGGGGCCAGAAGGAGACGTCCTACAACTGCGCCGTCGACGCGGACGCGAGCGGGGAACCGCTGGTGCGCGCTGCGGTCACAGATCAAGGGGTCATCGGGGTGGGGGCCTTCCACTGCACCTACACCTTGACCTACGCCAAGGCGTCGAAGGTCCCCAAGCTCTTGGACGAGCAGCGGGAGCTGTGGGGCGCGCCGACAGGCGCCGTCTTGACAGTCCCGCAGCGGGGAGGCGTGACCGTCCGTCTTCCGGCGGATGGGGTTCGTCCGCAAGTCGTGTGGTGGTTCCTGGACGATGGCATGGCGCCGGCTCTCATTCCCGCCGCTATGGGGTGAGTCCGCCGGTCGGGGCTGCCGGCGGATCGTGAGATGGTGGAGGGCGGACCCCAGCTCACCCCGAAGGACGCCCGACCATGACCGCCGTGCCCCGTTCCACGCTCCGCAAGGGGGCTGCGGTGGTGGCGCGCGGCATGCGGGAGCAGCCCCGCTGGTTCGCTGTCGCAGTGCTCGGGTCGGCGGTCTACGGCATCATGACCGGCGCCATGGCGTGGGTCATCGGGCGGTTGACCGAGACCGTCATCGGGCCGGCCGTCGGCGCCCGTGCCGTGTCTACCGGCCAGTTGTGGCAGATCGGTCTCACCATCTCCGCGGTGGTGCTGCTCAACGTGGTCGGCATCGTGCTCCGGCGTGTTGGGGCCGGCTATGCGATGTTCGGCCTCGGGGCGGCATACCGGCAGCGGGTGACCCGGCAGTATCTCGAGCTCCCGTTGAGCTGGCACCACAAGCACCCGTCGGGGCAGTTGCTGTCCAACGCCAACGCCGACGTCGAGGCCACCTGGAACATCTTCGCCCCGCTGCCCATGGCCCTGGGCGTCGTCGTCATGCTCCTGTTCGGTGCCGTCCAGATGGTCGTCGTCGACCCGCTGCTCGCGGCCGTCGCCATGGTGGTCTTCCCGCTGCTGTTCGCTGCCAACGCGCTCTTCCAACGGCGGATGTCTCCGCAGGTCACCAGGGCCCAGCAACTCCGTGCGGATGTGTCCGAAGTCGCCCACGAGAGTTTCGAAGCCGCGCTCATCGTCAAAGCTCTCGGCCGCGAAGACCAGGAGGCCGCCCGGTTCGCGGCAGTGACCCATCAGCTCCGCGACGCCAATATCGCGGTGGGACGCACCCGCGGCACCTTCGACCCGGCCATCGAGTCGATCCCCACGGTCGGCACACTCGTCGTCATCGCAGTCGGGGCCTGGCAGGCCAGTCGCGGGCAGGTCTCCGCGGCCGAAGTCGTCCAGGTCGCCTACCTCTTCTCCGTGCTGTCCTTCCCGGTGCGCGCCTTCGGCTGGGTGCTGGGCGAGGTGCCGCGAGCAGTCGTCGGGTGGGACCGGGTCAATGCCGTGTTGCAGGCGACCGGCGCGATGGAGTTCGGCGATAGGTCGCTGCCGCCCGGTGCCTCAGCGCTACCGATCGCGGCACGGTCGGTCGACTACGCCTACGAGGTCGAGAACGCCTCTGGGGGCAGGGATCGTGCGCCCGTGCTGCAGGCCGTCACTCTCGACGTGACTGCCGGCGGCACGACCGCCATCGTCGGCCCGACCGGGTCCGGGAAGTCGACCCTGGCCGGCCTGCTCGTCCGCCTGGTCGACCCCAACACGGGGATGGTCCTCGTCGACGGCGTTGATCTGCGCCAGTTGCGCCACGGCGCACTCGCCGAGGCGGCTGCCTTCGTGCCG
Organism: Dermatophilaceae bacterium; assembly: GCA_044220505.1. Taxonomy (GTDB): domain Bacteria; phylum Actinomycetota; class Actinomycetes; order Actinomycetales; family Dermatophilaceae; genus Phosphoribacter. The sequence goes on from JBGAQV010000090.1 coordinate 5,476, forward strand.
CAGCAGACGTTCCTCTTCGAAGACACCGTGCGCGGCAATGTCACCCTCGGGTTGGCGGTCAGCGACGATCAGGTCTGGGCGGCCTTGCGCCTGGCCCGCGCCGAGGGATTCGTGTCCGCCCTGCCCGGTGGCCTGGACACTGTGGTCGGGGAGCGAGGGGCCAACCTCTCCGGTGGGCAACGTCAGCGCATCGCCTTGGCCCGCGCGGTGGTGCGCAACCCGCGCCTGTTGGTCCTCGACGATGCCACCTCGGCCATCGACCCGAGCGTCGAGCAGGAGATCCTTGCCGGACTGCGCCAGGCGGTCGCGGGCACCACGGTCCTGGTCATCGCCTCCCGGATGGCGACGATCGCCTTGGCCGACGATGTGGTCTTCCTTGCCGACGGTCGCGTGGTCGACCATGGGCCCCACCACGAGCTCATCCAGCGGTGCCGACCCTACGCCGACCTGGTCACCGCCTACGCCCGTGACGCGGCCGAGCGAGCCGACACCCGGCATACCGACACACGGCATACCGACACCGCGGAGGTGACCCGATGAGCCGCCAGAGCGCTGGGCCGATCGTCGACCACACCGGGATCGGAAGCGGGTCCGACCTGTCGACCTGGGCGACCTTGCGTCGCGGAGCGGCACTGTCCCCGGAACTCACCCGCGGTCTCACCCTGACCATCACGCTCGGGCTGCTCTCGACGCTCGGGCGCGTCCTCGTCCCGCTGGTGATTCAGCGCACCACCGACGAGGGCCTCCTGGCGCCGACCGGCCCCGACCTCGGCAGGGTCTGGATGTGGGTCGGCATCGCCCTTGCCGGAGTGGTCATCACAGCCTTCAGCGCGTATGCCGTCAATGTGCGACTGTTCACGTCATCGGAGAACGGTCTCGCGGCTCTGCGGATCCGGGCCTTCCGGCACATCCACGACCTGTCGATGCTGACCCAGAACACCGAACGCCGCGGCTCGCTCGTCTCCCGGGTCACCTCGGACGTCGACACGATCTCGGCGTTCGTCCAGTTCGGCGGCCTCATGCTCGTCATCAGCATCGGGCAGATCACCCTGGCGACGCTGCTCATGGTGTGGTTCAGCCCCGTGCTCGCGGCCGTCGTATGGGCCTGCTTCGTGCCGCTGTTCTTCCTCATCCGGCACTTCCAGGGCGTCGTGGGGCGCGCCTACACGCGGGTGCGCGAACGGGTCGGGCAACTCCTCGGCGCGATCGCGGAGGCTGTCGTCGGCGCCTCGACGATCCGGGCGTATGCCGTCCAGGCACGCACTGCCGCGCGGATCGATGTCGCGATCGAGGCCCACCGGGCGGCTGCGGTCGGCGCTCAGGTGCGTGCCGTCGTCGCCTTCACGGCGGGTCAGTTCGTCTCAGGGCTGACGACGGCGATCGTCCTGGTGGTCGGCACCTGGATGGCGGTCGACGGGCGGCTCACCCTCGGTGAGCTCCTGGCCTTTCTGTTCTTGGTCAACCTCTTCACCATGCCGGTGCAGCAGGCGACCGAGATCCTCAACGAGTTGCAGAACGCCGTGGCGGGCTGGCGGCGGGTCATCGGGATCATCGACACCCCGGCCGACATCGCCGACCCGGGCGAGGCCGGCGTCGACCTCCCGCGTGGTCCGATCACCGTCGACGTCGAGCAGGTGACCTTTGCCTATCCCGGCGGCGAACCCGTCCTGCGCGACGTCTCGCTGCATATTCCGCCGCGTGCTCGGATCGCCGTCGTGGGGGAGACCGGCTCTGGCAAATCGACCCTGGCCAAACTCCTCAGCCGGCTCGTCGACCCGGACCAAGGCCGCATTCGGCTCGACGGGGTCGACCTGCGCCGAGTGCGGTTCGACACACTGCGCAGCCGGGTCGTCCTGGTCCCCCAGGAGGGCTTCCTGTTCGACGCCTCGCTGCTGGACAACTTGCGCTTCGGGCGACCCGAAGCCACTGCGGACCTCGTCCGCGACACGCTGGCCGAACTCGGCCTCGACGACTGGGCGAGCTCGTTGCCGCTGGGGTTGGCGACGCAGGTGGGGCAGCGCGGCGAGTCGCTGTCGGCGGGGGAGCGCCAGCTCGTCGCCCTGGTGCGGGCCTACCTGGCCAACCCCGACCTGCTCATCCTCGACGAGGCCACCTCGGCAGTCGACCCAGCCACCGAGGTCCGGGTGCAGCGCGCCATTGACGGGCTGACCCGCGGGCGCACGTCGGTCGCCATCGCGCACCGCCTATCGACGGCGGAGGCTGCCGACGAGATCGTCGTCGTCGATGGCGGGCGCATCGTCGAGCGAGGCCCGCACCATGACCTGGTGCAGCAGGGCGGAGTCTATGCCGCGTTGCACGCCTCATGGTCGGCCCAGGCCAGCTCCGGAGGCTGACCGGGGCGGGGCCGCAGTAGCCGGCCGCCTCACGCTCCCGAGTAGCGGAAGGTCACGGGCACCCAGCCGCGGACGGCGTTGACCAGCCAGATCCCCTGGGCTGCGGTGAGGTCTTCCCGGGTGAGGACCCGCTCGACGACCGGCCGGCCGCCCGCTCCGTAGTCAAGGATTTCGGCGCGCAGCGTCCCCGGCAGCAGACCGCAGTCTTCCGGCGGTGTCACCAGCTCGCCGCCGAGTTCGACGACGAGGTTGCCAATGGTGAACTCGGTGAGCTCCCCGCGTTCGTTCCACAGCAGGGTGTCGAAGAGGCCGGGCTCGTCGCGTCGCAAGCGCTCGTATGCCGTGCGGTCGGTCGTCTTGTGCCGCAGCCATGGATCGGTCGAATCAACCGGCCGGTGGGCCAGCGCGAAGTGTCGCACCACGTCGGGGTGCGGGCCGCACGGCATACCGAAGGATTCAGGCAGTTCCGTGCTGTCCAGGGTGAGGGTGCCGTTCAAAGCCAGCACGAGCCGACCCCGAAGGGCTGTGGTGTCGGCGGGAGTCTCTCCGGGCTCGCTGTCGTCGCACCCGACGGTGTGAGTGCGGGTCTCGGTCGCCAGGTCGTCGAGGAGGCGCCCAGCCAGGGATCGGTCGAACGGCCGACGGAACCAGGCTGCGGACGCGGCCAACCGGTCCAGGTGCCGGTCCCGGAGCACGACCACCCCGCGCTCGACTCGGATCGTCTCGAGGAGCCCGGCGTCCCGTTGGGTCTGCGCGAGGACGGCCGCCTTGGCCAGGGCCTCGGCGTGTTCGGTGGCGCTGTCTGAATCCCAGACGACACCGCCACCGACGTCATATCTGGCAAGTCCGGCCTCTCGGTCGACGACGAGGGTGCGGATGGCGACGTTGAACGCCGCAGACCCGCCCGGCCAGACGACCCCGGCGGCGCCGCAGTAAACGCCCCTGGGACGATCCTCGACCTCGGTGATCAGCTCCATGGTGCGCACCTTCGGGGCGCCGGTGACCGAACCGCAAGGAAAGAGCGCCGCGATGATGTCGTCGAAGAACAGCCCGTCCCGGCCCTGCCCGGTCACTGTCGAGGTCATCTGCCAGACGGTCGGATAGTCCTCGATCTCGAACAAAGCGGGCACCCGCACCGAGCCAGGGCGACTCACCCGGGCCACATCGTTGCGCAGCAGGTCGACGATCATGAGGTTTTCGGCGCGGTCCTTGGCGCTGGTCCGCAACTGCCGCGCCAATGCCGCATCACCGGCTGTCTCAAGGCGTCGGGAGCGGGTGCCCTTCATCGGGCGGGTCACGACCTGCGCACCGTCCCAGGTGAAGAAGAGCTCGGGGGAGACGGACGCGACCGCGTGTGACCCGATGTCGAGGTAGGCGAACCAGCCGTGCTGCTGGGCGCGACGCAGGTCGGCCCAGACTCCGAGCGGGTCGCCGGCGAACCGGGCGTGCAGCGGCATTGTGTAGTTGACCTGGTAGGTGTCGCCCCGAGCGATGGCCTCGCGCACCCGGGTGACGGATCTGCCATACCGTTCCTCGTCTGTCTCCGACCGCCAGGCCGAGCAGGCGTATGCCGTGGGCCAGCGGATCTCGTCGTCTGGGCGAGGTGTGTCGTGAATTGCGAACCACACCAACGGGATTCGGCTGCCGGCCCGAACCCGCATGGCCGGATCGAAGGCTGGCGCAGCCTCGTACGCGAGGAAGCCCACGGCATACCGGCCGGCCATCGCGGCCCGACGGACCGCGGCGAGTGCTGGTCGCACCTCGGCGAGGCAGTCGGCGCGAATCACCTCGATCGGCTCGCCGAAGGCAAGCTGCCCCGTGGACCCGGTCGGTGTCCACGGGAAGTCGACGAAGGCCTCCACGGCGGCCAAGGTTAGGACACCGGCCGGAGGTGGCCGTGGGGACGCGCAGCGATCGGACCGGCAGAATGGCGGGGTGCCCCCTTTTTCCGCTCCGCAACCGCAGGCTGCCCGGCTGGATCCAGCCGTCGCGTCCCTGCTCACCCGAGACCGGGCCGGCCTCGTGGCCGCCATCATCCAAGACCACGAGACCGGTGAGGTCCTCATGCTCGGGTGGATGGACGACCAGGCCCTCGCTCGCACGCTCAGCACGGGACGGGTGACCTTCTGGTCGCGGTCACGGCAGGAGTATTGGCGCAAGGGTGACACCTCCGGGCACGTCCAATGGGTGCGCTCGGTGGCGCTGGACTGTGATGGCGACGCTCTGTTGGTCCGCGTGGAGCAGGTCGGGGCGGCCTGTCACACCGGGGACCGCAGCTGCTTCGACGCCCGCCCGATATCGGCCGTCCAAGGCGCCGCGTCCGCGTCCGACGAAGGACTGACATGAGCGACCTGCACGCCGAACTCGACTGGGGCACAACGTGGCCGACGCTTCCCACGTTTGCCGAGTTGGCTCGCACCCGCCGCGTCATCCCCGTGGTCCGCCGGCTCTTGGCGGATGGGGAAACCCCGCTGGGGGTCTACCGCAAGCTCGCCAAGAGCGAACCCGGCACCTTCCTGCTGGAGTCGGCCGAGCATGGCGGGGTGTGGTCGCGCTACTCGATCGTCGGCGCTCGGGCCGCCGCCACGTTGACCGAGCACAACGGACAGGCGCTCTGGATCGGCACGCCGCCCGTCGGTGTCCCCACCGACGGAGACCCCACGGTGGCACTGCGAGAAACCGTCGCGATCCTCGGCACGGAACGGGTCGATGGCCTTCCGCCGCTCACCGGAGGCATGGTCGGGGCGATCAGTTATGACGCCGTGCGCCGCTGGGAGCACGTCCCCGACACCGGCCGTGACGACCTGGGCCTTCCCGAGTTGGCCATGGTCCTCGCGACCGACCTCGCCGTGCTCGACCATGCCGACGGGTCCGTGCTCCTGGTCGCGAACGCGGTCAACTACGACGCCACCGACGCCCGGCTCGAGTGGGCATATGCCGATGCCGTCGAGCGTCTCGATCGGATGGCCGCCGACCTCGCCGCGCCGGCTCCCTCGACCGTCGCCGTTGTACAACCGGTACACCTGCCGGTCACCTCGTCGCACACCCAGGACGCCTTCCACGACATCGTCGAGCAGTGCAAAGAGGCGATCCGAGCCGGCGACGCCTTTCAGATCGTCGTGTCCCAGCGGTTCACCCTCGCCTGCCCGGCGGACACCCTCGACGTCTACCGGGCACTGCGCGCGTCCAACCCGAGTCCGTACATGTACTACCTGCGCCTGCCGCACCCCGACGGATCGGTCTACGACATCGTCGGGTCGAGTCCGGAAGCCCTCATCAAGGTCACCGATCGCCAGGCCATCACGCACCCGATCGCCGGTTCTCGCCCGCGGGGCAAGACCCCCGAGCAGGACGTCGAACACGCCGACGACCTCGCCGCCGACCTCAAGGAGCGGGCCGAGCACCTCATGCTCGTCGACCTGTCCCGCAACGACCTCCAGCGGGTCTGCCGGGCCGGCACGGTCGACACGGTGGAGTTCATGACGATCCGCCGCTACAGCCACATCATGCATCTGGAGTCCACGGTGGTGGGCCAACTGCGCGGGGACGCCACGGCATACGACGTCCTCGTCGCGACCTTCCCCGCGGGCACCCTCTCGGGGGCCCCTAAGCCGCGAGCCATGGCCCTCATCGACGATTTCGAAGGGCTGCGGCGCGGTCTCTACGGTGGGGTGGTCGGCTATCTCGATTTCGCCGGTGACATGGATCTGGCGATCGCCATCCGCACCGCCGTGGTGCGCGAGGGCACGGCATACGTGCAGGCCGGCGCGGGGATCGTCGCCGATTCGGTGCCGCAGCGCGAGTACGAGGAGTGTCATCACAAGGCGGCCGCTGTCATCCGCGCCATCGGGGCTGCGGCGGGCATGCGGTCGGCTCCCAGCACCAAGGGAGGTATGCCGTGACGAAACGCCTCGCGCTGGCGATCGTCGCGGCGCCCCTGGTCGTCTTCCTGCTGACCTCGGGCGCGGCCTGGGCCACTGGCGCGTCGGCCGACCCCGTGCTCGGCTCGGCCGTCGTCACGGTCACCGGTACCCAAGGGGCACCGGCGGCGATCGCGCTCGCACTGGTCGTCGGCGCGGCCCTGGTGGCACTGGCGACGGGCGGTCCGGGAATCCGGCGAGTTGCCGGTGTCGTGCTCGTGCTCGCCGCCTGCGGTGTGATGATCCTCGCAGCGCGGGTCGTCCTGGACCCCGGCGCGGCGGTGGGTCGGCGCGCGGCCGAACTCACCGGGCAAACCGGTGCGGTCGGAGCTACCGGCAGCGCCACCGCTCTCGGGTGGTTGGCCCTACTGAGCACGGCTGCAGCAGTGTTGGGCGGCGTGTTCACCGCGCGCGCTGCTCTGAGGTGGGCGGGTCTCTCGGACCGTTTCGAGCGAGATCCCGCCCTCGGATCGGGTCCCGAAGACCGAGTGAGGTCGGCCTGGGATGCGCTCTCGGAGGGACACGACCCGACGATGGGGGAGCCAACGGCCACGACGTCCGACGGACCTGCCACAATGGCCCCACCAGATGAGGAGCCGCCCGCTGGCGGTCGTTGAAGGAGATCGATCGATGGCTGACAACACTCACCACGACAACCACGGCCAGAGCACGGCCGCCTGGACCGCCGTGGCGATCCTGCTGGTCGCAGCGGTCGTCATGTCGTGGGCGGTCGTGGTGGCCAGCAAGCCACTGTTCATCATCGGCGCCGTCATCGCTGTGGCTGGGGTCGTCGCCGGCAAGGTGCTGGCCATGGCCGGCTATGGC
>JBGAQV010000091.1:0-11984 GCA_044220505.1 Dermatophilaceae bacterium
TGCGCTGCCGGTCGCGGCCGTCGTCGTCGACAGCGGACTGGCGCACTTGGACCGGGAATTCGAGTATGCCGTCCCGACTGACCTCTCCGAGACGGCTCAGCCGGGGGTGCGGGTCCGGGTCCGGTTCGCCGGCCGCGATGTCAACGGGTTCGTCGTTGCGCGCCGTGCCGACGCCGAGCACGAGGGCCGTCTCGCCTCACTGCGACGGGTGGTCAGCCCCGAGCCGGTGCTCACTCCCGAACAGATCGCCCTGTGCCGCGCGGTTGCGCAACGGTATGCCGGCGTGCTCGGTGACGTGCTGCGGCTCGCGATCCCGCCGCGCCACGCTGCGGCCGAACGCGCGCTGGACGCTCACTCCGTGCCCGCACTGGACCCACCTCCGGCCCCGGACCCGGGGCCGTGGACGGCGTACCCGGCGGGCCCTGCCTTTCTGCGCCGGACCGCGGCGGGCGAGGCGCCGGCTGCGTCCTGGCTGGCCCTGCCCGGTCAATCCGTCGAGGCCGACTGGCCGCACGCCTTGGCCGTGGCCGCGGCGGCGGCTGTCTCCGGGGGGCGAGGTGCGCTCCTCGTCGTGCCGGACCAGCGCGACCTGGTCCGGGTCGAGGCGCAGCTGACCGGACTGCTGGGCGCTGGAAGCGTCGTGCGGCTCACCGCAGAGCAGGGACCGCAGGCGCGCTACACCGCGTGGCTCAAAGCGCTCCGGGGGCACGTCCGGGTGGTCGTCGGCACCCGCGCCGCCGCGTTCGCGCCGGTGCAGCGACTCGGCCTGGTGGCCTGGTGGGACGACGGCGATGACCTGCACCAGGAGCCGCGGGCTCCCTACCCGCACGTGCGTGAGGTGCTGGCGCTGCGAGCCCAGATGGCTGGAGCCGCGCTGCTCAGCGCGGGATTCACGCGCAGCGTGCCGACCCAGCAGCGGGTCGAATCGGGGGAGTGGGCAGCCGTGGCGAGTGCCCCCGCGACAGTCCGCGCCGCGGCACCGCGGGTGATCATCGCGGGCGAGGGCAGCGACCTCGAGCGCGACGGCCCGGCGGCTCGGGCTCACCTGCCGTCGGCCGCCTGGCGCGCGGCCAAGAATGCGCTCGCCGACGGGCCGGTGCTCGTCCAGGTGCCGCGCCGGGGTTACCTCCCAGCGCTGTCCTGTCAGGTATGCCGTGCGCCGGCTCGGTGCCCGCGCTGCCACGGTCCGATGGCCATCCCCGCACCGGGGCAGCCGGCCCGATGTCGTTGGTGTGCGGGCGATTTCGGCCCCCAGGGGTTCGTCTGCCCGCACTGCGAGGGCGGCACCCTGCGGTCCGCGACGGTGGGTGCCCGCCGGACCGCCGAGGAACTCGGGCGAGCCTTCCCAGGGGTGCCCTTGGTGACCTCCGGCTCCGGCGACGTCACAGCGGCGGTGCCGGCACGCCCGGCCCTCGTCGTGGCAACCCCGGGCGCCGAGCCGATCGCGGACGGCGGCTACCGTGCAGCGCTGCTGCTGGACGCGTGGGCGCTGCTCGAACGCGCCGACCTCGACGCCGGCATCGAGGCGCTGCGCCGGTGGTGTGCCGCGGCCGCACTGGTTCGGCCTGTCGACGCGGGAGGGGTGGTCGTCGTGGTGGGGGTGCCCGCCGGGCAGAGCGCCCCGGCCGTCGAGGCGCTGGTGCGGTGGGACCCCGCCTGGCTGGCCGCCCGGGAGCTGTCCGAGCGGATCGACCTGCGTCTGCCCCCGGCCAGCGCGGTGGCCCGGCTGGCCGGTTCTCGGCGCGCCGTCCTCGCCGCGGCCGACGAGGTCGCGGCCGCAGTAGCCGTGGAGCGGCTCGGCCCGCTGCCGATCCCAGCGGCCCGGCATACCGGCGGCGGTGAGGGCGATCCCGCCGTGGCGGCGCAGGTGCAACTCGTCGTGCGCACCCCGCTGATCCACGCGCCGGCGTTGGCTCAGGCCCTCACGGCCGTGCGTGGGGTGCGCAGCGCGCGCAAGGACCCCGAACCGCTGACCATCCGGGTGGACTGGCTCGGCGACCAGTGATCGCGCAGCCCGGGGGTCGGACCGCGTGACGCCCTAGACTTGGCGACTCATCCCACGTCCGTTGTTTCCCTGCCCCTGAGGTCTGCCCGTGTCGGTCAAGGACATCCGCCTGTTCGGTGATCCCATCCTGCGCACCCCTGCCGCCGAAGTCGTCGACTTCGACAAGGAGCTGCGCCAACTCGTCGCCGACCTCACCGACACCATGCTCGCTGCCCCCGGAGCAGGTTTGGCCGCGCCGCAGATCGGCGTCGGGCTGCGGGTGTTCACCTATTTCGTCGATGGCGTCCTCGGCCATCTCGTCAACCCGGTGCTTGAGCTCTCCGACGAACGTCAGGACGGTCCCGAGGGGTGCCTGTCGCTCCCGGGACTCTCGTTCGACACCCCCCGCTCGCTGCGGGTCGTCGCCCGGGGGTGCGATGAGCACGGTGAGCCAGTCCTGGTGGAGGGCAGTGAGTTCCTGGCCCGGGCAGTCCAACACGAGACCGACCACCTCGACGGCATCCTGTTCATCGACCGTCTCGACAGCGAGGCGCGAAAGGCCGCCATGAAGCTCATCCGCGAGTCGGAGTGGGCGGCGGCCGAACGCCCCGTCATCCGCACCAGTCCCCATGCCACGTTCGGGCGGGGGCTGTAACCATGCGGCTGGTCTTCGCCGGCACCCCCGCGGTCGCCATCCCGAGCCTCGATGCGCTCATCGCCTCCCGCCACGAGGTGGTCGCGGTCCTCACGCGACCGGACGCCCCGGCCGGTCGGGGTCGGTCCATGCTCCCCTCGCCGGTCCGAGTGCGGGCAGAGCAGCACGGCATACCCGTGCTCACGCCGCACTCCCCGCGGGAGCCGGAGTTCCTGCAGACCCTGCGCGACCTGGCTCCCGACTGCTGCCCGGTCGTGGCCTACGGTGCGCTGGTGCCGCAAGCCGCGCTCGACATCCCGCGGTACGGCTGGGTCAACCTGCACTTCTCATTGCTGCCGGCCTGGCGGGGAGCAGCCCCGGTGCAACACGCGGTCATGGCCGGCGATGACGTGACCGGCGCCAGCACCTTCCTCCTGGAAGCCGGCCTGGACACCGGTCCGGTCTACGGCGTGATGACCGAAGCGGTCCGCCCGAGCGACACCAGCGGTGACCTCTTGGAGCGGCTCGCCGTCGGTGGTGCGGGACTGTTGGTGGCCACCCTCGATGGGATCGAGGACGGCACCCTGGAGGCCAAACCCCAACCGACAGAGGGGATCTCGCTGGCTCCCAAGATCCAGGTCGAGGACGCCCGCGTCGAGTGGACCCGTCCCGCGGCAGCCATCGAGCGCCAGATCCGCGGCTGCACGCCCGCCCCACGAGCGTGGTCGACGTTCCGCGGCGAGCGGGTCACCCTCGGTCCGGTCACTGTGGTCCAGGGGGACCTGCCGGGTGGGTTGACCGCGCCGACCGCCCCCGGTGAGCTCCTGGTCACCAAGAACGCCGTGTATGCCGCGACGGTCACCTCCCCGGTCAAGCTCGGCCTGGTCCGCGCTCACGGCAAGAAGGAGATGGCGGCGGCCGACTGGGCCCGCGGCGTGCGGATCGAGCCGGGGGAGCGGCTCGGCGAGAATGACTGACCAGCCCCGGCATGGTGCGCCGTCCAGGGGTGGGTCAGCGAGTGGGTCGGGACGTGGGGCTGGGCGCGGCGACCGCCGGCCCCGGTCCGTGCAGCGGCCTTCGGAGCGTGGGCGCACCGCCGACCCGGCGAGGTTGACGGCATACAGCGTGTTGCGGGCCGTCGCCGATGGGGCGTACGCCAATCTCGAACTCCCACAGCGACTTCGTGCGCAGCGACTCACCGGGCGCGACGCCGCTTTCGCCACCGAGCTGGCCTATGGAGCGTTGCGGTTGCAGGGCCGTTACGACCCTATGGTGGCCATGGCCGCCGGACGCGCCCTCGACGCCATCGATGCCAAGGTGCTCGACACCTTGCGGGTGGGCGCCCACCAGATCCTCGGGATGCGGGTACCCGCTCACGCTGCTGTCGCCGAAACCGTCGCTCTCGCGCGGCAGGTCAACGGGGCCGGTGCCGCAGGCTTCGTCAACGCGGTGCTGCGGCGGATCTCGGAGCGCACCTGGGCGGAGTGGCTCGTGGCGGTGACCGAGGCCCTTCCGGATCCGCTGGACCGTTTGTCGGTCGAGCACTCGCATCCGGTGTGGATCGTCAAGGCGCTGCGGGCGGCCCTGCTCGGCCATGGCACAGCCAGCGCAGCGACGGTCGATGCCCAGGTCGAGCAGCTGTTGCGGGCCGACAACACGGCGGCTCTGGTCTCGTTGGTGGCCCGTCCGGGACTCGCGGAGATGGGCGAGTTGATCGGCGCCGGTGCCGTGCCCGGGCGCTGGTCCCCGACAGCGGCGACCTGGCCGGGAGGTGACCCGGGCGGCATACCGGCAGTGCGGGAAGGCCGGGCCGCCGTCCAGGATGAAGGGTCGCAACTGGTCGCCCTTGCCCTCGCAGCCGTGCCGGTGACCCCGGCCGCACCGATGACCTCTGGGTCTAGGGAGCGGTGGCTGGACCTGTGCGCGGGACCAGGTGGCAAGGCAGGGCTGCTGGGCGCGCTCGCGATCCAGCGTGGTGCGGAGTTCGTCGCCAGCGACGTGAGCGAGCACCGCGCCGACCTGGTGCGTGCGACCGTCCGGCCGGTCATAGCGGCCGGAGCCTCGGGCCAGGTCTCGGTGCGAGTCGGTGACGGGCGGGCCGTCGGGTCGGATGAGCCGGCCGGCTACGACCGGGTGATGGTCGATGCGCCCTGCACGGGGCTCGGAGCGCTGCGCCGGCGCCCGGAGGCGCGGTGGCGCAAGCAGCCCGCCGATGTCACGCAGCTGGCCGTGCTGCAACGGCAATTGCTCGCGTCGGCGCTCGATGCGACCCGCCCCGGAGGGGTGGTGGCGTACGTGACCTGCAGCCCCCACCTGGTCGAGACCCGCTTCGCGGTCGCCGATGTCGTGAAGAAGCGCGACGACGTGGCGGTGTTGGACGCGCGCGAGTTCGTCGTCGATGCCGCGGGTGGCCGGTTGCCTGACCTCGGCGAGGGGCCGGCTGCCCAGCTCTGGCCGCACCTGCACGGCACCGACGCGATGTTCCTCGCGCTGCTGCGCAAGCTCTGAGCTATCGCCGCGGTCGGCCGGCGAGGTGCGGCGTGGCCACCTGCTGCTGCGTCGTGGGCCGTGGGGTCAGGCCGTGACGAGCCGTCCCATAGGGTGTCGGTCGTGCAGATCTCGCCGAGCATCTTGTCCGCCGATTTCGCCAACCTGCAGCGCGAGCTGGATGCCGTGGCCAATGCCGACTGGGCGCACGTCGACGTCATGGACAACCATTTCGTCCCCAACCTCACCCTCGGACTGCCCGTGGTCGAGTCGCTGCTGCGGGTCAGCCCGATCCCCATCGACTGCCACCTCATGATCGCCGACCCGGACCGGTGGGCTCCGGCATACGCCGAAGCGGGCGCGGGGTCGGTGACCTTCCACGTCGAAGCGGCCGCCGACCCGAAGCGGCTGGCGCGGCAGCTGCGGGCCGCCGGGGCGCGGTCCGGCATGGCGCTCAAACCCGCGACGCCCTGGTCTCCCTATGCGGAGTTGCTGCCCGACCTGGACATGGTCCTGGTCATGACCGTCGAACCCGGTTTCGGTGGCCAGTCGTTCATGGCCGATCAACTTCCCAAGGTGCGCCAGGTCCGCGAGTCTGTGCGGCGCCATGGCGGGCAGATCTGGGTGCAGGTCGACGGTGGGGTAAGCGCGTCGACGATCGAGGCATGCGCCGAAGCCGGCGCCGATGTGTTCGTCGCGGGTTCGGCGGTCTATGGCGCCGAGAGTGCGGCCGACGCCGTCGACCAGCTGCGCGCATTGGCGGCCCGGCACCGGCACTGAGCTCTCAGTGCCGGTGCACTCAGAGCGGATCAGCGCCCCCACCGCGCTCCCGGCCGCACGGTGGGGAATGTTCGTGACGTCCGGCGTACAGCGATGCTCCCCACCGTGTCACTCACCCGGGCCTCAGCTCCAGTCGCGATACTGCACACGACCGTCCGCACGGTCGGATCGACCCGAGGTATCCCCGAGCGGCGAGGGTGCCGAAGACGTCCAGCGCCAAGGCGCACGGATCGAACTCGACGTCCGCCCACCCGGCTCGGAGGGTGATGCCACCGGAGCGCGTAGTCCGGCGATCGCGGAGCCGGTCTCGGTCCTGCTCCGCGGGGCCGTGTCCGACTCGGCCGTCGACCTCGACGACGACGCCATATCTGGCCTGGCGGAAGTCGCGACGAATACTCCCACCATCGATGGTGGCTGGTGCCTGCAGCTGCATCGGGGGGAGACCGTGCGCACGCAACACGTCCTCGTGGAAGCTCACTTCCAAGCCACTCTCCGCGCCCCGGGCCACGACGCCGAGAGCGAGACTCACCGCACGCCGGTGTCGGTGCCCCGCGCGACGGGACAGTTCCGCGGCCAATTGGGGTACCTCGACAAGCCGGGATTGCACCGCTCGGGCGGCAATCGAGACGGCGTCCTGACGGCTGGCCTCGAAGGCATCCCCAATGTCGATGACGGTCTGGGCAGGGGTCGTGACCGACAGACCCCGGCGCAGGGTGGTCCGCAATCCCCGGCGGCGCACGACGCGGGTCCCGGGGACACGACGGACGCGTCGCTCGTGAGGGACCGCCAACGCGATGACTGCCGGTGGCTTCTCGCGCCATCCCCATAGGTAGGCCGCCGAGTCCAGCGCGAGGGCGGCTCCCGGTCCCGCGTGCAGGAGAGCGGCCCATGCCCGGCCCTCCCAGGTCAATCGAGCGTGGCCGGGCACGGCATACACCCCGGGGTGGACGACCGACCACCGGCCGCGTTCCAGGCGCCAGCGCACCTGGCCCGCCGTGAAACCCGCGTCGATCGCCTGAGCGCGCGAGATGACCCCGTGTTGTCGGTGCGCGAGGCTGAGCAGGTCCATGCCGCAACCCTGACCGATTCTCTCCGCGCAGGCCGGCGGATATCCACAGGGGGGCATGTGGGGAGGTTCTCTGTCGTCCCGCCATCAGCCAGGTTCCCCAGGGACGCCGAGAGCGCTGTGGGTCCGGAGGAGGTCGGCCGCGAGCGGTCGTACACGGCATGCCGTCTCAGCACTGGCATAATCGGACCCACGTGCTCCGGGGTCGGTGTAACTCCGAACCGGCGGTGACAGTCCGCGACCCGACCGCAGCCAGCGGCCGGTTGACCTGGTGGGATTCCAGGACCGACGGTGAAAGTCCGGATGGTAGGCAGCGCGTCTCGAGGCGGTCGACGCCGGTATGCCGTGCCTGCGGTTCGCGGGAGCGGGTCTGACGTCGTGGCGTGTCGAGGGTGTCCCCGGAGTTCGTCCCAGTCGGATTCGAACTCAAGGACGAACACCACTCATGAACAACGGCAACATCTTCCAGCAGCTCATCGCAGCGACCTTCCCCATCGCCGATTACGAGATGCACTGGCTCGAACTCATCGGCATCCTCATCGGCGCGGCATCGGCCTATCTGGGCATGAAGCGCTGGGTGTGGGCCTGGCCGGTCGGCATCATCGCCAACGTCATGCTCTTCTTCGTCTACCTCGGCGCGCTCTTCGGCGCCGATCAGCGGATCCCGCTCTTCGGGCAGGCGGGTCGACAGGTCTTCTTCATCGCGACCAGCCTCTACGGCTGGTGGCGGTGGAACCAGTCGCGTCGCGCTCGCGGTGTCGACTCCTCAGCCCCGGCGATCACTCCGCGCTGGGCGACCTCCCGCGAACGGCTCATGATCGTCGGCGGGTGGATCGTCGGCACGATCGTCGTCCACCAGGTGTTCGTCGCGCTCTGGAACCTGGCGCCCAATCCGTACTGGACCCCACAGTGGTGGTTCTACTGGTGTGACGCCTGGATCTTCGTCGGCTCGGTCATGGCGACCTATGCCATGGCCCGCGGCTGGAACGAGTTCTGGCTGTGCTGGATCGCCGTCGACCTCATCGGTGTGCCGCTCGGGTTCGCGACCGGGTACGTGCCGACCGCGGTCCTCTACATCGGCTACGGCATCTTCGTGCTCTACGGCTTCACCCAATGGGTCAAGGCGACCCGGCTCGAGCGCGCCGAGGCCCCGGAGCCGGTCGCGGCTCGCTGAGCGGGTTACCGCCCGGCGACACCCAGAGCTGAGCCGTATGCCGTCCGTACACCGTCCGCGCGCTGGAAGGTGCGCGGACGGCATACCGGCGCTCGGTAGGCTGTCACCCCGTGAAGACCTTCGAGCAGCTCTACGCCGAACTGGCCGACAAGGCCGTCACGCGTCCTGCCGGGTCCGGGACCGTCGCCGCGCTCGATGCCGGCGTTCATGCCATCGGCAAGAAGATCGTCGAGGAGGCTGCCGAGGTGTGGATGGCCGCCGAATACGAGTCCGATCAGCGCGCGGCCGAAGAAATCAGCCAATTGCTCTACCACCTGCAGGTGCTCATGGTCGCCAAGGGTCTGACCCTCGACGACGTCTATGCCCACCTGTGATGCTCTGACCTGCCTGAGGAAGTCCCATGCTGCGTATCGCCGTGCCCAACAAGGGGTCGCTGTCCGAGTCGGCGGCCGAGATGCTGCGCGAGGCCGGCTACTCGATCCGCCGTGACCCCAAAGAACTCGTCGTCGCCGACCCGGCCAACGACGTCGAGCTGTTCTACCTGCGCCCGCGCGACATCGCGATTTACGTCGGCTCCGGCACCGTCGACGCCGGCATCACCGGCCGCGACCTGCTGCTGGACTCCGGCAGTGACGCCGCCGAGGTCATGGCCCTCGGGTTCGGCCGATCCACCTTCCGGTATGCCGCCCGCGCCGGCGAGCTCCACGAGGTCCGCGACATCGCCGGCAAGCGGGTGGCGACGAGCTATCCCGGACTGGTGCGGGCGCATCTTGCCGCGGCCGGGGTGGAGGCCACCGTGGTGCGCCTGGACGGTGCGGTGGAGACGGCGATCACCCTAGGTGTGGCCGATGTCATCGCCGACGTCGTCGAGACCGGAGCCACGCTGCGCAGCCAGGGCCTGGCGGTCTTCGGCGAGCCCATCCTGTCCTCCGAAGCGGTCCTCATCCGTCGGGCCGAGGTGGCCGAGGACAACGGCGTCGGTGTGCTGCGCCGTCGGCTGCTCGGCGTCGTCACCGCGCGCACCTACGTGATCATGGATTACGACGTGCCGGCCACGCTCATCGACCAGGCGTGCGCGGTGACGCCGGGGTTGGAGTCGCCGACGGTGTCGCCGCTCAAGGACCCCGCGTGGGTCGCCGTGCGGGCCATGGTGCCGCGGTCGAGCACCAACCGGGTCATGGACGAGCTCTACGACCTGGGCGCCCGCGGGATCCTCGTCACCGACATCGCGGCCTGTCGGCTGTAACGTCGCAGCTAAGCACGTCAAGGAGAGTCACGTGAGCACCCCGACCGAAGCGAATCCGTTCGAAGTCTTCCGCCCTCGTCGGGGCCGCTACGTCGCGATCGGGCTCATGGTGGCCGTGATCGCGATCTTCACCTTCATCGGCTTCTTCATCGAGGCCACCAAGACCCACGATTTCAAGCCCATCGACCGGGTGTTCTTCGCGTCGATCGGGTGGGTGCTCGCCGTGCTGTTCTGGCGCTACGCCACCATCAAGGCCATTCCCAACCGGGAGGGTCTGGTCGTGCGCAACCTCTTCACCACGCGCACGGTGACCTGGCCGCAGGTCGTGGCGATCACCTTCGAACACGGGATGCCGTGGCCGAGTATGGAGCTCAGCGACACCGAGAGCCTGGCCGTCATGGCGATCCAGCGCTCGGACGGACAGCGGTCGCTCACTGAGTGCTCACGCCTGGTCGCGCTGGCCCAGGGCCTGGGCGAGGCCCCCGAACCGCAGCGCTGAGGGCTGCGGGGTCAGCTTCCCGACAGCGCTCGCACGGCGACGTAGCCGCAGCCGGCGGCCAGGACCCCCGCAGCGGCGGTCACCCCGAGGTTGACGACGGCTGCGGTATGCCGTCCGGCTCGCCACAGGCTCACCGTGTCGACCGCGAGCGTCGACAGCGTTGACAGCCCTCCGCAGAACGCCGCCGTCGCCAGCAGTCGACCTGTCGTGCCCGCGGCCGTGATGGAGGCGGCCACCCCGGCGATGAGCGAGGCGATGGTGTTGGCGGCCAGGACGCCGATGGGGAAGGGATATCCCTCGTCTCCACCCGATGACCACCGTCGCTGGCGGGCCGTTGCTCGACTAGCCGCTTGCGCACCTGCTCCGGCCGCGACCAGGGCATAGCGCAGCAAAGCTCCGAGGGCACCGACCAGGGGTGCCACGGCATAGGCCCACCAGGGGATCACTGTGCTCGGCTCCGACGGCCCAGAGCGAGCCCGACCCAGGCGCCCGCGACCCCGAGGGCGAGACTGGCGACCAGTCCGCCCACGGCATACGACACGGGGCTGCCGTCGACGAAGGCGAGGCTGAGCGCCGAGAAGGTCGTGTACGCCCCGAGGAATCCGGTGCCGGCAAAGGCCCGCCATCGAGCGTGTCCCGGTGTGTCGAGCGGCAGTCCGGCCAGGAACCCGAGCAGGAGGGCCCCGGTGACATTGGCGACGAACACGCCGGCGTCCCAGGAGCCGAAGGGCGCACCGACGACGGTGTCGACGCCCAACCGGGCCGCGGTGCCCAGCGCGCCACCGAGAGCCACCTCGCGCCAGTAGGGCAGCTCGAGTCGCAGCCCGGCCGCGCGGATCGAGGCCACCAGTCAGCCGTTCTGGGCGTAGGCGACCGCCAGCAACTCGCTGAGCGTGTCCGCGATCGACTCCGGATCGGTGTCGGCCGGCAGGTGCACCCAGTGCGTGGCCTGTGCGAAGCCCTTGGCCGGTTGCAGCCGGACATCGTCGGGAACCGTTGTGCGGTAACGGAATCCGACACGCAACGACCCCCCCGGGCCAGGAGCCACGGCCACGAACTGCGTCTTGCGCACGATGGGGATGTAGGTCGAGCGGCCCTGCGCCTCGGCGTCGGAGCTGAGCGCCAGGGCCAGGCTGACGACGGCATCGTGCAGCGCGCGCAGCTGAGGTGAGCGGGCGGCATACAGGCGGTCGGTGTAGCCGTCGGCACTCGGGCGGACCCATCCGGCAGCCTCGGCAGCCGCGAAACCGACCGCCCACTGGCTGTTCTGCGGGAGTCCGTGCACCGCTTTGAGCCAGCGGCGGACGGCAAGTTGGTCGAGCGGGTCGGGCCCCTCGCGGTGGACCAGGTCCACCCACTCCTCCAGCGATCGCCCGGTGCGCTCGCGCATCGACGCGGCCAGCGCTGCGCTCATGTCCGCGGGTTCCATGTCGCCCAGGCTAGTTGTCGACGGTGGGCGCGGTGTCGATGACGAGGTGGGCGCGCTCGCGGGTGCCGTCGGCGGCAAAGAGATCCCGCTCTTGGGCCATCCAGCGTTCCCAGTGCGGGGCGTATGCCACCCCGTCACGCGCGATCCCTCGCTCCCTTCGGGTCGAGGCCGGCGCCTCGACCCACACCCGCACCGAGGCATAGTCACCGGCCGGACGGACACTCGACCCACAGCCCTCCAGGACGAGGGTCGGCGCGTCGGGCACCGGCACGGTCTCGGCCCACCGACTGCGGTGCCAGTCCCACCGCCGGTATGCCGCCCGCTCGCCTCTCGCGAGCGGCTGGAGCACCTGGGTGGTCACCAGGTCGACGGCGACGGCCAGGCCGTCCCACCCGGGGTAGAGGTCATCCATGTGGACGATCGGTGCGTGCAGGCGGCTGGCCACGGCTGTGGCGAGTGAAGTCTTCCCCGAGCCGCTCGGTCCGTCGATCGCGATGACCGTGCTCCGGCCGGGGCGATTCTCGGCGGCTTCGACCAGGGCGAGCACCGCGGCGACATCCGCAGGGTCGGCGCCACCAGCCGGGTGGTAGGTCACGAGGCGCCACCTTAGCCTCGATCCACCGATGGGCCTTGGGCTGTCGGGGTGGTGCCGTCCGCGGGCTGAGGGTCGGCTGGGAGCGTGGGT
>JBGAQV010000092.1:0-11933 GCA_044220505.1 Dermatophilaceae bacterium
ACAGCGCCGGATCGTGTTCGGCGAGCCACATGAGCTTGGTGAGCGGCGCGGCGGCATACATCGGGGTGCCTGACGCTCGCAGCAGCGCCTCGCCCTGCCCGCTCGCGCGCAGCCGTTGGGCCTGGCTGCGGGAGCGGCCGTCGGCCCAGGTGAGGATCGGGGTGAGCGGGACACCGTGGGCGTCGAGCCCGACGACTCCGTGCATGGCCGTGCTCAACGCGAGGCCGACGACCCGTTCGGCGCCGACGTCGGCGACGCAGTGGGCCAGCGCGGCTTCGGCGGCAGCCAGCACCACGGCGGGCTCCTGGACCGCCCAGGAGGGTTCGGGGTGGTGCAGGGGGTATTCGCGCACGACCGTATGCCGCCACGGCATACCGGCGCGGACGCCGAAGGCGGACACCTTGGCGGCGGTCGTGCCGACGTCGATCCCGACGACGACCTCGCGGGGCGGGCCGGTCATGAGCACATCGTCTCGCGTGCCCTCAAGCCCCGTCGACGATCTCGACGGCGTCGAGGATCTCGGCCGCAGCGTTCGCGACGGCGGCGGCCACCTCGGCATCGGCGATGCCGAGCCAGCCGCACAGGGCGACCGCCGACTCCGCCAGTGACCCGGTGACGAGCCCGGCGACCTCCCCCAAGTGGGCATCGGTGATCGGCGCGCCATGGCCGCGCAGGTGGCACAGCCAGGCGGCGACCGCACGCACCGCGCCGGACGGCATACTCCCGGCAGCGCGGTCGGCGAGCAGCGTCGGGACGATCCGGATCGGGATCTTCTGGGTGCCGTCGGCGGCGATCTGGGCGAGCAGGTGGCGGATGTTGGGGTTGCGGTAGCGCTCGAGCAGGGCCGCGCGGTAGCTCGCGATCTCCTCGGCGTGCAGCGGCAGGTGCCGGGCGGCGTCGTCCCACCACTGCAGCACCCAGCCCTCGACGACCGGGTCGGCGATGGCGTCGGCGACGGTCTCGGCGCCGCGGATCGAGGCGCCGTAGGCCATCAGCGAGTGCGAGCCGTTGAGCAGGCGCAGCTTGCGGTTCTCGAAGGGCACGATGTCCTCGACGAAGGTCGCGCCGGCGGCATCCCACGCGGGCCTGGGCGAGACGAATTCGCCGGCGAGCACCCACTCGATGAAGGGTTCGGTGACCACGAGCGCGGGGTCGTCGACGCCGGTCTGGGCCAGGAGTGCATCGTGGTCGGCGTCGGTCGCGCGCGGGGTGATCCGGTCGACCATTGTCGTGACGAAACCGACGTGCGTGTCCATCCACGCGAGCAGCGTCGGGTCGACGGCGCGGGCGCCGTCGGTGATGACGTGCTGGGCCATCTCGCCGTTGTCGGGCACGTTGTCGCACGGCACGAAGGTCAGCGGGCCGGCATCGGCGGCGCGCCGAGCGAGCAGCCCCGCGACGAACTTGCCGGGGGCGGTCGTCACGGCGGCCCGGGGGTCGACCCGCAGCATGGCGATGTCGGCGGCGACGGCGGGGTCGGTGAGGTCGAGGCCGCCGGACTCGTTGCGGCGATAGCCGGCCTCGGTCACCGTGCTCGTGACGATCGACAGCGCCGGGTCGGCGAAGTAGCCCAGCCACGCGGCGTGGTCGTCGGACCCGTGGACCGCGACGATGCTCGAGATGACCTCCGGGCGCGGGCCTTCGGGGTGGTTGACGACCAGGGTGTAGAGGTTGTCCTGTGCGGCCATGACCTCGGCCGGGCCCAGGCCCATGCCGGTGAAGGCGGCGATCCCCCAGTCGGCGGCGTCCGGTGCGTTCTCGGTGAACCAGCACTGGTGGGCGCGGAAGAAGTTGCCCAGGCCCAGATGGACGATCCGCACCGGCGCGGCCGGGCGGCCGTCGGTGGCTCGGGAGAGCCGGCGGCCCTTCGTGGGGGCGGGCCGGGGCGAGACAGCTGCGGGGGTGCTCATAGCTTGAAGACCTTCCGGGGGTTGGTGGCAACGAGGTCGTATGCCGTGTCGGCGGCTTCGTCCTCGTCGAGGCGGTGCTCGGCGACGAGCCGGGCCAGGAAGCCGCAATCGAGGCGCCGCGACATGTCGTGGCGAGCGGGGATGGAGCAGAAGGCGCGGGTGTCGTCGATGAAGCCCGACGTGCGGCTGAAGCCGGCGGTCTCGGTCACCGCACCGCGGAACCGGCGGATCGCCTCGGGCGCGTCGATGAACCACCAGGGCACACCGGCATACACGCTGGGGTAGACCCCGGCGAGCGGCGCGATCTCGCGGGAGAAGGTCGTCTCGTCGAGGGTGAAGAGCACGAGGTGGAAGCCGGCCGCGGTGCCGAACCGCTCGAGCAGCGGTTGCAGCCCACGGGTGAACTCGACCGAGATCGGGATGTCGAAGCCCACGTCGGCACCGAAGCGTTCGAACGCCGCGGTGTGATGGTTGCGGGCGACCGCCGGGTGCAGGGTCATGACCAGGCCGTCCTCGACCGCCATCCGGGCCATCTCGACGAGCATGTGGCGGCGGAAGGCGGTGCACTGCTCGGCGGTGGCCGTGCCGGCCAGGGCTGCCGCATAGATCGCGCCGGCCTCGGCGTTGGCGAGCGAGAGGGTGACGACGTCGGCGTGGCTGTGGTCGGTCGACACCGCGCCGTGGTCCTTGAAGTAGGCGCGCCGGTTTTCCAGGGCGGCGAGGTAACCGGCATACGTGCCGGTGTCGATGCCCGAGGCCTGCCCGAGTGCGGCGACGAGCGCGGGCCAGTCGGGGCGCGCGGGTTCGAGATAGCGGTCGGGGCGGAAGGTCGGCAGCACGCGGCGCGGGTAACCCTCGTCGGCGAGCGCGCGGTGGTGGCGCAGGTCGTCACAGGGGTCGTCGGTCGTCGCGATGAGGGCGATGTCGAAGCGGTCCATCAAGGCACGGGGCCGGTATGCCGGGTCGGCCAGGCACGCGGCGATCTGGTCGTAGATCGCGTCGGCGGTCCGCGCGGACGGGCGCTGGGTGACCCCGAAGATCTCGACGAGCTCGGTCTCCATCCAGTACCGGCTCGGCGTGCCGCGGTAGAGCGGCCAGCGCTCGCAGAAGATCCGCCAGGCGCGGCGGGCGCCGTCGGCGTCGAGGACGCGGCCGGAGGTGGCGGCTCCCATGCCGAGGTCGGCGAGGTCGACGCCGTCGGCGTGCAGCAGCCGGCAGACGTAGTGGTCGGGGCTGAGCAGCAGCGAGGTCGGGTCGTGGAAGGGCAGGTCCTGGGCGATCCACTCCGGCGGCACGTGACCGTGCGGGGAGATGATCGGCAGGTCCTTGACATGGCTGTAGAGCCGCCGCGCGATGGCCCGCTCGGTGGGTTCGGCGGGGAGCAGGCGGTCGGGGTGCAGCGTCCAGGTGGCGGTCGTCTCAGCCATGCCAGCTATCGTTCGCCGGTCGCTTCGAGGCGGGCAATCCGTTGCCAGGTGTTGCCGCGTGGCCTTGCCGGGGCGCTGGGCCGGGTCGCACAGTGGAACCATGACGACCGCGTCCATGGCCCCTGCCGCAACCTCCGCTGCAGCCCCCGCTTCGGCCCCCACCTCAGCCCCCGACTCAGCGCCCGACTCAGCGCCCGTCCAGAACCACCGGGCGGCGGTCCGGCTCGGTGGGGCGGACGGCATACTGACTGAAACTCAGGTGCGAGACTTCATTTCCGCCCAATTGGATGCGACCGATCTCGACGGCAAAGCGGTCTGCCTCGTCATCCCGGACGACACCCGGTCGTGCCCGCTGGCCATGCTCGTCGGCGCCGTCCACGCCGCGCTGCACGGCCGGGTGAGCCGGCTGACTGCGCTCGTCGCGCTCGGCACGCACAAGGCGATGACCGAGGAGGCGCTGGGGGCGATGCTCGGCTTCGAGCCGGGGCGACTGGAGCAGACCTATCCGGGGCTGCGTTTGCTCAACCACGAGTGGTGGGACCCGTCGACCTTCATCGACCTGGGCACCATCCCGGCCGCGCGCATCGAGGAGCTGTCCGAGGGGCGGTTGTCGCTGGACGTGCCTGTGCTGCTCAATCGCGAGATTGTCGAGCACGACGTCGCGGTCGTCGTCGGTCCGGTCCTGCCGCATGAGGTCGTCGGCATCTCGGGCGGCAACAAGTACTTCTTCCCCGGTGTCGCCGGCCAGCAGATCATCGACGTCTCACACTGGCTGGGCGCGCTCATCACGTCGGCCGAGATCATCGGCACGACCGGCCTCACGCCGGTGCGCGCGCTCATCAACGAGGGCGCCGCGCTCGTGCCGGCCGAGAAGCTCGCGCTCAAGGTCGTCGTCGAGGCCGGCAGCGACGCGCTGCACTCGATCTCCTACGGCGACACGATCTCGGCGTGGGCCGACGCCGCCGAGGTCTGCGCGGCGACCCACGTCACCTATCTCGACGCCCCCGTGCGCCGCGTGCTGTCGCTCATCCCGCCGCTCTACAAGGACATCTGGACGGCGGCCAAGGGGTTTTACAAGCTCGAGCCGGTCGTCGCCGACGGGGGCGAGGTCATCCTTTACGCCCCCGACATCACCGAGATCGCCCAGATGCACCCGGAGATCTACGAGATCGGCTACCACTGCCGCGACTACTTCGTGAAGCAGTGGGACCGGTTCAAGGACGTGCACTGGGGCGTGCTCGCGCACTCGACCCACCTGCGCGGAGCAGGCAGCTACGACGCGGCGACCGGGCAGGAACGGCTGCGGGTGCGCGTCACCCTCGCGACCGGCATACCGGAGCAGGTATGCCGTGCGGCGAACCTCGGTTACTTGGACCCGCGTGAGGTCGACATCGCGGCCTTCGAGGCCGATCCCGACACCTTGGTCGTGCCCCAGGCGGGCGAGGTGCTCTTCCGCTTGCGCTGAGCGGTGGAGGCGCGCACGACGAGCTTGGTCGGCAGCACGAGCGGCTCTTGCGAGGGTTTGGCGCCCTTGATCATCGCGACGACGTTGCCGACGGCGATCGAGCCCTGGGAGTGCAGCGGGGCGGCCACGGTCGTGAGCGCGGGCGTGACGATGTCATCGAGCAGGATGTTGTCGAAACCGACCACGCTGACCTCGTCGGGGACCGTGACCCCCATCGCCTGGAAGCCCTTGATGAGTCCGATCGCCATCTGGTCGTTGTAGGCGAGCACCGCGCTCGATGGGCGTTCGGCGAAGTCGCGGGCGGCGCGCAGGCCGGCGCGGATCGTCGGCATATAGGAGCCGAGGCGGCGGACCTTGAGGTCGAGCTCGTGCCCTGCTTCGAGGACTGCTCGCCACCGGACCCCGTCGGCCCAACTTGCCTCTGGCCCAGCGATATAGGTGATCGTCGAGTGCCCGAGACTGCCGAGGTGCTCCATCGCGCGGCGCACCCCGCGCGGGTTGTCCGTGACGACCGAGTGGACGTCGGGCAGCACCCGGTTGAGCACGACGGTCGGCACCTGTTTGGCCATCATCCGGATCGCGGAGTCACTCATCCGGCTGCTCGACAGGACGATCCCGTCGACGGTGCCGAGCGCGCGCTCGACCGCGACCCGTTCGGCCCGGCTGGATTCCTGGGTGTCACAGAGCATGAGGGCATAGCCGTTGACCGACGCGGAGTCGTGGGCGCCGCGGATGATCTCGACGTAGAACGGGTTGCCGATGTCGGAGACGAATAGCGCCAGGGTGCGCGTCTTCTTGTGGGCGGGCGAGCCGGCCTCGGTCGTGGCGACCCGATAGCCGAGCTCCTCGGCCACGGCCCGGATGTGCGCGGCGGTCTGGGCGCTCACTCGTCCCGGGCGCGAGAACGCCCGGGACACCGTCGACGGCGCGACCCCGGCCGCCTTGGCCACGTCGTAGACGGTCGGGCGCTTCTGCATGGTCACACGGTAGGACGTGGGTGGGGCGCATGGGCCCGACTGCGCCGGGCAACACCGTGGCAACACGCGGCAACTCTGGCAATTGCCGGGGCGCGGCTGACTGCCCCGGGTATGCCGCGTGGTCGCCTACTCCTGTGGGCTTGGGCTTCCCGCTGAGTCTGCCGCTGGGCTGGTCCGGCTTCCGCGCCCGTCCGGGGCCGTCGTGGGCCATAGGCTGCGCCGCCACCGCGCAGCCATCCGCTCGCGAATCCCCGAGATCACCTCGGCTGGGGCCACGCGCGCGACAGCATCGCTGACCCGCAGCAGCGTCTCGCGGATTTCACGCTCAGCCTTCAGTGCGGGGACTCCCCACGTGGACCCCTCGCGCACCAAGTCTGCGATGGTGACCGCGTCGATGCTCGTCGTGCCGTTGATGACATGGCTGGTCCCCCGGAATCGTCGATCGAGGTCCATCACGGGTGCAGTGTCATACAGCGGGGCCAGACTCACCGCACCTCGCTCGTCCAGCAGCAGCGAGTAGTTCTTCGAATGTGCGTCCCCATTGCCGATCATGATGTTGAAGGTCACCGCGCGAAGCAGGTCCAGCCGGAAGGAGACGGGGTCCTGCGCTCGACCGGCCGCGAGGGACGCGACTCGGGACAGCCTGGAGCCCAACGTCCGAAATTCGGCCATGCTCTCGTACTTGGCCTGAGGATCCAGCCCCAGAGCCTGACAGAAGTCCTCCTGGTGGAGCCGGGCCGCGCCGTCGTCGCCGCCACATCGGTCGTAGCGGGTGATGATGATCGCCGTGCGTCCGTCGAACGATGCCAGCCGGGTCTGTGCGGCCGGTAGGCCGGCCGCGTCAGCCACCCGCAAGGCCCAGTGCTCGGACTCGATGAGATGGGGAACGACCGCGTCCGTCAGCGGCTCCGGCTTGACGATGTGGGTTGACGCGGCGCCTTGCTCGGGCCACCCCCACCCTCCTCCCGGCAAGGCGGTGAGCAACACCTTGTCTTGCAGCCCGGCCAGCGACGCCTGCGGGTGGCTCCCTTCCGGCACGTGGTAGGTGGGCAGATCGGCAATCAGGCGGTCTACCTCGCGCGCTGTCAAGGGACGCACATCTCCGGCCCCGGGTCGCTCCCCACGGGGCAAGAACTGGATCGCGCCGGCACACTCCTTGCCCACCTGTGTCAACAAGCCCATCTTGTCGATGACGGTGACGTTGTAGATCGTCGCCAGGTGGCTTCGCAGGTTGCCTTCGGGGAGCAACCCTTCCAAGAACGAGGACACCGGACGACGGTCGCTGTCGGTGATCGGACGAGTGCCGACCGGCAACGACAGCGACATGGGACGGGCGCCGACGCCATAACGATCAAGGGCTTGCTCGGTCCACTCGAGTCGGTATCGGAACGGACGAGGCTCGGTCAGGACGGCGACGTGCTGACCATGAAGCCACACGTCGAGCGCGCGCGATCTAGCCATCGGTGATCCGAACCCGGGCGAACTTGGGGACGATGACGGCCTCCCGTCCGAGCTCCGCCAGAGCGTGCATGGCCGTGTCCATGCTCACCGACCCGCCCCGCTCCAGCCTTGATACGGTCATCCGACTGACTCCCAGCACCGCCGCAAGCTCGGTTTGCTGCCACCCCTTCTCGCGCCGTGCGTCCCGGATGGCCGCACCCAGGTCTGCAGGGGTCAGAGCCCGCGTGTGATACATATGTTGATCATAGCCCTCCCAGCGGCCAGTGCTCGGTATTTTGTGCACATCGCCGACACAGCCCAGACACCACACCCGACCTGGCGGTCACCCGCCCAGCAATGCCATCACTCGGCATACCATCAGCATGAGCGGCGCAGCGAAGGTCGCCTGACCTTGACGGAAGGGGTTAGGTGTTTAGGCGTTCGAGAGGCTGCCCGGTGAGGGCCGCGATGAGCTCGAAGTCCTTGTCCAAGTGCAACACCGTGAGGCCGGCGAGTTCGGCGGCGGCCGCGATGATCAGGTCGGGGATCGACGGTGCCCGGTGATGTCCTTCGCGAGCCAGCAGCAGCTGGACCTGCACGGCACGGTCCTCCACCGCGGGCGTGAGGTACTCGACCGGCATCGACGACAACGGGGGGCGGGTCACCATCACGCGAGCGTCGTCCCAGGTGCGCGCGGAGTAGCCGACCTCCAGCCGAGTCATCGAGGTCACCCGCACCAAGCCGCGTTCGATCCGCTCGGCCCACGTCGCCGCGTCCGGGCTGTGGCCAAGTCGGACCAGTGCTGACTTGTCGGCAAGCCACTGGGTCACTGCCACGCGGAGCCCATCACCTCGGGGTCGCCCAGGTCGCCAGCCAAGTCGGCGAACGCGGTCAGATCTGCCACCGAGACGGCACTGTCCGCCGTTCCTGCGTCGGCCGCCAGGCGGCGACGGATGTACTCAACCCGGGACAGGCCCAACCGTGCGGCGTGCGCATCGACGCCGGCCAGGACCGCATCCGGCACGTCTCGGATCAACACGTCAGCCATGTCGACCACCTCCAGATATCTCACGATATCAGCGACGCCTCGCTCCCGGGGCTGGCGCGCCGCCTTGCCCGGGCAGTCCGGCCCCAGGGGAGCACGCCCACGACAAGACCTGGCAACTGGTTGCCGCACGGCATACCGGAAGTGCCTACTGGGAGGAGGACTCGACGGAAGGACCTCCCATGCTCCGCCCCCAGGACACCGCCACCCGCGAGCGTCGCAACCTCGACGGCCTGTGGGACTTCGCCTTCGACCCCGAGGGCGTGGGCCGAAGCCAGGGCTGGTACCGCGAACCGCTCGCCCAGCGCGAGGGCGCCCTCCAGATGGCCGTCCCAGCGAGCTACAACGACCTCTTCACCACGAGCGAGGCCCACGACCACATCGGCGAGGTGTGGTACCAGACCACCGTGCGCATCCCCCGCGGCTGGGACGGCCGCCGCGTCCTGGTCCGCTTCGAGTCGGCCACCCACGCCGCCACGGTCTGGGCCGACGACGTCGAGATCGTCTCCCACCAGGGCGGTTACCTACCCTTCGACGCCGACCTCACGGCATACCTCGCCTCTCGCGCGCCCGGCACCCCGGTGCGCCTGACCGTCGCGGTCGACAACCGGCTGTCCTTCCAGACCATCCCGCCGGGCATCGTCGAGTCGACCCCCGCCGGCCCGCGCCAGGTCTACTGGCACGACTTCTTCAACTACGCCGGCATCCACCGCTCGGTGTGGCTCTACAGCACCGCGCCCGCTCACCTCACCGACGTCACTGTCACGACCGGCTTCGAGGGCACGACCGGGCAGATCGGGTATGCCGTGCAGTCGGCTGCCGCCGAAGGTCACGAGATCTCGGTCGACCTCTACGACGCCGCCGGCGCCCTCGTCACCTCGGCGACCGCAGCCGAGGGCACGCTGACCATCCCCGACGTGCACCTGTGGGGACCCGGCGACGGCTACCTCTACGACCTGCACATCCAGCTGCACTACGCCGACGGCGAGCTTGTTGACGACTATCACCAGAGCGTCGGCGTGCGCACCGTCGAGGTGCGCGGCACCGAGTTCCTCGTCAACGGAAAACCCTTCTATTTCAAGGGTTTTGGCATGCACGAGGATCACATCACGATCGGCAAGGCGAACAGCTTCGCCGACCTGATCCGCGACGTCGAGCTGCTGCACTGGATCGGGGCCAACTCGTTCCGCACCTCGCACTACCCCTACTCCGAAGACGTCATGGACTACGCCGACCGGCACGGCCTCATCGTCATCGACGAGACACCCGCGGTCGGCCTCAACCAGGGCATCGGTGGCGGCGTTTTCGGCGGCCAGGGCTATGTCACCTTCAGCCCCGAGACGACCAACGACGTCACCCGTGAGGTCCACGCCCAGGTCATCCGCGACCTGGTCGCCCGCGACAAGAACCACCCCTGCGTCGTGCTCTGGTCGATCGCCAACGAGCCGGAGTCCGACACCCAGGGCGCCGAAGACTACTTCCGCCCGCTCTTCGAGGTGGCCCGCGCTGCCGACCCGACCCGCCCGGTCGGCTTCGTCAACGTCATGCTCGCCCCGCACGGCCGCTGCCGGGTGACCCAGTTCGCCGACGTCGTCATGATCAACCGCTACTACGGCTGGTACGTCCAGACCAACGACCTGGCCAACGCTCGCCTCGCCTTCAGTCGCGAGCTCGACGGCTGGGCCGGCGAGGGCAAGCCGATCATCATCACCGAATACGGCGCCGACACCTACCCCGGCCACCACCAACTCCCGGCCCAACCCTGGTCGGAGGAATACCAACTCGCCTACCTCGACATGAACCACGAGGTCTTCGACGCCTGCCCGGCCGTCGTCGGCGAGCACATGTGGAACTTCGCCGACTTCATGACGACAGCCGGCATCATGCGCGTCGGCGGCAACAAGAAGGGCGCCTTCACCCGCGACCGCCAGCCCAAGATGGCCGCCCACCACCTGCGCGCCAGGTGGCTGCCCGGCATACCGAAGGAGCGCGGATGAGCGACACTTCCGGTATGCCGTCCGCCCACCTTCCCGAGGCAGCCCTCGAGCGCGGCCTGGCCGCCAAGTTGGCCCGCGCGCAGGCCGCGCTGGCCGGGATCTCGCGTCTCGGCGTGGCCTATTCGGGCGGGGTGGACTCGGCGGTCCTGCTCGCGATCGCGGTGCGCACCCTCGGCCCGGCCGACGCGCTCGGCATCCTCGGCGTCTCACCCAGCCTCGCCGCCGACGAGCGCCGCGCAGCCCATGAGACGGCCGCCCGGATCGGCGCCCGGGTGATCGAGGCCCCGACCCACGAAGGCGACCGGACGGCATACCGGGCCAATGGCCCCGACCGGTGCTTCCACTGCAAGGACGAACTCTTCACGGTCACCGCCGCCCTCGCGGCCGAGCACGGCCTCACGGCGATTGCCTACGGCGAGAACGCCGACGACGTCGCCCGGCCCGACCGGCCCGGCTCGCGCGCGGCGACCGCCCACGGGGTGCTGCGCCCGCTCGCCGACGCCGGGATGACCAAGGCCGACGTGCGCGCGCTGGCGGCGGCATGGGGTATGCCGTGTGCGGACAAGCCCGCGGCCCCGTGCCTCGCGTCGCGGATCCCGCACTTCTCGGAGGTCACGCCGGAGAAGCTGGCCCAGATCGAGCGGGCCGAATCGGCGCTGCGCGAGCTGGGGTTCGCCGACTCGCGGGTGCGGCATCACGGCGAGGTCGCCCGGGTCGAGTTGCTCGACAGCGACCTGCCTCGCGCGGTCGCCTCGCCGGTGCGGGAGTTGCTGCTCGGGGCGGTGCGGGCGGCGGGGTTCCGGTTCGTCGCGCTCGATCTCGGCGGCATCCAGTCGGGCGCATTCACGCTGCCGCTCGTCGAGGTGACCCATGGACGCGACTGACGGCCCGGACCACGTGCTGGACTTCGCCCGGAGCGCCCGCCGCGGCTATCCGGAAGCGGTCTACTGCGAGGGCAAGTCCCCCGCCCAGGTCGAAGCGATCGCGCGCGAGGTGCTCGCCCGCGCCGACTGTGTGACGGGCGCCGACGGCGGCGCCGGCGCCACGACTCCGGCCGGTATGCCGTGCACGCTCTTCACCCGCGCGGGGGCCGACCACGCCGCCGCGGTCAAGCGAGTGTTGCCCGACGCCTTCCACGACGAGGTCGCGCGGCTGCTGGCCTGGCCGCCCGTGCGACCGGAGCCGACCGGGGGGCTGGTCGTCGTCGTGTGCGCCGGCACCTCCGACCTGCCGGTGGCGCGCGAGACCCTGCTCACCGCGCGGCACCTCGGGCGAGAGGCCACGCTCGTGGCCGACGTCGGCGTGGCCGGGTTGCATCGCGTGCTCGGCCACCTGGACCTGCTGCGCTCCGCCCGGGCCATCGTCGTCGTCGCCGGGATGGACGGGGCACTGCCCGCCGTGGTCGCCGGCCTGGTCTCGGCGCCCGTCGTGGCGGTGCCGACGTCGGTGGGTTATGGAGCGAGTTTCGGCGGGGTCGCGGCGTTGCTCTCGATGCTCAACGCCTGCGCTCCCGGCATCGGCGTGGTCAACATCGACAACGGCTACGGCGGTGGCCACCTCGCCGCCCAGATCGCCGCGGACCCGTTTTGAAGACGAACTGAGACATCTCATCACCCCTTGCCTTCGAACACCTGTAATAGTACACTCGTGCTATGACAGTCACCTCGTTGGA
>JBGAQV010000093.1:0-11762 GCA_044220505.1 Dermatophilaceae bacterium
ACGTCCCGGGTCGCGTCAGCACCCGTACCGTGGGTGGCTGACGCGACCCACGCCGAGGTCGAGGAATGACCGGTCCGGCGATGCACCTGCTGCCGATCAGCGGCAGCAACCAGAGCTAGCCGCAGGGCGTCCACCCGACGAGCGATCTTCTCCACCTCACCGATATCGGCAGCGCCGACCACCACACCAGCGTCGGGGTCAGCCAACCGGGCCTGGACCGCGTCGACCAGCGCATGCAGCGCCGCCGTCGGCACCCCCACCACGGCAGCCGGCCCTCGCGAAGCTGACCCACTCGAAGGCGACCCACCCCGCGACACCGCGCTGGACGGCAAGCTGCCGGCTGGCTGCGGGTCCAACGGAGCGATCCTCATAGCACGAGTGTACTACAACGCATGTTCGAATCACAAGTGGAGGGAGACGCGAATCTGTGGAGTTCGCAGCCAGCTGGATCGGGCCGGCCGACTCCCTGAGCCTGAGGGGCGCAGGCTGGAAAGTGGCCGCCCGGCATACCTCAATAGCCTCATTCGTCACAACTGTCACGACCTGCGCAGCCGCCACCGGGTCGAATGACACCGCTGTGATTCCCCGCTTATAGTGGATGTCAGACATGTGGGTATGGAGGGACTGATGGCTGACACGGCAGCGCGGCTCGAGGCGCCGGGTGCGACCTTGACCGATCGCGACCGCGAGGTGCTGGCGTTCGAGCGGCACTGGTGGAAGTATGCGGGAGCCAAGGAACAGGCCATCAAGGAGCTGTTCGACATGAGCGCCACGCGCTACTACCAGGTGCTCAACGGGCTGCTGGACAACCCCGCGGCGCTGGCGGCCGATCCGATGCTCGTCAAGCGGTTGCGTCGGATGCGGGCCAGTCGGCAGCGTCAACGCAGCGCCCGCCGCCTCGGGCTTACGCTGTAAGCGCCAAGACCAGACCCGGCAGACGACTCAGCAGACCGGCATACGGCACAGAAGACCCGGCATACGCACGAAGCCGCCCAGGAAATCCTGGGCGGCTTCGCTGTCGGCGCGCCGACGCGGTGACCGTCGCGTCAGGCGTCGGCTCCGGGGAGTCCGGCTTCCAGGTGGATGCCGGCTTTAGCCAGGAGTTCGGACACCCGAGCGATGTCCTCCTCGGTGGCTTCCTCGTGGACCTTGGCGGCGATCATGTCGTGGATCTCGTCATGGGTGATGAGGTCGTCGTCGTAGTAGCCCTCTTCGAGCAGGGCGGTGGCCACATGTTCGACCTCGGCCGTCGTCAGCTTGCGGTGCAGGACACCCATCAAGGCGATGTAGTCGCCCTGCGCGATGCCTTCGGGCCGACCGCCTCGGAGCCAGTTGAGGACTCGGCGAGCGGGGCCTTCGGAGTGGGGGGACATGGTGGGGACCTACCTCACTTCTTGAACGTCGGCAGGATGCCGCTGAACGATACGGAGTAGCCAAGGCTGGTGAAGATCAGCCAGGCCAGGCCGTAGGCCACCACGGTCAGGATGACGACCAGGACGACGGCGGCGATGGCCTTGCCGACCGGATTGGCCGGCTTGCCGGATGCCTCGCCACCCTGCGCCATGGCCAGTCCGTTGACGGCCAGGGCGTAGAGAGTGGGTATGCCGGCGCCAAGGAGCAGCCCAGCGGCCAGGACCTTCCACGCGCCGTCCAGGGCGATGATGAAGTTGTTCATGTCAACTCTTCCGGGTCAGTGATGGACGTCAGTGGTGGACGTGGTGAGCGGCTTCGACGACCGGTGCCGCGTCAGGCTCGGCGTCCCAGTCCTTGCCGACGCTGTGCTTGTCGACCGGGTCCTTGCGCGAGCGCACCCAGATCAGCAGCGAGACGCCGATGACGATGATCATGACGACGCTCGGGCCGAGCAGCCCAGGCAACGCGCGGCCGATGACGAGCATGAGCCCGCCCACGACGGCGGCAGCCGGGAAGGTGATCGCCCAGGCGCTGGCCATCCGGCCGGCGACCGACCAGCGGACCTCGGCGCCCTTACGACCGACACCGGCGCCCATGATCGAGCCGGAGGCGACGTGGGTCGTCGAGAGCGCGAAGCCCAGCCCGCTGGAGGCGAGGATGACCGACGCGGTCGAGGTGTCGCCGGCGAAGCCCTGCGGGGCGTTGATGTCGACGATGCCCTTGCCCAGGGTGCGCATGATGCGCCAACCACCGAGGTAGGTGCCCAGAGCGATGGCCACCGCGGCCGAGATCTTGACCCACAGCGGGATGCCGATCTCCTTGGTCACGTCGATGTCGCCGGCGGCGATGAGCGCCAGGGTGATGACACCCATGGTCTTCTGAGCGTCGTTGGTGCCGTGCGCGAGGGCCACGAGCGAGGCCGAGCCGACCTGACCCCAGCGGAAGCGGGACTCGCGGAACTTCGCGCCCATCCGTTCGGTGAGTTTGAAGACGATCCGGGTGCCGACGGCGGCCACGATGAAGGCGATGACGGGGGAGATCAGCGAGGGCAACAAGACCTTGCCGACCACGCCGTCGAGCTTCTCGGTGGAGTGGCCCAGCCAGTTGACCTGACCGAAACCGAAGCCGGCGATCGTGGCTCCCACGAGGCCGCCGAGCAGCGCGTGTGAGGAGGACGACGGTAGGCCGAGCAGCCAGGTGAACAGGTTCCAGACGATGCCGCCGACCAGTCCGGCGAGCACGACCAGGAGCAGCAGGGTGCCCTGTTTGCCGTTCTCTGTCCCGATGTACTCGGGGTTGGGCAGTCCGTTCTTCAGCTGGATGCCGTCGATGACCGCGTTGGTGATGGTGAGGGCGACCTTGACGGAGATGAGCGCTCCGACGAGGTCGAGAGTGGCCGCGAGCGTCACAGCGGCCTTGGGGGACAACGCGCCGGTGGCGATAGAGGACGCCATGGCGTTGCCGGTGTCGTGGAACCCATTGGTGAAGTCAAACGCCAGGGCCGTGACGACGACCATGACGAGAATGACGGTGGTTGCGGTGGTCACTGGACCATCGTTGTGATGAACGTCAGGTGGCCGGGGGACGAATGTCCTATGTCACCACGTGAACCACGGCACCATCCGCCCGACGTTCGTTTTCCTGGTGTTCACCTGTCGTTTTCTTCAGGCCGGTCGGCTCCCGGCACGTCGGTATCCAGGTTGATGCCGGCCTTGGCCAGCAACTCGGAGACCCGCTCGATGTCTTCCTGGCTGGCCTGCTCCGGGACTCTTGCGGCGATCACCTCGTGGATCTCGTCGAGGGTGATCAGCTCGTCGTCGTAGTAGCCCTCGTCGACCAGTGCGGTGGCGACTTCTTCGGCCTCGGCCTCGGTCAGACCCTTGTGCAGCACCGCCACGACGGCGACGTAGTCACCCGGGGCGACCCCGTCGGGGCGTCCGGCGCGCAGCCATCGCAGGACCCGGCGTGCGGGCCCGTCGGAGGTGGGGGACATGGCGCTTACCTCACTTCCTGGTAACCGGAGGCCAACGGCCTCGGTCCATGTCAGGCTAGCCGTGGCGGATGAACGGATATCAAACGTCGGCGCCCGCCGACGAAAGGCCCCGGCAGGACCTACCTGCCGGGGCCTTCGTTCCGGTATGCCGTGCGGCCGGTATTCCAGTGCGACTGGTATGCCGTGCGGCTGCCGGTGCTACTGCTGGCTTACTTCTTCTTGTCGACGAACCAGGGGATGACGTGGTCGAAGGTGACCGTCTTGCCGATGCCCGTGGCGACGATGAAGCTGATGCCGTAGGAGACGGCGAGCAGGATGACCAACAGGCACAGCCAGGTGAGGACCTTGCCCGCGGGGGACTTGGTCTGCTGACCGATGACGGCTCCGGCGCCGTGTGCCATTGCCATGCCCTTGACGGCGAAGGCGTAGAGCAGCGGAAGGCCGGCGCCGAGGACCAGACCAGCGGCGAGCACCTTCCACGCGCCTTCGAGGGCGAGAGGAATCATGTCCATGGTGACTCAGTCTTCTTTCCGGTTCAGTGGGCCGACGGAGCCTGGACCTCGTCCAGCTCGTGGTGGGGGTCGATGATGTCGTGGGCCGCCACGGCAACCTCCGGCTTGCTGCCGTCGTGCCACTCGTCGGTGACGTTGCTGTGGTCGATCTTGTTGACCCGCGAGCGCTTCCACATGTAGCCCGAGAGGCCGATGAGGATGACCATGACGACGGCCGGGCCGATGAGGCCGCCGATGCCGTTGGCGATCCAGAACATGACGCAGCCCATCACGGCAGCGGCCGGGAAGGTGATGGCCCACGCCGCGACCATTCGGCCGGCGACGGCCCAGCGGACCGTGGCGCCCTTCTTGCCGACACCGGTGCCCATGATCGAGCCCGTGGCGACGTGCGTCGTGGAGAGCGCGAAACCCAGCTGGCTGGAGGCCAGGATGACGGTCGCGGACGAGGAGTCGGCGGCCAGGCCCTGGGGCGAGGAGATGTCGACCAGGCCCTTGCTCATGGTGTGGATGATGCGCCAGCCACCGAGGTAGGTGCCCAGGGCGATCGCGAGGGCCGCGGAGAGCTTGACCCAGAGGGGGACGTAGACCTGCGTGGCGCTGATCTGGCCTTCGGCGACGAGGGCGAGGGTGATGACACCCATCGTCTTCTGAGCGTCGTTGGTGCCGTGCGCGAGGGAGACCAGCGAGGCTGCGCCGACCTGGCCCCAGCGGAAGCGCTTCTCCCGGAAGCGGTCCTCGATCATCGCGGTGACCATGAAGATCAACCGCGTCGCCACAGCGGCGACGATGAGCGCGATGACCGGTGACAGCAACGACGGCAGGATCACCTTGCCGATGACGCCGTCGAGCTTGGTGCCGTCGCCGGCCCACTTGACGCCAGCGAAACCGGCGCCACCAATGGTGCCGCCGACGAGGCCGCCGAGCAGGGCGTGCGACGAGGACGAGGGCAGCCCGAGCAGCCAGGTGAACAGGTTCCAGATGATGCCGCCGACGAGGCCGCCGAAGACGATGAGCATGAGGAGGGTGCCGTTGTTCGCTGTGAACTCCTTGAGGGGCAGACCCTTGGAGTCCTGCAGCTTGACGACTGAGTTGGAGACGGTGAGCGCGACCTCGACGGAGAGCAGCGCACCGACCAAGTTGAGGATCGCGGCCAACGTCACAGCGCCCTTGGGGCTCAACGCCCCGGTGGCGATCGACGCAGCCATCGCGTTCCCGGTGTCATGGAAGCCATTGGTGAAGTCGAATGCGAGAGCAACGACGACGACCAGGCCAAGGATGATGGTTGCGGTGGTCACGCGCTCATGGTGAGGATCGGCGCCATCTCGCGCCAGGGGCCAATGCCCCGAAAAACCGCAGGTCACACTGGAAATCGGGAACTTTCACGTGCGGGTCGGGCCCCGTTCACCGAGGCACCTCCGGTGTTCACCTGACGTTGGCCTCCGCGCCATGAGCGCCCCACGCGGTGGCCTCGTGGCATCCTCTCGGTATGCCGTCGTCCACCTGCCTGTTCTGCCGCATTTCCCTCCGCGACGAGTCGGCGGCAGTGGTCCTGCAGACACCCGAGGTCCTCGGCTTCCTCGACACCCGGCCGGTGTTCAAAGGGCACGTCCTGGTCATTCCCCGGACCCATGTCGTGACCGTCGTCGACCTTCCCGCTGACCTGCGTGACCCCTTCCTGGCGGGTGTCCAGCGGGTGGCCCACGCGATGACCACCGCGCTCGGAGCCCAGGGCAGCTTCGTGGCGATGAACAACGTCGTCAGCCAGTCGGTGCCGCACCTGCACTGTCATGTCGTGCCGCGGACCAAGGGCGATGGCCTGCGCGGCTTCTTCTGGCCGCGGGTCCGCTACGAGTCGGAGGACGAACTGCAGGAGTATGCCGTCCGCCTCCGGTCAGCCCTCGACGCGACCGGGGTGGGTATAGACGTTGAGTGACCGACCGCGGCTGAAACCGATGAGGGTGACCCCGAGTTCGTCGGCGAGCTCCGCGGCCAGTGACGAGGGCGCCCCCACAGCAGCAAGGACGGGTATGCCGGCCAGCGCCGCCTTCTGCACCAACTCGAAGGATGCTCGGCCGCTCACCTGAAGGACCGTCTCGCGCAGCGGAAGTCGCCCCTCGCGCAGCGCC
Organism: Dermatophilaceae bacterium; assembly: GCA_044220505.1. Lineage (GTDB taxonomy): Bacteria > Actinomycetota > Actinomycetes > Actinomycetales > Dermatophilaceae > Phosphoribacter. The sequence continues at coordinate 6,045 of JBGAQV010000093.1, forward strand.
GCCGGTCTTGGCGAACAGCCCCTGGGCGGTCTGCAGGGCATCCGGCAGCGCCAAGAGAACGGCCACCGACACGCGCCAAGAGACCGATGGGTCGGCCAGGTCGGGCCGCAGGGCCTTGCGCACCTGGTCGATGGATGTCGTGCCACAGATACCGCAGGCACTCGTGGTCAGCACCTGGCGCTCGATCTCGGCCCCAGGCAAGGGGATTCCCGATCCGAGGGTGACGTCGACGACGTTGAAGGTCTGCTCGCCCGCGTCGTTGGTCCCCGCGCAGTAGCGCATCATCGCGATGTCGTCGGGCTTGCGGACGACCCCCTCGCCGACGAGGAAACCCGCCACGAGGTCGAAGTCGTGTCCAGGAGTGCGCATCGTCACCGTCAGATCCCGAGGAGCCGCAGCAATCGATCCGGACGCCCAGGCCGACACCCGGATCTGCAGCGGTTCCTCGACGGCGACCACGTCCTCGCGGTGTGCGGGAGGTGACCCCACGGCATACCGGATGATCCGCCGGCGCCGCGTGACCCGAGTCATGATCGGCAGCGTAACCCGCGTCCCACCCCCCGGTCCGGGCGCGCGTTTCCCGGCGGCCAGTCCCTAGTCTGGTCCGGTGCTCCCGTTCGTCCTGCTCGCCCACCGGGCCGAAGATGCCGCTGCCGACGACGAATACGCATCGGTGCTGCGGCTGGGCGGGCTGGAACCCGGGCAGTTGCGCCGAGTCCGGCTGGAACAGGGGCCGATCGGGGATGTGGACCCCACGGCATACAGCGCCGTGATCCTCGGCGGCGGGCCCTACCTCGCCAGCGACCCCGACGAGCGCAAGACCGACACGCAACGGCGGGCCGAAGCCGACATCCTCGGCCTGCTCGACACCGTGGTGAGTCAGGACCTGCCCTTCCTCGGGCTCTGCTACGGCATCGGGATGCTCGGCACCCACCAAGGCGGCCTGGTCGACCGCACCTTCGGCGAGCCCGTGGGCCGGCTGTCGGTCACCGTCACGGAGGCGGGCGCGCAGGACCCGCTTTTCGAGGGGCTGCCCGAGACGTTCGAGGCGTTCGGTGGGCATAAGGAAGCGTTGTCGACCGTGCCGCGGACGGCCGTCGTCCTCGCGACGTCGCAGGCGTGCCCGGTGCAGGCTTTCCGGGTGGGCAGCAACGTCTACGCCACCCAGTTCCACCCCGAGCTCGACTCCGCCTCGCTGCAGACGCGGATCGATGCCTACCGGGACTTCGGCTACTTCCCACCCGAGGAGGCCGAGTCGCTCAAGGCTGTTGCGCGGGAGCGGGAGGCTCCCTACCCGGCCGAGATCCTGCGCCGGTTTGTCGCCACATACGCGCAAAGTTAAACCTGAAATACTCGCAAAGTTAACGCCTGGCCTTCGCGGACACCGAAGGCAAGAATCGGTGCGGCGCCCCAGCCGGGCAGGATCGTGGCGGTACCCGCGTGGGGGTCACGTGCCCGGTGTGACCGGGAGGGTGCAGCACGCGACGGCAGAAGGGTGGGGCGGCTGAGGATGGCCCCCGCAGATCAGCCCACAACGGTCGGCAGCGACCTCTCCGAGAGCGCTGGACCACGCTCCTGGTGGCACCGGATGACGGCGTGGTCACGGCTGCCGGACCTGCTCGTAGCCAACATGGTGTTCGCCTGGGTGGGCATCATGCTGCCGGTCGTCCTGGACCCGCGGCTGCGCCAGGAGGCGCCGATCGCGTGGTGGCTGGGAGCGATCGGTCAGGTGTCGTTGTTGCTGGTGATGCGCGCCTCGGTGCGACACCCCCGCACCGGTCGGCATCGCTTCGTCACGGTGGCGATGTTCCTCTCCGGGGCGTTGGCCGTGGCGGTGTGGGACGGCAATGGCATGTCGCCGAACTTCTTCGTCATGTCCGGCGTCTCGATGGGGTTTGCCCTACGCCCCGATGTCGTCCGGCATCTCGTGATCTTCGCCTGGATCTTGCTCGGGCATGCGGCGGCCCTTGGGGTCTACACGTGGGGCTGGGCGATCGTCTTCGCAGCCGAGGTGTCCTTCGGAGCGTTTACTGTGGAGATTGCCGTGCGCGAGATCGCCGCACGTGCGGCGTGGCACCGCACGGTCGCCGACCTCGAGGGCGCCAATGCCCAACTGACGCAGACCAACTCCGAGCTCGAAGCAGCGCACAGTCGGTTGGCCGCGGCGCAGGCCCAACTCGCCGAACAGAGCCGAGCGGCCGAGCGGTTGCGGATCGCTCGAGACCTGCACGACACGGTGGGTCACCAGCTCACCGCCCTCACGCTCAGCCTGGAAGTTGCAGGTCACCTGTCCGACGGCCCGGAAACTGCCTACGTCGGCCAAGCCCGAGTCATCGCGCGCGATGTCCTCGGCGACATTCGAGGCGTGGTGTCGCAGTTGCGCGATCCCGTCGTGGGTCTGTCCGAGGGACTGACCCGGCTGGCCGAGAGCTTCCCGACCCTCGAGATCACCGTCACTGTCTCGCCAGATTGTGACAGTGCTGCACCAGCAGTCACCGAGGCGATCCTGCGGGTGGTCCAGGAGGCGCTGACCAATGCCGCCCGTCACTCCGGCGCAGATCACGTCTGGGTCGAACTCGCGTGTACCGGCCTGGAGTTGACCCTCGAGGTAGGTGACAATGGGCGAGGAGTCCAGCAAGTGGTGCCCGGCAACGGGCTCCTGGGCATGAGGGAACGCATTCACGAATTGGGCGGGACGGTGACATTCGGCGCCGAGCGCGGTGCGGGATTTGGGGTCATCGTGCGCTTGCCGCGTGAGCCCGCACCCAGTCTGGCGGCTGCGGGGGCACCCGATGCCTGATTCCGCAGGACCATGCGGCGGCCGACGCCGCACGGCAGAGGAGAGGACGTGCAATGCCGGACGAGCCCGTGACGCGGCGCTCGCTTCGCGCGTCGACCGTGCCCTCCCCCCCTCCCAGAATCACGGCCAGGGGTCCGCAGCTCAGCACTCTGCTTGCCACGGCGGTGGTCCTGGCCTGGGCCGGCATCGTCGGCCCAGGGCTCTTCATCCCCGACCTGCATAGCCCTGCCCCACTGGTCTGGTGGCCCGCGTCGTTGGGATACCTCGCTTTCTTCTTCCGGATGCGGCCGGCGCTCATCACCCCCCGGACCGGGCGCTATCAGGTGGCCGCCATGGCGATGGCCGCGTGCGGTGCCATCGCTACGCTGACCGGCGCGAGGGAGGGACTTTCGCCGGTCTTCTTGTGCGCGACAACGGCGATGATCGGGTTCGTCGTGCCGCCGCGGACAGTGGCGATCGTCGTCGTCCTGGAGTGGCTGGTCCTTGCCGTGGCTGTCATCCGCGGCACTGAGCTGTGGGCCTGGGCGGGCGCATTCGCCGGGATGATCGCCTTCGCCGCACTGGCCATCGAGATCGCGGTGCGGGAGTTCGATGCCCGGCGCTTGGTCGCCAGGACCATGGCCGATCTCGAAAAGGCGCACGGGCGGCTGGCTGCGGCGCACGTGTTGTTGTCCGAACGCAGCCGCAGCGATGAGCGGCTGCGCATTGCCCGTGACCTCCACGACGCCATCGGACATCAGCTCACCGCCCTGTCGCTCAATCTGGAGGTGGCCTCGCACTTTGCCGAGGGACCGATCGTCGAGCCGGTGTCAAAATCACGGGAATTGGCTCGCGAGGTCCTCACCGATATCCGGGGGGTGGTTTCGGCGCTGCGTGACCCATCGGCCGACATGGTGGCCGAGCTCGGGCGGCTGGCCCAGGTCATCGTCAGTCCCCGCACCACGGTCGAGGTCGATCCCGCTGTCGAACACGTGGCTCCCGAGGTGCGACAGGTGGTCTTCCGGGTGGTCCAGGAGGCGGTGACCAATGCTGTCCGGCACTCGGCAGGGGCTCGGGCCTGGGTGAATGTGCGGGTGCGCGAGGGGTCGGTCTACATCACCGTGCGCGACGACGGTGTGGGGATCTCCCAGTTGGAACCCGGCAACGGCTTGGCGGGGATGCGGGAGCGGGTCGAGTCGATCGGCGGCGAGTTGGAGTGGGACTCGGCGCCAGACCAGGGATTCACCCTGCGGGCGCGGGTGCCGACCGCCCGATGAGCGCGCCGACCCGCGACCAGAGGCCCAATGAGGGGCTGTTGGCCACCAAACCGCTGCCGATCGGCCGGATCCTCACCATTGCCGTGCTCTTCTGTTGGGGGGCCATCGTGGCGCCCGAAATCCTCGACCTGCAGGACCAGCGGCGGATCCTGCACTGGTCGTGGTGGGTGTTCGCGGTGGGCTACCTGCTGTGCTTCCTCACCATGCGCAACGCTCTCGACGCGCCTCGCCAGGGCCGAGGATGGATCGCCACCTACGTCATGGCCGGAGCCGGGATGGCGGCGACCCTGCTCACGAGCGATCAGTCGCTGTCGCCAGTGTTCCTCTGTGTCACCGCCGCGCTGTGTGGCTTCACCCTGTCGCCGATCGAGGTCGCGGTCGTCGTCGTGCTGCAATGGCTCACCATCGGGGTGGGGGTCCTCCACGGTAATGTCCAAGGGCAGTGGTCCTCCGTCTTCGTCGCCATGGTGGTCTTCGCCGCACTCGTGGTGCAGTCCGCGGTCCGCGAGGTGTTCGCCCGCAGACTCATCGACCGCACCATGGCCGAGCTCGGCACCGCCCATGGGCAACTGCAGTTGGCGCACGAGAAACTCGCCGCAGCCCAGGCCGCCCTGTCGGAGCGCAGCCGCAGCGAGGAGCGGCTGCGAATCGCCACCGACCTGCACGACTCCATCGGGCACCAGTTGACCGCGCTCTCGCTCAACCTCGAGGTGATCGCCCACCGGGCTCCGCCCGACCTTATCGAGCGCATCGACCTCACCCGCGAAATGGCCAAGGACGTCTTGGGCGACATTCGTGCGGTTGTCATGCGGCTGCGCGGGCCGGAGGTCAATGTGCGGGAAACCCTCGAGACGATGATCCGCGGAATTGCCTCTCCGCAGGTCGATGTCCACATCGACGATGCCATCGACCTGTGCCATCGGGCGACCCGCGCGGTGGCGTTCAGAGTGGCTCAAGAGGGCCTGACCAATGTCATGCGGCACGCCCGGGCGACCGAAGCCCAGGTCGGCCTGGTCATCCACGGGGACGAGGTGCTCATCGAGGTCAGGGACAATGGCGTGGGCAGCGTCGGGATCGCCCCGGGCAACGGTCTGCACGGGATGCGGGAGCGGGTCGAGTCGATCGGCGGACGCGTGGAGTGGTCCAGTTCCCCCGACGCGGGCTTTCTCGTCTCGGCTCGCCTGCCCATCGTGCCCTGACCGGTATGCCGTGAGCCGCCTGCCGAGGCATCGCGCGCCGGCGCATGGCGCGCCGCGCGGCATACGGGCATCCCGGCCCACCGGCATACCGTCACACCGCATACCTGCGGGATGGTTCGTTTGCACTCTCCAGGGGAGAGTGCCAATAATGGCGTTAGCACTCTCACCGAGAGAGTGATAATCACTGGTCACCGGTGAGGCGCGGGATCCGCACGCGACAAGGAGCGTCCGGTATGCCGTGTCGTCCGTCGCGGGCACCGCTGGCCACCACCTTCGTGCTGCGTGGGAGGAACCACCCGTATGGCCAAGATCATCGCGTTCGACGAAGAGGCCCGTCGCGGCCTCGAGCGGGGAATGAACATCCTCGCCGACGCCGTCAAGGTCACCCTCGGCCCCAAGGGCCGCAACGTTGTGCTCGAGAAGAAGTGGGGCGCCCCCACGATCACCAACGACGGCGTCTCCA
>JBGAQV010000094.1:0-11736 GCA_044220505.1 Dermatophilaceae bacterium
TGATCTCGTCCATCTCCAGGACGATGTCGTAGGGCACCTTGGCCTCGGCGAGCAGGACGTTCATGTGGCCGGGGAGGCGACCGGCGACCGGGTGGATGCCGAACCGCACGTTGACCCCGCGGGCCCGCAGCTTGGCGGTGAGGTCGGCGACGGCATACTGCGCCTGCGCCGTGGCCATGCCGTAGCCGGGGGTGATGATCACGTCGTGGGCATTCTTGAGCGAGTCGGCGACCTCGATGGCGCTGGTCTCGCGGTGCTCGCCGTAGTCCTTGGCCTCGCCAACGACGGCACCGTCCGAGCCGAAGCCACCGGCGATGACCGAGATGAACGAGCGGTTCATCGCGCGACACATGATGTAGGACAGGTAGGCACCGGAGGAGCCAACGAGCGCGCCGGTGATGATGAGCAGGTCGTTGTTGAGCAGGAAGCCGGCCGCGGCCGCCGCCCATCCGGAGTAGCTGTTGAGCATCGAGACGACGACCGGCATGTCGCCGCCGCCGATCGAGGCCACCAGGTGCCAGCCGAGGAAGAGCGCGAGCACGGTCATGATGCCCAGCAACAGTTGGCGCAGGAACATCTGCTCGTGCGGCACCAGGACGTAGACGATCGTCATGACGACGAAGGCGACGATGATGGCGAAGTTGATCGCGTGCCGCGCCGGGAGCACCAGCGGGGCCGACTTCATCTTCGCCGACAGCTTGAGGTAGGCGACGATCGAGCCGGTGAAGGTCACCGCACCGATGAAGACCCCGACGAAGACCTCGACGTCGTGGATGGCCGGGTAAGCGGCGGTCTCGTAGGAGGAGTTCCACCCCACGAGCACGGCCGCGATGCCGACGAAGCTGTGTAGCATCGCGATGAGCTCGGGCATGCCGGTCATCTCGACCTTGCGGGCCAGGGTGATGCCGATCGCGGCACCGATCGCCATCGCGATGGCGATGATGAGCAGGGCATCGAAGCCCGCCGACTTGGTGGCCAGCCAGAGGGTGGCGGCCAGGGCGATCGTCATGCCGACGATGCCGTACTTGTTGCCCATGACGGCGGTCTCATGCTTGGACAACCCGGCAAGGGCGAGGATGAACAGCAGGCCGGCGACGATGTAGGCGCCCTGGATGAGGGTCTCGTTCATCGGACCGCGTCCTCTCGCTTGAACATCTGCAGCATTCGCCCGGTGACCGTGAAGCCACCGAAGACGTTGATGCTGGCCACCAACGCCCCGAAGAACGCGATGCCGGTGATGAGCAGCTTGTTGTCATGGCCGATCTGCAGCAGGGCCCCGACGACGATGATGCCGCTGATCGCATTGGTGACCGACATCAGCGGGGTGTGCAATGCGTGGTGCACGTTACCGATGACGTAGTAGCCGATGACGACCGAGAGCATGAAGACCATGAAGTGCCCGAGGAACGGGCTCGGCGACAGGTTGGCCAAGAGCAGGAAGAGCAACGCCCCGATGGCCATCCACATGAGTCGCTTGTTGGGGTCCGGCGGCGGCTTGGGCGCCTTGACCGCGGGGGCCGCAGCCGCCGCCGCGGCGGGCGCTGCCGAGACCTGCACGGGCGGCGGCGGCCAGGTGACCTCACCGGCCTTGGCGACCGTCATGCCGCGGACGATGACGTCGTCCCAGTCGAGCACCGCCAGGCCGTCCTTGCCCGGGGTGACCAGCTTCATCAGGTTGACGATGTTGGTGCCGTAGAGCTGGCTGGCCTGAGTCGGCAACCGGCCCGGCAGGTCGGTGTAACCGATGATCTTCACGCCGTTGTCGGTGACGACCAATTGGTCGGCGACCGAGCCCTCGACGTTGCCTCCGGCGGCTGCGGCCATGTCGACGATGACCGACCCGGGCTTCATCGTGGCGACCATGTCGGCGGTGATGAGCCGCGGCGCCGGACGACCCGGGATGAGCGCGGTCGTGACGATGATGTCGACGTCCTTGCACTGGTCGGCATACATCCGTGCGGCTGCCGCGGCGTAGTCGGCCCCCATCTCCTTGGCGTAACCGTCGCTGCTCACCTCGCCCTCGGCGACGTCGGGCTTGACGAACTCGGCACCCATCGACTCGACCTGCTCGGCGACCTCCGGCCGCACGTCGGTCGCCCGGACGATCGCACCGAGGCTGTTGGCCGTGCCGATGGCCGCGAGGCCGGCCACGCCCGCACCCGAGATGAACACCTTGGCCGGCGGCACCTTGCCGGCGGCGGTCACCTGCCCGGTGAAGAACGACCCGAAGTTGTGGGCCGCCTCGAGCACGGCGCGATAACCGGCGATATTGGCCATCGACGAGAGCACGTCGAGCGCCTGGGCCCGAGAGATGCGGGGCACGGCATCCATGGCCATCGCGGTCACCCCGCGGGCTGCGAGCGCCGACACGAGGTCGGGGTTGAGCGCCGGCGACATGAGGCTGATGACGATCGCCCCCGGTCGCAACAACGCGATCTCGGCGTCGTCGGGTGCGTTGATCTTGGCGACGATGTCGGCGCCCCACACGGTCGCCGCATCGGCGATGGTGGCTCCGGCGGCGGCATACGCGTCGTCGTCGAAGCTAGCCTTGGCGCCGGCGCCGGACTCGACGGTCACGGCATACCCGAGTTTGAGCAGTTGGTCGACGGTCTTGGGGGTGGCGGCAGCGCGCGTTTCACCTGCGCGCGACTCCCGTGGGATACCGATGAGCACGTGCGACTCCCGAGGTTCGTGGAGTGATACCGCGACAGGGCGGCGAACCCGGGGATTCCGGGCACCAAGAGAAACCTAGGGGGTCGCGCGCCTACCGTGCCAGGGAAGAAGGTCCGGGCGCGGCTGACCGACGCAGATCACAGCGGGTGTCGGGGAACTTCACGTCGATGAAACCCGCCGCACACCCGCTGCTCACCTGCCGGTGTGGCGCGGTCGGCCCGCCGGTCAGCTCGGGCGGCCCAGCCGGCCGGCCTGGTAGTCCTCGAAGGCCTGGACGACCTCGGCGCGGGTGTTCATGACGAAGGGTCCCGCCCACGCGATCGGCTCGCGGATCGGCGCACCGCCCAGCACGATGACTTCTAACGGCTCGGTATGCCGTCCGGCCGAGTGCTCGTCGGCCGTCACGGTCACGAGGTCACCGGCCCCGAGCACAGCCAGTCGGCCGCCCTCGATGGGCGCGCCACCGACGGAAGCGCCGTCGACGGCGCCGGAGCCACCGACCGCGCCCCGCCCGGACATGACATACACCAGGGCGTTGAAGTCGGCTCGCCAGGGCAGGTCCAGCCGGGCACCCGGCGCGAGGGTGGCGTGGATCATCGTCATCGGCGTGTGCGTCGAGCCCGGGCCACGGTGCCCGGCGACCTCGCCGGCGATGACCCGCACCAGCGCACCGCCGTCCGGCGAGGACAGCAGCCCGACCTGCTCGGGGGTGAGGTCCTGGTAGCGCGGCGTCGCGAGCTTGTCGGTGCGTGGGAGGTTGACCCACAACTGCAGCCCGTGGAAGAGACCGCCGCTGGCGACGAGGGCCTCCGGCGGGGCTTCGATGTGCAGGATCCCCGAGCCGGCGGTCATCCACTGGGTGGCCCCATTGGTGATCGTGCCGCCACCGCCGTAGGAGTCCTGGTGCACGAAGGTGCCGTCGATGATGTAGGTGACCGTCTCGAAGCCGCGGTGCGGGTGCCACGGAGTGCCCTTGGGCTCACCCGGCGCGTAGTCGACCTCGCCCATCTCGTCCATCATGACGAACGGGTCCAGCATCGCGAGGTCAACCCCGGCGAAGGCCCGCTTGACCGGGAACCCCTCCCCCTCGAAACCCCCGGGCGCCGTGGTGCGCTGACGGACCGGCCGAGTGCGCAGCCCGGCTGCCGGGTCGACGACGGGCAGGGTGGGCAGGACGGACAGGTCGGCAACGGATACGGCGGGCACGAGGTCTCCTCTGGACGAACGGTCGACTGGATGGCGCCTGGCTTGGTTGGTTGAACGTTCAGTTATCTCGCTCAACGCCAGGCCCTGGGTCGCCATTCCCACGGGGACTGCGCACGTCCACGAGCACCGCGTCTTCGTCGACGGACAGCTCGACATCGAGCAGTCTGCGGTCACATGCTCCCGCCAGGGTCTCGCGGACGGCAGCCTGGTCGACGGCGGCACTCCCGACGATACTGATCGACCCCAACCGCAGGCCCCGCCCCGGCCGCCACCGCGCGAGGACCCGAGCCTGCGGGGCAGCGACGTCCAGGGCCGCGACGAGCACGCGTCGGAACGCCTCCAACTGCTGCTCCAGCTGCGCCCCCAACTGCTCGCCCCACGGCGCCCCCAACTGCTCCCCCCACGCCTCCCCGACCGGGAGATCACCCAGCGCCTCATGGGGCGGTGGCTCCTCGGCAGAGAGCACCACGGTCGTGCCACGCGCACGGCATACCTGCACTGCCGCGGCGACGGCAGGCGAGACGAGCGACCGGGCGACGAGCAGGTCGCGGGTCGCGGCTTCGAGCCCGATGCAGCGGGCTGCGTCCGCGGCATCGAGTTCCTCGGCCGCGGCGATGCGGCGCAGCATCGCATCGACCCGGCTGCCGAGCTGCCGACTGCGCGCGGCCGCGACGCGGTCGGCTTCCTCGAGGGCAGCGGTCGCCACCCGCAGCCGGCCCAGCCCCGCTGCGGCGGTATTGAGGTATGCCGTCGCGCCGTCGAGCGCGGTGCGGATTCCCCACGACGCCATCGCGAAAGCTACGAGCTGCGGGCAGGTGTCGACGAGGACTCCAAAGTGCACCTGCCCACTGACCGCCTGGCCGAGGGTGAGGCCGGTGACGATCGAGGCCACCGTCGCCAGCGCCCACCGGCTCGGGAAACGGAACATCAGCACCGCGATGGTCGGATTGGTCACCCCGACGAACCAGTAGTGCCAGCCGATCACCCCCGGGTCGACGAGGTTGATCGTGCTGACGAAGACGAGCAACCCGCAGCCCAGCCCCGCGGCATACGCGGCGGGCGCGAACCGAAGGGGGGTGAACGTCGCGACTGTCCCCACCAGGTAGGCGAACATGAGACAGGCCCCGAGGACCGGCAGCGAGCGTGCGGCGTCGGCGTGCACGAGCGCCAGCGCCGCGTAGTCGATGAGCGCGATCGCGGCGATGGCGAAGATGGCGACGAAGTCCAGGGGATTCCACGTCAGGGTCGTGGCCAGGCTGCCTCGCGGCGTGGCAGCGAGGACGTCGATCTCCACGGTGGTCCCGCGCCCCGGGCGGGAGCGCACCCGCGCCGTGCCCCCGGCGACGGTGATCCGCGCGAGAATCCCCCGGCCCACGCCGGCGCGACCGGCCGGCACCGTCGCTGGATCGAAGCCGATGCCGCTGTCGGTGACGTGTAGTCGCAGGCGACCGGCCTGGATCTCACCGGTGAGGGTCGCCGTCACCTGCCCCGAGTGCCGCGCGACGTTGGTCAGCGCCTCGGCCGCCGCATCGAGCACCGCGCGCGCCTGGCTGGCCGGCAGGATCGCCGTCGCGCCGTCGCTGCGCACGTCCCAGTGCAGCGCCAGCCCGAGTCGGGCGGCGTGGCGCCGCAGTTGGGCCTCGAACCAGGCCGGCCCGGCCCACCCGAACTCGTCGGCCCGCTCCGGGGGGTCGGCACGTCCGCCTAGATCCGACCCGGCCGGCGCGTTGATGACCGCCATCCCATCGAGGGCACCGAGGGCACCGAACTGGCCGAGGTTCTCGGCGAGCCGGTCGTCGTTGACCAGAGCGAGCAACGCGGGAGCATCAGACAGCTGCCCGAGCGGGGCCGGCCCACCGGGGGTCGCCGGCCCACCGGGGGTCGCCGGCTCGGCAGGAGTCGTCGGACCGACCGCGCGGAAGGCATTGATGGCGTCGCTGGCCAATTCGGCAGCCCCGGCCCGATCGGCCGCGGTCCGGGCCCGCGCGGCCAGGCGCAGCGCCCCGAGCACCTTGTCGTGGATGAGCCCGTCCCAGCGCACCGACGCGGCCGCCATCGATCCAGCCCTGGCCTGGGCTTCGCGTTCCTGCCACACCTGCCCGAGCGCGTGCTCGACCTTGCTCGCGGTCCGCGACATGATGGCAATGGCCAGGGCCGCGAGAGCTCCGGTCGTGAGGTGGGGAATCACCGTGAGGGCCGCCTCGGCAGTGCCGAGGACCTCCCGCCGGGCCAGGAAGAACAGGCCCGTCGCCAGCACGGACACGATGGCCCCACCGAGGGGAGTGAAGGCGAACCCCGCAACGCCATAACTCCCGCTGGCCAAGATGATGAGGGCGGGCAGCGCCGCCGGGACCATGGGCGGGTAATCCCCCAACCACTGCAACACCGCGCATCCGAGCGCGAAGACGACCGCCATCCGCATCGCCCAGGGCCGCTCCGCGGTGCGCACCGCATCGACCACACACCACCCGAGGATGATCAGGCCAAGGGTCATGACGCCGGGGAAGAGCAGCCCCGGATAGCTCGACGGGTTGAAGACCTGCTGACCCAGTGTCCCCAGCCAGAGCATGGCGAGGATCGCGCTGGCCCCCCAGTGCAGCCCACGATAGAGCGAACTCCGGGTGAGGATCACGGCTGGGGCGGGCGGGTGGCGTCCTGGGGTGCGGGGAGATAGCCGTCTTCGACGGCGCGGATATAGAGATCCACTTTGCTGTATGCCGGTCGGCCGGCTTTCGTGTATTTCTGGCGCGCCCGGTCGAGATACTCCTTGGCAGTGTCCTCGGCTACCTGCATGCGACGGGCGACCGATTTCATCGGCAACCCGGTGGCATACAGGCGCAAGGCCTCGGCCTCGCGGGGGGCGAGGTCTGGCACGGGCCAGTCCTCGGCGTCCTCCAAGGCCGCAGCCCACTCCGCATTGAGGAATGGCTGACCCTGGGAGATCTGCAGGATCGCCGTCGCAAGGGTCGACAATTCCTCACTCTTGGAGACGATTCCGCTCGCGCCGGCCTTGAAACACCGCGAGATGACGCTGCGGCGGCCCTCCTGGGTGTAGAGCAGCACCGGTAGCCCGGCATCGACCAGGCGGGCCACATTGCCCGCGGGATCGCTGTCATCGGCCAGTTGCACGTCGAGCACGACGACGTCGAGGAACATGGTGTCGCCGAGCGCCCCCAGGAGTTCCTCGACTGTGGCCGCGCTGATCGGAGAGGTCAGCTGCGGAAGTAGCTCCCGCAACCCCGCGAGCACCCCTCGAAGAATGGCGGGATGGTCGTCGACGACTCCAAGGCGCAGGGTCGGCGTTGCCATGGCGCCCACTATGTCAGCCGTCGTCCCGAATTGTGCGGCAGAAGGTCCCGGGTGTGCTGCCGAGCGCGCGTGCTCGTTCTCGTGATCTCGCCCGTGATCCTGCATGCAGCCGCACTGAGCATCTCGCGAGCAGACGCAAATCGGCTTTTCGGGGCCGGATCCCGGGGTCGAAACGCCACTTTGTGTCAATTCACCGATCATCGGAGGCCGCTCACCTGGACGTGATCCTCCCGGAGGTCGATAAGGACGGCATCCTCGTCGGCGGTGAGGGACACGGCATACCCCGCTTTTGCCGACGGCGCGGGCAGGAGCGCCAGCCGCAGCCGCTCGAGGTCCTCGGTCGTGAAACGCGTGTCGACGACACTCACCGACCCGAGTCTGCCGCGGCCGTCCGGTCGCCACAGGGCCAGGACTCGCGACCCGTCCGACGCGCAGGCGACAGTCTCCGCCACGATCGCGCGGAAGGCCGGGAGGGCGCCGTGGGTGACCTCGTCAGCCGACAACACCACTCGCACGCCACGGTCCCGGGCGGCCCGCACCGCGGCGGCGACCTCGGGAGTCGCGAGGTGATGGGCCACCAACCCGTCACGTGTCTCGGCCTCCAGGGCCAGACATTGCCTCCGGTCGGCGCGGCTGAGCTCGTCTCCGGCCGCAATGCGGACGAGCATCTCTCCGACCCGAGCACCGACCCGACGACTGCGTTCGACCGCAACCCAATCGGCCTCCTCCATTCGGGCCGTCAACAACCGCAACCGTCCGTATGCCGCCGACGAGGCAGCCAGCGAAGCCGTGGCGCCGTTCAACGCCCAGCGCACGCCCCAGACAGCGGCAGCCAGCCACAACAGTGCCGGGACGGTGTCGGCGAAGACCGCAAGCGAGAAGCGCTGCGACAGAGCCTGAGCGAACAACAACCCCATGCCGATCGCTCCGCACGCGGCTGCCCCCAAGGCAACTGAGAAGCGAATGACCAGCAGGGCGACGGCTGGCATGAGCGCCCCGAAGAACCAGTAGTGCCAGCCAACCGTCGCGGGATCGGCGATGTTGAGCGATCCCGCGACCACCGCTGCTCCGGTGGCGAAGACCACCATCCGTACCACGCGAATTCTCGATAGGGGGAGCCAGAGCAAACAGAGCCCGATCAGCTGGGTAGCGAGGATGACAGCCAACAGCACGGCCTGCGAGCGGACCAGGTGACGCTGGTCCCATCCCGCCACCACACAGATGAGACCCTGCGCGACGCCAAACCACACCACCGCGCCAAACTCCTTGGGCCGCCAGGGCGGGTCTGCCGTCGCGCGGGCGCGACCCACCGACAGATCCGCAGGTGGGCCGATCGACAGGGTCACCGTGGTGCCCGCCCCTGGGGATGACTCGACGGAGGCCCTCCCGCCGACTGTGGCCATCCTTCCCGTGATCGAGCGAGCTATTCCTGCTCGACCCCACGACCCTCGTCCCGGATCGAAGCCCTTTCCCAGATCCCGGATGCTCACCGCCACGAGGTCACGCGAGGCTTGTCCTCGGATCTGGACGTCGCTCACTCCGGCGTGCGCGGCAACGTTGGCCAACGCCTCGCCGGCTGCGGCGAGGAGCTCGCCAATTCGACCGTCAAACTCCGGGTCTGGCTCGCCGGTCACCACGCAGTCGGCCCGCAGCCCGTTCTGGAGGGCGAGACGTTCGAGGCTCGACTGCATCTGCGAGGCTCGCCGGCGTACCGGGCCTGTACCCCGGGCTTCCTCCTCGGCTGTTTCCGCGGTGGCCGCCAGCACGCCGTGGGTCACTCCCCCCTGCGGTCGAGCCGGGGACTCGGGGTGGATGAGGCCCAGGGCCTGACCGGCAAGCTCGGCCGCCGCCGCTCGCGCCAGCGGCGTTCCGTCCTGCCCGGCCAGGCGGAGTGCGGCAAGCACCTTGTCGTGGATAAGCCCGTCCCACCGAATCTTGGAGGCCGCGACTGCGGACGTGCGGGCGGCATCCTCGCGCTCGTCCCACATGGCTTCCTGACTTCGCTGGATCCGGTCTGCCAAACGCAACAGGATGCCGATGACCGTCGCGGCAGTGAGCCCGCCGATGCACATCACCACCGCGCTGGCGATCCCCGGCACATGATCCGCGGTGCTCCAGCGGGACCACACCAAGAGGCTCGCAACGCTCATCGTCAGCCAGCGACCCACCGTTGGCGTGAAGGCGAAGCCAGCAACGCCAAGGGCCCCGCCCACCGGAGTGAAGAGGCTCGGCAAGGCAGGCGTGGGATGGGTCAGGTACCCGGTCGCGAGGAGAACGAGGACGAAAGCCACGGAGCACCCCACCCACGTCCGCAGGGCAAGCCGCCGTTCCGACACCCGACGCGCATCCCACACTTGCCACCCCGCGATGACCGTAAGAACGGTCATCGCGGTCACGAATAGCCACAACGGCGCGTCCTGTGGGGAGCTCGCGTACTGAGCCGCCGTTGTGAGGAGATCCCCCACGAACATGAGGAGGGATCCCCAGTGCAGGCCGCGCAACAGCGCGCGCCGGTCGAGGATCATCTCCGGAGAGGCAGCCCCGAGCGCGACTGCGCGCGGTGGGTCCCCTCCCATGCCTCTCACTGTGGCACTTGTCTCACCCCAGGTGAACCCCCGCAGCCGTCCCCGGACCGGGGGACTTGTCCACCTCAGCCACCTTGGGCAGAGTCGTCATCGGCACCAGTGGATGGCGCTGATCAGGGTCAGGAGCGGGTCACCGGATAGGGGGGCTCCTGGCCCTGAGTGCATGGGATGCACAGCGAGCGCATACCCGATGCTGGCGCTTCAGCCGGCGACCGCAGCCGCACCCGCCGACGCGACCTCGGCGTCCTGCTCGGCGCTACCGCCCGAGCAGCCGACCGCCCCGACCACCGCACCGTCGACGACGATCGGCACCCCGCCGCCGAAGATCACCAGCCGGTCGCGCTGCACGATGCCGGCCAACAGCGCCGGTTCGTCCTTGATGGCGCCGTACCAGGCATCGGTCGGCATCCCGTTGAAGGCGCACACCGAATACGCCTTGTCGCGCGCGATGCCCATCGAGAGCAGCGCGGCACCGTCGGGCCGCAGGAACGCCAGCTCATGCCCCGCCGCGTCGCACACCGAAATGTTGACCGGCACCCCGATCTCCCGCGATTTCGCATAGGCCGCGTGCAGCGCAACAAGCGCCCCGTCGGCCGTGAGGGTGGCTCGGTTGGTCACATGTCCCACCGGAAAGGCTCCTTCGGTATGCCGTGCAGGTCAGCGTTTGATGAGCGGCGAGCGCACTCCGCCGCCGGCCTTGTCGGCCTCGTTGAAGAAGTCCTCGCGGAAGATGTCGCGGGGGAAGAGCCGCCGCCCCATCAAGGTCTTCAGCGCAGCTTCCACCATGACCGGCGGGCCGCACACATAGCCCTGATAGCCCCGCAAGGTCGGGTGATCGGCCTCGAGCACGTCGGTGACATTGCCGCTGGCGAAACCGTCAGCTTCGGCCTGCTCGGCGGGCACCTCGGACAGGCACGGCCGATAGGTGAACTGGTCGGGGTACTGCTGCTCCAACTCCCGGAAAAGCTCGACGTCATAGAGCCACTCCCGGGTGCGGGCACCCTGATAGAGGGTGATCGGCCCCTCGTATTCACCGTTGAGCAACGCATGTTTGATCATCGCGGCCATCGGCGCCAGGCCGGTGCCGCCGGCGATCATGACGACCGGCGCGTCCGACCCGGTGCGCAACACGAAGCGCCCATAGGGCCCGGACAACGCGACCTCGTCGCCCACCGCGAGCGGCATCCGCCCGCTGCCCTCCGAGGCGTCGCCGGAGGCATCGCCCGAGGCGTCGCCCGCGGCGAAGATCCACCCGTCGGTCGCCGCCCCACCGACGACCCGGCGGATCTGGAACTCCAGCCGTCGCGTCTCGGTCGGTGGGTTGGCCATCGAATAGGTGCGGTCCACGGCATACCGGCGGGTGTCTCCCGGGCGCGGTGGCACGACGATCCGCATGTACTGCCCGGCATTGAAGCGCACCTCGCGGTCGGTCTCGATGACCACGCGCTTGGTGTCGGTCGCGACATCCTCGATCGAGACCACCGTGCCGGTGTAGTCGGCGACCGGGAAGACCTCCAGGCTCTCGTCGACATCGATGTCGGCCTCGATGACGACATCCGAGCGCGGGATCGCGCAACACGGCAGGGTCTTGCCCTCGTCGCGCTCGAAGTCCATCAGCGCGAAGCTCGTCGACGCGCCGTGGTCGACCTCGCCGTCGAGCACCTCGACCTTGCATGTCGCACAGGTGCCGTGGGTGCAGGAGTGCGGCAGCCAGACCCCGTTGCGCAGGCACGCGTCGAGGATGGTCTGGTCGGACCGGCACTCGACCTCCCGGCCGAGCGGTTCGACGGTCACGCGGTAGGTCTCGGTCACGCCCAGCCTCTTTCGGTGAATCGGGTCGTTCAGTCGTTCGGCAGTTCTAGTAGCTCGCCAGCCGCAGCCGGCGCAGCATGGCATTGGTGAGCCGCAGCGATTCGTCGCGCAGCTCGATCTCGACGTCGCCCTCGGGCACGGCCCGGCAGGT
>JBGAQV010000095.1:0-11584 GCA_044220505.1 Dermatophilaceae bacterium
CCCGCTCGCAGACGGCTCGGCCCCCGAGGGCTTCACAATCAAGGGCAACAAGGACTCGATGAAGTACCACGAGCCGGACGGCCAGTGGTATGCCGCGACGGTCGCCGAGGTCTGGTTCAAGACTGCTGCCGCTGCTGAGGCTGCCGGGTTCGTCAAGGCTGGAGCCTGACCGTGCTCGAAGAGGCCCTGGAACACCTGGTCAAGGGCATCGTCGACCACGAGGACGAGGTCGTCGTGCGGCGCAAGGACCTGCGCCGGGGCGAGCTGCTCGAGGTGCGGGTGCATCCTGAGGACCTCGGCCGGGTCATCGGCCGGTCCGGTCGCACGGCCAGCGCGCTGCGCACCGTCATCGGGGCGCTGTCGGGCGGGTCGAACATCCGGGTCGACATCGTGGACACCGATCGGCGCTAGCCAATCCTGATCACTCCGTGTGAGGGCCCCGTTGCCACGGCAGCGGGGCCCTCATCCGTCCTGAGAGGATGGCGACATGACTCACGTCGTCGCCCGCATCGGCAAGCCGCACGGGATCAAGGGCGAGGTGACCGTGCAGGTGCACACCGACGACCCGGCCGGCCGGTTCGCCGTCGGGACGGTGCTGCCGACCAAGGCGGCTGCGGGCAGCGGCGTGCCGCGCGCGTTGACGATCAGTTCGGCCCGGGACCACAACGGCGTCTGGTTGTTGGGCTTCGAGGAGATCCCTGATCGCACCGGCGCCGAGGGATTGCGAGGCACCCGGCTGCTCACCCCGGAGGGCGGCGAGGAGTTGCTCGAACCCGACGAGGGCGGCGACGCATGGTACGAGGAGCAACTCGTCGGGCTCGCGGCGGTTCGCGTCGATGGTTCGGCCGTCGGCACGGTGTCGGGCCTGGACATCGGCCCTGGCCAGGATCGCCTGGTGCTGGCCCTCCCGGACGGCCGGACGGCATACCTGCCGTTCGTCACCGCGCTGGTGCCCGAGGTCGACCTTGCAGGCGGTCGCGTCGTCGTGGCGCCACCGGAGGGGTTGCTGGAGCTGGATGCCTGACATGCGCATCGATGTGGTGACGATCTTCCCGGATTACCTTGCGCCGCTGGGACTTTCGCTGATCGGCAAGGCTCGGGAGCAGGGTTTGCTCGACGTGCGTGTCCATGATCTGCGTGATTTCACCCATGACCGGCACCGCACGGTCGACGACACTCCCTACGGCGGGGGAGCGGGCATGGTCATGCGCCCCGAGCCGTGGGGTGAGGCCCTGGACGCGCTGCTGGACTCGGGCCTCGGGGCAGTGCCGCGGCTGCTCGTGCCGACCCCATCCGGTATGCCGTTCACGCAGGCTCTCGCGCGCGAACTCGCCGGCGAACCGTGGCTGGCGTTTGCGTGTGGGCGCTACGAGGGCATCGACGAGCGGGTCCTCGACCACGCCGCCCAGCGCATGCGGGTGCTGCCGGTGTCGCTCGGGGATTACGTGCTCAACGGTGGTGAGGTGGCGGTGCTGGCGATGGTCGAGGCGGTCGCGCGACTGCTGCCTGGGGTCATCGGCAACGCCGAGTCACTCGTCGAGGAGTCGCACGAGGACGGCCTGCTCGAATATCCCGTCTACACCAAACCGGCGTACTGGCGCGGGCTGGACGTGCCCGAGATCCTGCTGTCCGGCAACCACGGGGCGATCGCCGCCTGGCGGCAGGCCCAGCGCGTCGAACGCACCCGCGCCCGCCGCCCCGACCTGCTCACCTGACGCCGAGCTATGCCGATGGTGCGCTACGCCCGACGAATCGACGCGCCCGATTTACCGGTATGCCGGGTGCTCTGGCACACTTGACCCTTGCGTCTTCGCCACATCGCCCCTGCCACAGGGGGAGGGCCGCACCCGACCGAGGTCGGCGCGGCGCGCGGCGGGCCGGACGGCATACCTGATCGAGACTGACCACCCGAGGCGACCTGTGGCGCGTCGAGAAAGCGAACGAGACATGCACCAGTTGGACGGCGTCAACGCCGCATCGATGCGCAGTGACATCCCGCAGTTCCGGGCCGGCGACACTCTCAAGGTCCACGTCAAGGTCATCGAAGGAAACCGCTCCCGGGTCCAGGTCTTCCAGGGCATCGTCATCCGCCGGCACGGCGGAGGCCTGGGCGAGACCTTCACCGTGCGCAAGGTGAGCTTCGGTGTCGGCGTCGAGCGCACCTTCCCGGTGCACACGCCGATCATCGACAAGATCGAGGTCGTCACCCGCGGTGACGTCCGCCGCGCGAAGCTCTACTACCTGCGCGACCTGCGCGGCAAGGCCGCCAAGATCAAGGAAAAGCGCTCCGACACCGCCAAGTCCGACGCCTGACGCTGTCGGCTGGACGCCAGACGTGCAGCACTCTGCGACGCCGGCCGACCGGGAACCCCCGGTCGAGCCGGCGTCAGCGTCTCGGCGCGGCACCCGCAGCGACGGTCCGGCGCCCCGGACCCGGCGCGAGGCGAAGGAACTCGCGCGCCAGGAAAGCGATCGCGAGCGTCGTCGGCATCGCGGGCAGGACCGCGCCGAGATCAGCCACTGGCTTGCGACCTTCGCAGTGGCGATCGTCGTCATGTTGCTCGTGCGTGGCTTCCTGGTGCAGTCCTTCTCGGTGCCGTCAGGCTCGATGGAGCCGACGCTCATGCCCGGAGATCGGATCCTCGTGAGTCGGCTGCAACGGGGGCCGTCCATCGAGCGCGGCGATGTCGTGGTCTTCGACGGCACCGGCACCTGGGGAGCACCGGCGGGCGCCGACGCTCCCGGCTCGGGGCTCAAGGGCATCCTCAAGTCGATGGCCACGCTGGTTTCCTTGGGCTCGGGCGCCGACTACGTCAAGCGGGTGGTGGGGGTGCCCGGCGATCACGTCGTGTGCTGTGCCCCGGACGGGCGGATCACCGTCAACAGCACCCCGGTGAACGAGCCCTACGTCTATCCCGGCAACGCTCCGAGTCTGCAGCCCTTCGACATCACCGTGCCGGACGGGCGGATTTGGGTGCTCGGCGACCACCGGAGTGCATCGGCAGACTCGCGAGCTCACCTCGGCTCGCCGGGCGGCGGGCTCATCCCGCTTGACGCGGTCGTGGGCCGAGCCTGGGTGAGGTATTGGCCGCTCGGTCGACTCGGAGGTTTGACTCCCGCGCCCACGCTCCAGCAGATCCCCAAGCTACCCAGCGCGTCGTCCTAGGATGGCGCCCTGATGACAGCACCGGACGCGGAGAACCAGCACGACGAGGGGGCCACTGGTCGCGCCGTCGTCCACCCCCCTATCGGCGAATCCGTCGCCGCCGCACGGCATACCTCTCCTGAAACAGTTGAGGACGCACCCCCCGCGCCGCGTTCCTTCGGGCGGTGGCTGCTCTCGGCCGCCCGCGAGGTCGTCATCGTGGTGAGCCTGGCGATGGTGCTGTCGCTCATCGTCAAGACCTTCCTACTGCAGCCCTTCCACATCCCGTCCGGCTCGATGGAGAACACCCTCATCAAGGACGACCGGGTCGTTGTCGGCAAGCTCACCCCGGGCCCGATCGCCTTGCAGCGGGGGGACGTCGTGGTCTTCGCCGATCCCGACAACTGGTTGGGCGACCTGCCGGTCAAGGAACGCACGCCGATCCAGAGCCTGCTGATCTTCCTCGGCCTCGCTCCCGATGACTCCGATGAGCACCTCATCAAGCGAGTCATCGGACTGCCCGGCGACACGGTCGCCTGCTGCGACGTCCAGGGACGGGTGAGTGTCAATGGCGTCTCGATCGTCGAGCCCTATGTCAAGCCGGGCGACACCCCCGGTGGCGGACGGCCCGACTTCTCCGTCGTCGTCCCGGCCGACAAGGTGTGGGTCATGGGCGACCACCGCAGCGACTCCGCCGACTCGCGCCTTCACGACGACGGCACCGGCGCGCTGGGGTCGGTGCCGATCGACAAGATCCACGGGCGGGCTCTCATGATCGTCTGGCCGCTGTCCCGGCTGACCTGGATCACGGCGCCCCAGTCGGTGTTCGGATCAGTGCCAGCGCCCACGCCGACTCCCTGAGCCCATGGCCGCCACCCGCACCACCTCGGCGCGCCCTCGTCGCTCTACCGCACCCACGTTGCGGGTCGAACGGGCGCTGCAGCGGGCGGGGCACCCCTTGCTCGCCGGAATGGACGAAGTCGGGCGGGGCGCGCTCGCTGGTCCGGTGACCGTCGGGGTGGTCGTCATCGACGAGACCTGCCGCAGCGCTCCGACCGGCGTCCGCGACTCCAAGTTGCTCACCCATATCGCCCGCGAGCGGCTCGTGCCGCGGATCCAGCGGTGGGCTCCCGCCTTCGCGGTCGGCCATGCGACCCCTGAGGAGATCGACCTCGTCGGGATCATTGCGGCATTGCGCCTTGCCGGGCTGCGCGCACTGGCGTCCTTGCCGATGCGCCCGGACCTCATCGTCCTCGACGGCAACCACGACTGGCTCACCCCTCCCGAACGCGTGGGACTGTTCGAGTTCGCCGACACTGGTCCCGGGGAGTTGGCCGGTGGGTCGGGGGGATCGCTGGGATCGCTCGGGTCAGCCGCCGTAATGCACCTGTTCGCCCCGTATGCCGGGTCCCCGCCGGTCACGACGATGATCAAGGCCGATCTCACCTGCTCGTCGGTGGCGGCCGCCTCAGTGCTGGCGAAGGTCACCCGAGACCGGCTGATGATCGAGCTGGACGGTGAGCACCCGGCATACGGATGGGCCGTGAACAAGGGGTATGCCGCCCCCGACCACCTCGCCGCTCTGGAGCGGCATGGGCCCTGTGAACTGCACCGACGGTCCTGGCGGCTGCCCGGTGGCCCGGCCGGCGGCCGCTCCAGGGCTGGCGGCGCCGCCGATGCAGAGGTGATAGAACGGGACGACGACCCGCGCGAGACCACCGATGATCCAGCGCACAGCGACCAGTCGCTGATCCACCAGTGAGGACGACCCGATGAGCTCCGAGGACCTCGAGAAGTACGAGACCGAGCAGGAGCTTGCCCTCTACCGCGAATACCGCGATGTCGTCTCGCTCTTCACCCACGTCGTCGAGACCGAGCGCAGGTTCTATCTGTGCAATTCGGTCGACATGAAGGTGCGCTCCGACGGTGGGGAGGTCTTCTTCGACCTCACGATGACCGATGCCTGGGTGTGGGACATCTATCGCCCGGCGCGGTTCGTCAAGTCGGTGCGCGTCGTGACGTTCAAGGACGTCAACATCGAGGAACTGCCCAAGACCGAGCTGCAGTTGCCCTGACGGGACCGCGGTCCTGACGGGCTGCGGCGGTGGGCGGTGGGCGGCGCTGTCCACATCCCCGCCGGGTGAGTCCCACCGTCCACAGCGCGGCCGGCGCCCTGGTGCGCGAGGTGCCTGCCGGGGAGCACGCTGCGGGCCATGGTCACTCCTTCTCCGGTGCGTGCCACAGCCGGTATGCCGTACCGGGTCGCTGCTGCCGTCGGTCGCTACGGCGAGCAGCTCGCCGCTCGCTATCTGCGCGACCTCGGGTATGCCGTCCTCGCGGCCAACTGGCGCTGCCCACAGGGCGAGATCGACATCGTCGCGCGCGACGGCGCCACGCTGGTGGTGTGCGAAGTCAAGACGCGTCGCGGGGTGAGCTATGGGCCGCCTCAGGCAGCGGTCACGCCGCACAAGCTGGCCCGGCTGCGCCGGCTAGCGGCCGTCTGGGTGCAGGAACACCCGGGGGATTACGGGCAGATGAGAGTCGATGTGGTGGCGGTTTCCCGGCCACCGACGGGTCCGGCGCTCGTCGAGCATCTCGTGGGGGTGGGCTGACATGGGCCTGGGCCGCACGCTGGGTGTCGGACTCATCGGGATGGATGGCTTGGTTGTCGACGTGGAGGTCGACGTGTCGTCTGGGCTGCCGGCCTTCACCATCGGTGGCCGGCCCGACCCCTCCTGTGCCCAAGCCCCCGACCGGGTGCGCGCGGCAGCGTCCAACAGCGGGTATGCCGTGCCGCAACGTCGCGTGACCGTCAACCTCTCACCGGCCTCGGTGCCCAAGATCGGCAGTGGCTTCGATCTGGGGATCCTCGTCGCCGTGCTCATCGCCGAGGGCGACATCCCCGCGGGTGTGGCTGCGGATGTCGCACACATCGGCGAGCTCGGCCTGGACGGATCGGTCCGACCCGTGCGCGGTGTCCTGTCGATGGTGCTGGCGGCCGCAGCCGCCGGGGTGCGGCATGTCGTGGTGCCGGTGGCCAATGCCCGGGAGGCCCGGCTGGCAGCCGGAGTGACGGTGCACCCGGTCGCCGAGGTCGCTGAGCTCGTGACCCGCTATCGCGCGCTGGCCGCCGGTTTGCCGGTCTCGGCTGTGCCAGAGCCTGACCTGGCCGACGAGTCAGACGTGCCTGTGCCGGATCTGGCCGATGTCGTGGGACAGGCCGAGGCCAGGCTGGCCCTAGAGATCGCCGCGGCCGGGGCTCATCACCTCTTCCTCGTCGGCCCGCCGGGTGCCGGGAAGTCGATGCTGGCCGAACGACTCCCCGGGTTGCTGCCGCCGTTGGACGCCGCCCAGGCGTTGGAGGTCACTGCTATTGCGTCGCTGTCCGGCCGCATCGCGCGCCTCGACGGGCTCTGTCGGCGCCCGCCATTCGTCGCCCCGCACCACGGGGCGTCGATGGCGGCCATCATCGGCGGGGGATCCGGCCTGGTCACTCCCGGTGCGATCACCCAGGCCCACCGAGGGGTGCTCTTCCTCGATGAAGCCCCGGAGTTTCGTAGCCATGTGCTCCAGGCGCTCCGTCAGCCCATGGAGTCGGGCACCGTCGTCGTGGCGCGTGCGGCGGGACGGTTCCGTTACCCCTGCCGATTCCAGTTGGTCCTCGCGGCCAACCCGTGTCCCTGTGGATTCGGGTTCGGCAAGGGCGATCGTTGCCAGTGCTCGATCGTGCGGCGCCGCAGTTACACCGCCAAACTCGCGGGCCCGTTGCTCGACCGGGTCGACCTGCAGGTCCTGGTCCCGGTGCCGGTGCGCTCGGCATTGCTGGGGCCGCCGGGGGAGTCCACCGCAGTGGTGGCTGCCCGGGTTCGCGCCGCCCGGGAGGTCGCAGGCACGCGCTGGTCGGGACGCGAGTATGCGGTGAACGGAGCTGTGCCTGGCTCGGTCCTGCGGTCCCGCCGGTTCCGGCTCGACCCCGCAACGACCCTCGACATCGATCGAAGCGTCGACCTGGGCACGCTGTCGCTGCGTGGCTACGACCGCTGCCTGCGCGTCGCGTGGACCGTCGCCGACCTGGGCGGCCGCACCGTGCCGACCCGTGACGACGTCGGGCTGGCCCTCTCGCTGCGACACCAACCCGGGATGGCGGCATGACCGGGCCGACTGATCAGGCCCAAGCCGAGTTGCTCGACCCGAGCACCGAGCGGGGTGCGCGAGCCATGCTGTCGCACCTGGTCGAAGCCGGGGATCACACGCTCTCGGCGCTCTTGGCGGCCGACCCGGCCCCGGAGGTGCTCGCTCGAGTGCTCAGTGATTCCTCCCCTGAGTTCGGTGCGGCCCGGCTGCGAGCGGCTCGAGTCGACACTCGAGCGTCGGCGGCCTACGCCATCCGGCAGGGCATTTCGGTGCTCATGCCGGGAGACGCCCAGTGGCCAGACGGCCTGATCGACGTGGCTGAGGCTCCGGTCTGCCTGTGGGTCGACGGACCGCTGGATCTGTCCAGGTTGCGGTGGTCAGGAGTGTCCATCGTGGGATCGCGCGCCGCGACGGCATACGGGCGGGACATCGCCGCGGGCCTGGCAGCAGGGCTGTCCGAACGCGGGTATGCCGTGGTATCCGGTGCCGCGTTCGGCATCGACGTCGCCGCCCATCGCGGCGCCCTCGCCGGAGGGCGTGGGGGCACGGTGGCCGTCCTCGCCGGCGGTGTCGATCGCACCTATCCCGCTGCCCACGGCCCGCTGCTGGCTCAGGTGCGGGAGCTGGGAGCCGTCCTGAGCGAGTCCCCGCCCGGCTGGGCACCGCAGCGCCACCGCTTCCTGCTGCGCAACCGGATCATCGCTGCGCTGACCGCCGGCACGATCGTGGTCGAGGCCGGTCTGCGCTCCGGCTCGCTCAATACCGCGCGACATGCGGCGACGATCGGTCGACCGGTGGGGGTGGTCCCGGGCCCGGTGACCTCGATGCTGTCGGCGGGATGCCATCAGGCAGTGCGCGACGGGGTGGCAACGCTCGTCACCGACGTCGCCGAGGTGCTCGATCTCGTCGGACGGATGGGCCAGGACGCTGCGGTGCGTCCCTGTGCACCGGCGGCGCCTCAGGACCTGTTGAGTCCTGCCGATCAAGTGGTGTGGGCGGCGCTGCCCATCCGGGCGGCGACATCGGTCGACGCCCTCGTCTTCGCCACCGGTGTGGCCCCTGGTGCGCTGATGGCGGCACTGACCAGGTTGGAGCTGGCCGGCCTGGCGGCACGGGTGGGAGCAGACTGGCGGCGCCGGGCGTCGTGAGGCGACCACGACACCCCTGGGTCGCACTGGCACCACCCGAGAGCGGACCTGGCCGTGTGTCAGGGTGGTTAGGTGACCTCTGTGGACGGTGTGCTCGATTCGGCCTGGTGGCTGTCCGATTTCCGGACCCATCTGGCCTCGGAACGGGGGCTGTCGGCGCACACCTGTCGCGCTTACGGCTCCGACGTCGCGGCCCTGGCGAGCTATCTCGGCGGTGCTCGCGACGTCCGCACGCCTGCCGAGACAGGACTCGCCGACCTGCGGGCGTGGCTAGCGACCCTGTCCCGGACCGGTAGTCGCGCCACGGTGGCTCGGCGGGCGGCAGCAGTACGCACGTATTTCGGCTGGGCGGCTCGGACCGGACGGGTCTCGACCGACCCCGCCTTGCGCCTTGTGGCGCCGCGCCGGCATGCCACCCTCCCGGCCGTCCTCCGCGCGGACGAGGCGACCGCTCTCATAGATGCCGCCGGCGCAGCGGCCGATGACGGCGACCCACTCGCCGCTCGGGACTGCGCCTGCCTCGAGCTGCTCTACGCCACCGGCATCCGGGTGAGCGAGTTGGTCGGATGCGATGTCGATGACGTCGACCTCGATCGCCAGGTGGTCCGCGTGTTGGGCAAGGGCGGCAAAGAGCGGGTCGTGCCGTTCGGCGCCCCAGCGGCCCGAGCGGTCACGGGCTGGCTGGCGGTGCGACCGGCCCTGAGCACGTCGGACAGCGGACACGCACTCTTTCTCGGCAGGCGGGGGCGCCGCGCCGACGCCCGCCAGATCCGTGCGGCTGTCCACCGTCTGCTCAGCCAGGTGCCGAATGCCCCCGACCTCGGCCCGCACGGGTTGCGGCACAGCGCTGCCACTCATCTGCTCGACGGCGGAGCGGACCTGCGGGTCGTGCAGGAACTGCTCGGGCACGCGAGTCTCACGACCACCCAGCTCTACACGCACGTGTCACCCGAACGGCTGCGCCGCTCCTACGAACAAGCCCATCCACGGGCCTAGCGGTGCCGCGAACTCGACCACCATGGCACCGGTCTGACACCATGGATCGACCCCATCCCGCCCATGAAGAGGCAGTGCCACCCGTGTCCGTCACCTCCCCGCCGCAACGGCGCGCCGACGTGCGCGCGCGGTCACGGGAGCCGGAGATCACACAGACGCGCCGGACGCTGCGGCACGGCAACAGTGCTCATCGTCGGCGCATGCACCGACTGCGCCGGTCGGTCTTGGTGGCGATCACTGCCCTGTTGTTCGGCACTGTGGTCGCTCGCGCGACCCAGGACCCGGCGGTCGCGCTGCCTCGACCGGCGGTCGTGACCACCTCCCGCGTCGTGGCCCTGAACCCGACGGCCACGCCCGCTGCTGGCGCTGCCGGAGTCGACGCCACGAGAACTCCCAGCCTTGCGTCGAGCGCCGCACACAGCGGATCCGATGCGTCGAGCCCCGCAGGGGGGCCACCCGCACCGTCGACGAATGCGGCCGCTGGGGCGACCCCGGCTGCAGCGAGCTCGCCGCCCACCACGGCCTCGCCCGGTGAGGCGGAAGAGGGGGTGGCCGAACCCGTCGTGACCCCGGGTGCCACGGTGGTCGAGGTGCCGCAGTCTGCTGCAGGCACGCTCCATCTCGTCGGCATCCCGGAGCTTCCGGCGCGCAGCACGGGTCGGACAGTCCGATTCGCGATCGAGATCGAGGACGGGCTCACCATCCCCGATGGCGAGTTCGCCGCCGCCGTGACGCGAGTGCTCGTCGACGCCCGGGGCTGGCAGGCCGCCGACGGCGTGCATTTCGTCGCGGTGTCTCCGGCGGAGGTGGCTGCTGGGACCCACACCGATGTCCGGGTCGTGCTTGCCACCCCCACACTCACCGCCAAGCTCTGCGCGCCCCTGGACACGGCCATGGCGCAGGTGTCGTGCTGGAACGGCTCACGCGCTGTGCTCAATCTGCAGCGATGGCTGCGTGGCGCGGCAACCTATGGCCAGGACTTGGAGTCTTACCGCACCTACCTGGTCAACCACGAAGTCGGGCATGGTCTCGGCCATCGGCACGCCCAATGCCCCACTGCGGGCTCGCCCGCGCCCATCATGGTGCAGCAGACCAAGAGTCTCGACGGCTGCACGGCCTGGCCCTGGCCAACCCGTCCGTGACAGCTGTCCCCCGAAAGCCGTGACCGGCAGCAACACCACCCGGCCTTGGAGCCAGGCCAGCGGATCGAGATAGGTCTGCCCGCGCAGCACCCCCCAGTGCAGACATGGCGACCCGAGACAGTGTCCGGTCGCCGCAGCGACCCGGCCCACCTCGTCTCCAGCAGCCACCGAGGCGCCGACCGGCAGGAGGGCCTGCACGGGTTCCAGCGTGCTGCGCAGCCCGCTGGAATGCGCGATGACGACCACCGGGCGACCGGCCACCATCCCGGCGAAGCTCACCGTGCCGGCCGCCGGAGCCGAGATCTGGCTCCCCTCCGCCACCGACAGGTCGACGCCGCGGTGGCCGGCACCCCAGCGCGACAGAGGCGGGTCGAAACGGCGGCTCACGACGTGCGGCGCCGGCACTGGCCAGACCCGATCAGCCGCAGGCGCACCGACCCGCGATGCCGTGCTGCGCGAGAACATCGTGGCCGCGTCTGCAGACTGGACTGGGATGGCGAACGACACCATCCCGAGCATCAGCAGAGGGATGCCGCTCAGCCACCTGGAGAAAGAGTTCACCCGACCACTTCAGGCGATCACGTCAGCCAGCGCCAGCTGCGCGCACTGCACCTGTGGACGACGTGACAGCGCGACCAAGGCTGGGGATGACCGAACGCTGGGGACAACCGCGGCGAGCGTCCACGTGCTGCGACGGCCAGGTGGTCAGCCACGGCCGAGGGTCGCCAACCGGTCGGCTGCCTCGGCGAGCACCTCGTCGCGTTTGCAGAACGCGAAGCGCACCAACGTGCGACCCGCGTCGGGATCGTCGTGGAACACCGACACGGGGATTCCGACGACGCCGACCCGCTCGGGCAGCTCGCGACAGAAGGCCATCGCATCGTGCGCACCCAACGCTGCCGCATCGGCCACGACGAAGTAGGTCCCGCTCGGGTGGCTGATCGGCAGACCTGCTGCCCGCAGCGCGCCGCACAGCAGGTCCCGCTTGCGCTCCAGCGAACGTGCCAACCCGGCATACA
>JBGAQV010000096.1:0-11571 GCA_044220505.1 Dermatophilaceae bacterium
GTGCTCTCCCGGACCGATTGCTGCACCAGTGCCGCTTGTGCGGCGCCGACGGCTTGTTCCATGGTCATCGTGATGATGACGGTGGCGGCGACTTTCCCGGTGAGTCGTTCGGTGTCGAGGTGTTCGATCAACTCAGTCAAGGCACGTCCGCGGCGGTGGGCCCAGTCGATATCGGCCCAATCGGCATTCCGACCCACACCCCGCTGTGCGCCGACGCCAGCCGCCGCCTGCCCAAACGCGACGGACTCGGCTGGCGTGGCGAGCCCGAAGGCTGCGCCAGGGGCGGGGCGGGTGGAGGCGTGCAGGTCGGCAGCGACTGACCCGTCAGTCAGGTCACCGGCAGCGGTCTGACCGTCAGCCAAGGCTGCTTCGGCGGCTTTGCGGAGGTGGTCACGGCGGGGTGCGGTCATCGACTGCAACACCTTGCCCAGCATCCGCGCGGTGAAGGTCGGCAACAACGCCTGCAGCTTCGTGGTGCCATCACCCAGGTCCTGCATGGTGACCGTCGCCAACCGATACGCCCGAGTCTCTTGATCGAGCAGTTGGGCTTCGACATGCTCAGCGACTTCTTGGGCGGAGCGTTCAGCGTCGGCGAGGGCGAACTTCGCAGCCCGATAGAACCGCCCCGGATTCAACACCCGCGCCTGCCGGACCAGGGACGTTTCGACCTTCGCCCGCTCCACATCAGTCAACGACTCCGGGAGCTTGTCCATCGTCGAGGCGATGATCCCCGCACTGCGGCTAGAGACGTCACCGGCATCGAACGCCGCCCGGGTCGTCGCAAGCCCTTCACCAGCCAGGGAGGTCGCCAAGACCACGTCCCGGGCCGCGTGAGCCCCATCGCCACGGGTTGCTGACGCGACCCACGCCGACGTCGACGAGTGTCCGGTCCGGCGATGCACCTGCTGCCGGTCAGCCCGAGCGACCAACGCCAGCCGCAGTGCGTCCACCCGACGAGCGATCCGCTCCACCTCACCGATATCGGCAGCACCGACGACCACGTCAGCGTCCGGGTCAGCCAACCGAGCCTGGACCGCATCGACTAACGCATGCAGCGCCCCCGTCGACACCCCCACCACGGCAGCCGACCCACCCCGCGACACCGCGCCGGACGGCATACCGCCGCCTGGCTGCGAGTCCAACAGAGTGATCGTCATAGCACGAGTGTACTATGACAAATATCCGAGCACAAGAGAGACAAGAAGGTAGGACAAGAAAAGTTACAGGAGAACCGAATAGATGTACGAGCGTCGTGACCCCAGCCGCTGCGGGAGGTCAGGCGGATGGGCACTATCTGGACGGCATACCCCTGCTGTGCCCTGCCTGGGCCAGAATGGCGGGCGCACCCACCCGGCCCCCGGGTGGCTCGAGGCAAGGAGGACGGCGTGCCGGTCAACATCCCGCGTGACCTGCCTGCCCGGACGACGCTCGAGGCGGAGAACGTCTTCGTCATGATCGACGAGCGGGCGACCCACCAGGACATCCGTCCACTGCGGATCGCCATCGTCAACCTCATGCCGACCAAGATCGCCACCGAGACGCACTTGCTGCGACTGCTGGGCAATACGCCGCTGCAGCTGGAGATCACCCTGCTGCACATGGGCTCACACGAGCCGCGGAACACCCCGGCCGGGCACCTCGATGCCTTCTATGCGACCTTCGACGAGGTGCGGGAGGAGACCTTCGACGGGCTCGTCATCACCGGCGCGCCGGTCGAGCTGCTGCCCTTCGAGGAGGTCGACTACTGGGACGAGCTCGTCGGGCTGCTGGAGTGGAGCCGCACCCACGTCTACTCGACGATGCACGTCTGTTGGGGCGCGCAGGCCGCCCTCTATCACCACTACGGCGTGCCCAAGCGGGAACTGCCGGCCAAGCTCTTCGGGGTCTTCGACCACGAGGTGCTGGCGCCGCGTCACCGGCTGCTGTCCGGATTCGACGAGGCCTTCCGGGCGCCGCACTCGCGCTATACGGAGACTCCTGCGGCCGCGGTGGCGGCCGTGCCGGGCATCGAGGTCCTGGTCACCTCACCCGAAGCCGGGCTCTACCTGGCGGCATCGACCGATGGGCGGCAAGTCTTCGTCACCGGGCATCCGGAATACGACCCCGAGACGCTGCACATGGAGTTCGTGCGCGACCGCGAGCGCGGGATGGCGACCCAGCCGCCGTTGCACTACTACGTCGACGACGACCCCACCCGCGAGCCGCACGTGACCTGGCGATCGCACGCTTACCTGCTCTACGCCAACTGGCTCAACTACTGCGTCTACCAGGGCACCCCCTACGACCGGACAAACATCGGCCGCGACTGACGCACCGCTTCACTGACAACAGAGGTATGCCGTCCGCTCAGCTGAGCGGACGGCATACCTCTGTGGGTGTTCCGTTCCTAGAGAACGCATTTCGAGCGCTTCCTGCAGGATTGAGCGCTTCCTGCGGGGTTCGGTCGCTGCGCTCCCTCACTCCTCGTCAGCGCTCCTCAGTACCCGCGATGAACGCCTCGAGCTTCGCCCGACCCTCGGTGTCCTCGCGCTGCACGGGCGGGGACTTCATCAGGTAGGACGACGCCGAGATCAGCGCGCCGCCGATGCCGCGGTCCTTGGCGATCTTGGCCGCGCGGATGGCGTCGATGATGATGCCGGCCGAGTTGGGCGAGTCCCAGACCTCGAGCTTGTACTCAAGGTTGAGCGGAGCGTCACCGAAGGCGCGACCCTCCAAGCGGACATAAGCCCACTTGCGGTCATCGAGCCAGGCGACGTAGTCCGACGGGCCGATGTGCACGTTGCGGTCGGCGATCTTGCCGCCGAGCGGGCCGGTGAGGTTGGAGGTCACCGACTGGGTCTTGGAGACCTTCTTGGACTCCAGACGCTCGCGCTCGAGCATGTTCTTGAAGTCCATGTTGCCGCCGACGTTGAGCTGGTAGGTGCGGTCGAGCACGACACCTCGGTCTTCGAACAGCTTGGCCATCACGCGGTGCGTGATCGTCGCGCCGACCTGGCTCTTGATGTCGTCGCCGATGATCGGCACGCCGGCCTTCTCGAACTTGGCCGCCCACTCCGGGTCGGACGCGATGAACACCGGCAGCGCGTTGACGAAGGCCACGCCGGCGTCGATCGCACACTGCGCGTAGAACTTGTCGGCCTCCTCCGACCCCACCGGCAGGTAGGACACGAGGACGTCGGCCTTGGCCTCCTTGAGCGCCGCGACGACGTCGACCGGCTCGGCCGCCGACTCGTCGATCGTCATCCGGTAGTACTTGCCCATGCCGTCGAGGGTGTGCCCGCGCTGCACCTCGATGCCGAGGGTCGGCACGTCGCAGATCTTGATCGTGTTGTTCTGCGAGGCGTTGATGGCCTCGGACAGGTCCTTGCCGACCTTCTTGTCATCGACGTCGAAGGCTGCGACGAACTGCACGTCGCGCACGTGGTACGGCCCGAACTGCACGTGCATGAGGCCGGGCACCGTCGATGCCGCGTCAGCGTTGCGGTAGTACTCCACGCCCTGCACCAGCGAGCTGGCACAGTTGCCGACGCCGACGATGGCGACGCGCACAGATCCCATCAGGGTTCTCCTTGTATTCGGATATCTCGGTTTGTCGGCTGCGGCCCAGTGCCGCGCGCCTGCTGGTGGTGAGGCGGCATACCGTGCGTGTCTTTGGGCTGTTCTGGGTTGTTCTTGGGCTACAAGACCCTCAGGTATGCCGTGCTGCGAGGTAGTGCCTTGGTGCTGCGGGGCGCGGGGCGGGGTCACCCGCCGGGCGGTCCCGCGGTGGTGCGACGCTCGGCGGAGATGAGCTCCTCAAGCCAGCGGACCTCGCGTTCGGCGGATTCTTCGCCGTGCCGCTGCAGGGCCGCGGTGTAGCTGTCCATACGTTCGCGGCTGCGCACCGAGGCCTCGCGGATGTTGGCCAGACGCTCCTCGAGCCGGGAACGCCGGCCTTCGAGGATGCGCAGCCGCACGTCGGCCGGGGTGCGCGCGAAGAACGCGAAATGGACGTCGAACTCCTCGTCTCCCCACGATGCCGGCCCCGCCTTGTCCGCCATCGTTTGGAAACGTTCCTTGCCGTCGGCCGTCAGCTCGTAGACGATCCGCGCCCGGGCACTGCCGCGCGCGGACTCGCCGCCGTCCTCGGACTCACGGATCCAGCCCTTGCCCATGAGGTCACGCAGGCAGGGATAGAGCGAGCCATAGGACAGCGCCCGGAAGGCACCCAGTGCGGTGTTGAGCCGCTTACGCAACTCGTAGCCGTGCATGGGCGACTCGTGCAGCAGGCCCAGCACAGCGAAGTCGAGCAACTCGGCTCGTCGTGACATGGCTGACACCTCCTGCGCGCGTCGGGTCCCCGGGCGGGACGACCTCGGGCAGCCTAGCACTCGATATATCGACGCGATACATCCACCGGATACAACGCGCCGATGTGTCGCGGCACACATCGCGCCGGGATACATGCGACGGTATGCCGTGCCGCGGCCGGCGCGGAGGGTCGACCGGGCCGACGTCTGCCGCGGACCTCAAAGTGGCCGGGAAACCTTCCGACTCGTCGTGCGTCACGAGCTGGGCGGGCTCCCGCGGCTCAGCAGTGACCGGGGCCGCTGATGTCTTGCGAGCCCAACCATCGGGCGATGCTGGACAGTGCGGCCGTGCCCGTGCCGAAGGTGCCGTCGCGCGGTTCGACAGCGACAGCGACAGCGACGCGTTTGCCTCCGATCGTCACGATCCCGAACTGGCGCACGAGGTAGCGTCCCGACGTATCAGGCCCCCAGCCACCCTTGAAGTTGGCCGACGGCAAGGACCCGAGTCCCCAGCGTTGACTCCCGGTCACCTGACCCATGACCGACACGACGGTTGCGCTGGTGGGCGAGCACGCGATGCCCTGAGCGAAACGGACCTGGTCGACCAAGGCCCAGGTGGTCTGCCCGAACGGCGAATAGGGCGGGCGGACTCGCACGGCCTGCGTTCGCGTCGCCGAGTCGCCGTGCGCTGCGAGGACGGCATCGACCTTAGCGGCGGCGGTCGTGCCCGATCCCAGTGTCGCCCACAGCGATTTGGCGGCGGAGTTGTCCGACATCGTGAGCGCCGATCGCACCGATGGCAGCACGCCCGAGTCCTGGCGGAGGGCCGCCTCCGACAGAGGCACCTTGATCGTCGACCATGCTGGCCCGGCACTCCAGGAACCGAGCACGACCGGCGGATCGCTCGATCCGACCGACGCCAGCACCACCCCGACCGATCGCGCCGATCGGACCGGCAGCGTGGCGACCAGGGCATCGAAACTCGCGCTGATCGAGCCCGGGTTGGGAACGGAAGTCGATGGAGCACTAGAGCCAACAGCGGTTGGGTTCGGGCTCGCAGAGGGGGCACTCGTCGCGGTGGCGAGCGGCGCCGGCATACCGGTCGTCGACCTTGCTGCGGGCGATGACGACGCTGCCGACGCCGCCGACGATTCCGACGCGGCACTGACGGCAGCACTGACAGCCGCGGAATCGAGGGACTGCCCAGACGCATCGCTGGGTTCGGCGGTGGGTGTCATCCGCGCCCCAGCGACCCCCACGGCCACACCCGCGACGATGACGATGCCGGCAAGTGCGACCGTCCGCGCGCGCCGATGAGTTGGCCGATCAGCCACTGAAGGTTGCCGGCCCGCCATAAAGGTAGACGATCGCGTTGTTGCCGCCCGTGCAGGTCACCGGCTGGCTGCCCGTGCAGGTCATGACATACGTCTTGGAGGTCACCGGGCTCCACGCCTCGATGGTTGAGGGTGTGCCGGCGGGACCGTCGGAGAACGTCTCCTGCACGTTCAGCGCAAAGAGGCAACTCGTCGACGAGTTGCCGGCTGCTACCGCCGCGAACGGCCCGGTGCCAAAGCGTCCGCACTCCTGCCCGGTGAGCTGCACGGCCGGGTAGCCCGCCACCGTCGGCGGTGCGGATACGGTCACGGTCACCGGAGGGGCGACCGTCACGGTGACCGGGGGCGGCACGGTCGCCGGATTCTGGGATGCGCCTGGCGCCGCCGGCGAGGTGGTGCTCACCCCAGCTGTCGCCGGGGTCGACGAAGACGAACTCCCGGGCCTCATGAGAATGAAGGCCCCGCCCGCCGCAGCTGCGAAGAGCGCCACGGCCACGCCGATTACCAGCGGCCGGCGCGATCGGGGCGGTGTCCCACCCGAGGAGCTCACTGCGCCCGCGGGTATCCCGGACCCCGGCGGAGTCGGCGCACCTCCGGGCGGCAGCGGGACAGTCGGCGACGGCACGTGCGGTGGCACTCCGGTCTGGGGGCGGAGCACCGTGACGGCGGCGGGCAGGTCGACCGCCGCAGCGCCTCCGATCCCAGTCCCCGCCGGAGCATCACCTGTGCCAGACCCACCGGGGACGGACCCACCTGGGACGCCGGTCCCTTGGCCGGCGGCGATGGCGGCCAACCAGGCCGCCGTGGTGGCGGCATCGGGCCGGTGCTCAGGAGTCGTGGCCAAGAGTCTGCCGAGAAGATCGATCAGGGGACCGGCATGCTCGGGCTGCCGGGGCTGCGTCGAGACCAGTCGCAGCAACTGCGCGGCGGTCGCCTCGTCAGCCGCCGAGCCCGTGTCCAGGGGCGAACGGCCCTCGACGAGCGCATACAGAGTGGCGCCCACGGCATACATGTCCGATGCCGGCGTCGCAGGTTGGCCGAGAGCGATCTCGGGGGCGAGGTATTGCACGGTCCCGATGAATTGTCCCGTGCCAGTGAGTGCTGTGTCGCCGCTGCCCCCGGCCCGCGCGATGCCGAAGTCGGCGAGTTTGGCGCGCGAGCGGGCATCGACGAGCACGTTGGCGGGCTTGACGTCGCGATGAAGGATCCCCGCAGAGTGAGCATGCGCGAGGGCATCGCAGATACCCGACATGAGGCCGGCTGCCTCGGTCGGCGCGAGCCTGCCCGTGCGTGCCAGGCGGTCGGCGAGGTTTTCGCCCTGGACGTATTCCATGACGAGATTCGGCACACCACCCTCATGGATGATGTCGTATACAGCAACGACATGGGGGTGCTGAAGGGTGGCCGCGAGCCGGGCCTCTCGCATCATCCGCTCGGCCAGGCTCGCGTTGGTGGCAGCCGGGCCGGTGAGGATGCGTTTGATGGCTACGGTCCGTCCGAGCAAGGTATCTCGGGCCAGCCAGACCTCCCCCATTGCCCCGCGTCCAAGCAACTGAGTTGCTTCGTAACGGCCAGCCAGCATCCCACCCACGTACGCCTCCACACACCTTGACGTTCACCGCACCCCGCCACCGTTGAGGCAGCATCGACGGACAGCTCTCGAAGTTGCCGCAGGTGCCAATTGTCGACCCCCGGACCTCGGCCAGCGTGGCCAACACTATCGACGTCCCCGCGGGTGCGGCGGCGTGAGTTTTCGGAGATCAGTAGTGCCAGCTCGTGGCATTAGCGCACCCGGCGTCGCGCGCCCTGGTGAGCGGGAAATCGGCCGGGACGGCCGACCCCGGGCTCGATCCGTTTGGCGGCGTGCACAACGCCCCCCAGGTCTGGGGGCCGACGACGCCGTCGACGACCAACGACATGCGGGTCTGGTAGGCACGCAATGCGGAGTCGGTTACCGGGCCGAAATCACCGTCGACAGGAATCGAGCTGCCTCCCCAAAGCCGCTTGGCGTGGTAGTTGTACAACGCCTGTAGGTGATTGACACACGCGGCTGTGCTGCCTTTCGAGAAACGCTGGGTTGCGCATCCGCTTGCCGGGCTGGCCAGCGGAGCCGGCGTTGCGGGTTGCGGGGCCGTGGTGCGGATCGGTGCCGGCACGGTGACGGTGACGGTTGGAGTCGACATCGACGCGGGTGTCGGTGGAGGTGTTGGCGTGGACCCCGGCGTCGTCGAGGCAGGCGAGGTGGGAGAGAGCGTGGAGCTCGTCGATGCGGTCCCGGCGACGGCGGCGACACTGGGTGTCGCAGCCGGACGAGTGAGGGCGAAGGCCGCGAAGCCACCGATGACCAGGATCCCCGCGGCCGCTCCGATGAGCAGTCCACCGCGCCGGTTGTGGCTGATGGAGGGCGGACTTGCGGGTCCGGTCGGATGACCGTCGGCGGGGGCAGGAGCCGTGCGGGTGGGAGCCCCCGCGAGGCCGTCCAAGGTGGACGTGTTGTCGGGACCCGAAGACCGGAGCACCGTAGCGGCCACCGGTGGATCGGCCACCGGACGACCGAGCGCCACCTCGCTGAGCCAGGAGCTGGTGGTCGGGGCGTCCGGGCGGTGCTGGGGTTCGCGATCCAAGAGGGCGACGATGAGTTCCTGTAGAGGGCCTGCTTGGCGGGGGACTCGCGTCGGCTCGGACACCAGCCGCACGAGTTGGGCGGCCGTTGCCTCGTCCCGGCCGCTGTCCAGCGGTGCCCGCCCCTCGACCAGTGTGAACAAGGTCGCACCCACGGCATACATGTCTGACGCGGCGGTTGCGTCGTGACCGAGCGCGATCTCTGGAGCGAGGTAGTGGATGGTGCCGATGAACTCGCCGGTCCGCGTCAGTGCGGCCTCTTCTCGCCCAGTGAGACGGGCGATTCCGAAGTCGGCCAGCTTCGCCTCCCCACGGTGATCGACGAGGATGTTGGCGGGTTTGATGTCGCGGTGCAGGATTCCGCGCGCATGGGCCATCGTGAGTGCCGCACAGATGCCGGCCATCAGCCGCGCCGCCTCAGCTGGATCCACCCGACCCTCGCGCCGGAGGATCTCGGCGAGGCTTTCGCCGGCGATGTATTCCATGATGACGTGCGGTATGCCGGCACTGTCTCGGACAATGTCGAAGACCCCCACGACATGCGGATGGTGCAGGGCAGCCGCCAACCTGGCCTCGCGGACCATGCGATCCACCAGAGCTACATCCCATGTGCCGCCAGGGGTCGTCGCAATGCGTTTGATGGCGACATCACGCTGCAAAATGGTGTCGCGGGCGAGCCAGACTTCACCCATCGCACCACGTCCGAGAAGCCGAATCCCCTCGTAGCGATCGGCGAGCCATTCCGACAAGGCTTGCTCCTATGGGTGATCGTCAGGAATGAGGAGGATCGGCTTCTCGCGGCAGGCACACGTTGCGCAACGCGTCGCCGGACAGGCCAGGGAAGGCCGACCGGCACCAGCTCTCGGCCTGCGCCTCGGTGGTGGTCGACCCTAGGTCTGCGACAGTCACCCACAGGGGTTCACCGGCGGGCTTCGACGGGTACGACAGCTGGCGGCCGATGTCGGTCGCTTGGAGGAGCATGACGCCAGGAAACTCGGCTCGCAACTGTTGGTGTTCGGCCAGGATGTCGGCCCGTTGAAAGACATGTCCGCCGTTGGCCGCGGTTTGCGTCAGGTCGGTGATGCCTTTCCACTTGCTCGACAGCTGCACGATCCACCGGCCGTCCAGCCTCAGCCGCGCCTGATCGGCCCGGTAGAGATCCTGGAGGACCTGCAGGGCAGCATTCTCCGGGTCGACCGTCGCGGTGACCGTGACGGTGGCGGCCTGAACGGTCGTCGGGTTCGGCGTCGGCGTCGGCGTCGGCGCGGGCACCGTGGTCGTGACCACGACGACGGGGGCCGCCTGAGGGGACTGGCCGCCGTCACCCCCGCCGCGGCTCAAGGCCAGAGCCGCGGCCCCGGCCACGACCAGCAGGCCGACAGCCAATCCGGAAAACAACCACGTCCGGGCCCGGGATCGCGCGGGAGGCGCCGCACCTCCGGCGGGCCCTGCGGCGGGGGACAGCATCGGTATGCCGGTCGGTCCCCCCGCGGATGGCGTGCCGGGCTGTCCCGGAATACTGCTGCGTCGCTGAGTCGGGAGGCTTGAGATCGTCAGGCCGTCGGAGTCCGGATGGGCGTGGGCGGTGGGGCCGGCACCACGGTCAGGCGCGCCCTCATCGGTGGTCGTGAGCGCGGGCAGCGGCGCAGGTGCACGGTCCGCAGCGACGGCCGCCAGGTAGTCCGCCGCGGTAGAAGCATCTGGGCGGGTAGCCGGGTCGCGAGCAAGCAACCGGCAGATGAGGCTCGTCAGGGGTCCGGCATGGACTGGGTCAGGAGCTGGTTGGCTCACCAGCCGGAGGAGCTGACTGGCGGTTGCCTCGTCGGAGCCGACTGTCGCGAGTGGGGCGAGCCCTTCGGTGAGGGCGAAGAGGGTGGCACCCACGGCATACAGGTCTGCGGGGTAGCTGGGCTGCTCTCCCAGCGCGACCTCAGGAGCCATGTAGAGGACGGTGCCGACGACTTGGCCGGTGCCGGTGAGCCC
Organism: Dermatophilaceae bacterium; assembly: GCA_044220505.1. Taxonomy (GTDB): domain Bacteria; phylum Actinomycetota; class Actinomycetes; order Actinomycetales; family Dermatophilaceae; genus Phosphoribacter. The sequence continues at coordinate 10,229 of JBGAQV010000096.1, forward strand.
GGCATCGGCACCGCCGAGCGCGCGAGCGATCCCGAAGTCGGCGAGTTTGACCTGACCCCGACGGTCGATCAAGAGGTTGGCCGGCTTGATATCTCGATGGACGACGCCCTTGCCGTGCGCGGTGACCAATGCCTGGCACACGCCTGCCATGAGGGTGGCTGCGACCCTCGGCTCGCATCGGCCGAGGCGGGCCAGCAGTGCGGCAACGCTCTCGCCCTCGACGAACTCCATGATGACGTGTGGGATGCCCGCACTGTCGCGAACAAGGTCGAAGATGCTGACGATATGAGGGCTTTGGACGGTCGCCGCCAGGCGAGCCTCTCTGATCATCCGCTCGACGAGCGTGGGGTCGGCTGCCAGGGCCGGCGTGGGAAGGATCCGTTTGATCGCCACCTGACGGCCCAGCAGGGTGTCGTTGGCCAGCCACACCTCGCCCATTGCACCGGATCCGAGCAAACGCACGGCCTCGTACCGTTCTGCGAGTAGCTGACTCATGCCGGTCCTCCCCTGGGTGTGCCACATCCGGCAGTCAGGCTAGTCCGCTGCCCGTATGCCGTGTGCCCCGGGCACGGTGGATCCTCGGGCCGATTCCGGTCGGCCAACACTCCGACTCGCTGTGTTTGACGACTCATCAAGGGTGCACACATCAAGAGGTGCATAACGCTATGCCGTTGATCGGTGTGCGCGTCGCCCCTTGTGAGACGGCGGTTTCAGGGAACCAGTCCCACGTTCCATTGTCTGCCGCCATCCAGATCCACCAGGTATTGGCCTGATTCGCGGTGTAGACGGGGTTGGGAATGCCCAGGTCGCGCTGACACACGATCAGTCGCTCGCCCTTGGAAACCGTTGCCCCCGTGAGCAGACCCGACGCGCGCTGCCACATCGTGCATCGTGCAGCCGGGTAGGGACCCCACCCGGCTGGCGTGGCCGTCGGCGGGCAGGCCTTGCCAGGTGCGTCGGAGACGATCGATCCGGCGACCACGGCGTTCGGGGCGCTCGTGATGCTTGCTGTGGGTGGAATCGATGCCCGTGCCGACGTCGGTGCCATGGACGACGTCGGTGTGGCTGACGGCCGAGGTGTGGGCGTAGGTGTGGGCGTAGGGGTGGGCGTAGGGGTGGGCGTGGAAGCCGCAGCGGGCACCGTCGCGCTCACCGGATGCGACCCGACGACGGTAGCTGCGGGTGCGGCGGGCTGAGTCACCGCGGGAGTGGGCTCGCTTCTTGTGAGCATGAAGAAGACGGTCGCTCCGAGAGAGAGCACGGGCGCCACGACAAGCCCAGCAAGGCGGCCAGACCGCCGACGAATCGGTGCGGCGGCGGGCGGCTCCGACGCAGCCAGGGGC
>JBGAQV010000097.1:0-11515 GCA_044220505.1 Dermatophilaceae bacterium
TGCACCTGCTGCCGGTCAGCCCGAGCGACCAAAGCCAACCGCAGGGCTTCCACCCGACGAGCGATCCGCTCCACCTCCGAGATGTCCGCAGCACCGACGACCACACCCGCGTCAGGGTCAGCCAACCGGGCCTGAACCTGGTCCACCACCGCATGCAGCGCCCCCGTCGACACCCCCACCACGGCAGCCGACCCGCGCGCAGGCGACCCACCCCGCGACACCGCGCCACACGGCATACCGCCGCCTGGCTGCGAGTCCAACGAAGTGATTGTCATAGCACGAGTGTACTATGACAAGTGTACGAGCACAAGGGTAAAGAGAGCCAGATGGAAGACTATTCAAGCGACCGCAGGCAATGCGTCTCGTGACTGCGCTGGCGACGACAGGGCGCAGAGGGGTGCTCGTCCACGAAGGTAGCGCCATCGTCGGACAAGCGAGTCCGAGCGGTGTGAGGCGGGCGGGCGGCCCTACGGCGTCGGATCTGCCTCCGGAGAGGGCGCCGCCGAGGGAGGGGCCGTCGTGACCTCCGCGATGACCTCGCCGTCGCTGCCCCGGCGCAACTTCGCCGGCACGGGGGCGGAGGCGGCCTTCTCCTTGACGGCCTGCCCCGCGGCCTTCACGGCGTCGCCCACCTTGTCGGCGACGAACGGCAGAGCCTGGGTCTTCACCGCGTGCCCGGCTTGGTCGAGCTTGTTCTGCACCGGGTCGGAAGTCCATAGGCGATGGGCCCCGGCTTTGATCTGTTCGTAGCGCTGGCGTCCTGCGCGCGTGCCCAACACATACCCGACTGCGGCGCCTGCGACGAATCCGATCATGGCGTCAGCCTCTCAGATGGTGACAACGAGGCCAACCGTTCCCGCGGACGAGAGCGACAGTCCGTCCCACTCCGCAGACCGCAACCCGCGCCACCTCACGACCGAATACGATAACTGAGCGTTGGAATATCCATAACATCATTGCCGTTGCGCGGCATGACAGCCCGCGGCATGACAGCCGCTTGCTCCGACACGAACTCCTACGACATCCACAACCCCCACGACGGAGAACACGATAGAGATGCCCATCTACGACGACGTCACTGCCCTCGTCGGCAACACCCCGCTGGTCCGCATCAACCGCCTCTTCCCGGACGCGGTCGCCACGGTCGTGGCCAAGCTCGAGTTCTACAACCCGGCCAATTCCGTCAAGGACCGCATCGGCGTCTCGATCGTCGACGCAGCCGAGGCATCCGGTGAGTTGCCCCCCGGCGGCACCATCGTCGAGGCCACCTCGGGCAACACCGGCATTGCCTTGGCGATGGTCGGCGCGGCCCGCGGCTACCGGGTCGTGCTCACCATGCCCGAGTCGATGTCCAAGGAGCGCCGCGCGCTGCTGCGGGCCTTCGGCGCCGAGCTCATCCTCACCGATCCGGCCAAGGGCATGAAGGGCGCCGTCGACAAGGCGGCCGAGGTCGTCGCCGAGCGCCCCGGTGCGGTGCTGGCCCGCCAGTTCGCCAACGCCGCCAACCCCGCGATCCACCGTCGCACCACCGCCGAAGAGATCTGGCGCGACACCGACGGTGCGGTCGACATCCTCGTGGCCGGCATCGGCACCGGCGGCACGATCACCGGTGTCGGCCAGGTGCTCAAGGAGCGCAAGGACGGCGTCCAGATCGTCGCCGTCGAGCCGGCCGAGTCCCCGATCCTCAACGGCGGCCAGCCCGGCCCGCACAAGATCCAGGGCCTCGGCGCCAACTTCGTGCCCGAGATCCTCGACACGACCATCTACGACGAGGTCGTCGACATCGACGCCGGAACCGCGGTGCAGTTCGCCCGCCGTGCGGCCACCGAGGAGGGCCTGCTCGTCGGTATCTCCTCCGGCGCCGCGCTCGCCGCCGCCGGTCAGGTCGCAGCCCGCCCCGACAACGCCGGCAAGCTCATCGTCGTTATCATCCCGAGCTTCGGCGAGCGCTACCTGTCGACGGTTCTCTTCGAGGGCCTGGTCGACTGAACTTCTGCCCGCACCAGCACGACCCGCACCACACGCACCACCCAAGAACCAGACCCGGTATGCCGTGCACCGTGCCTCCCAGCCGCACGGCATACCGGGCCCTGCACCACACATGAGGCACCCGAATCGCCCGCCAGGGCGAATCGGCTTCTGAGAGAAGGATTCCGATGGCCTGGATCACTCCCGCTGCGCTGCAGTCGGGCCCAGCCAAGACCCATGCCCCCGCCAACCGGCCCGCGGCCACGCGGCAGCTCGCCGCGGCATACCGGCACGTCCGCGAGGACATCGACGCCGCGATGGGCCGCGACCCGGCCGCCCACTCGCGCCTGGAGATGTTCCTCGCGAGCTCCGGCCTGCACGCGATCTGGGCCTATCGGGTGGCGCACCGCATCTGGGCGCGCCCGGGCGGCAAGCTGCTCGCCCGCCTCATCTCCCAGGTCGTGCGGGCGGCGACCGGCGTCGAGATCCACCCCGGCGCGATGATCGGGCGGCGCTTCTTCATCGACCACGGGATGGGCGTCGTCATCGGCGAGACCGCCGAGATCGGCGACGACGTCATGCTCTACCACGGCGTCACGTTGGGCGGTCGGTCGCTGGCCAAGACCAAGCGCCACCCCACCCTCGGCGATCGGGTGACCGTCGGCGCCGGCGCCAAGATCCTCGGCCCGATCACCGTGGGTGACGACGCCCAGGTCGGCGCCAACTCCGTCGTGGTCAAGGACGTGCCGGCCGGTGCCGTCGCCGTCGGAATTCCGGCGCAGCTGCGGCACAAGGTCGAGGGCCTCACCCCCGAGGAACTGCTCGACTACCACCCGGCCATCTGGATCTGAGCTGCGCTCAGGCGCGGTCAGCCAGGGGCAGCGGCTGCGCTGCGAGCGTGGGCGCGGCCCAGTCTGTGCCGAAGACCGCGAACGCCCGCGCGACGAGCGGCAGCGGCTCGACCGCTGTCGCCAGCGCCGCCGCCGCGTCCAGACCGGAATGCAACAGCCGGTGGTATGCCGTCATGGCGGCTGCCGCGACGTCGTCAGGGATGCGCGTGGTCGCCGCGACGACCGAATGAACCCCCAGGCCCAGGAGGGCGGCCGTGAGGCCGAGCGCCTCATCACCCGCCGCGCGCGGGGTGGCCCGCCCCACCTCGCAGGCCGAGAGTACGACGTGGCTGCTCGTCAGCGGCCCGGCCAACTCGTGCGCGAACACCGGACCATCGCCCAACCGCACGCTGGAGAACAGCGGGCTCTGCCGCTGATGCCGCCCATGAGCCGCCAGGTGGACCAGATCGCTGCTGTGCAGCGCCGCGTCGAGGACATGCTCGTTGGAGCGCGTCGTCGGGACCGCCTCGCCACCCCAGATCTCGGCGACCTGCGCGACTTCGGTGTCGGCGTGCTCGAGATCGGGCCCGGCGATGGCGGTGACACGCAGCGGACCCGGCCGCACGGCATACCCGTCGGTGGGGTGCGTGCTCCGGGCGGGTGCCCCGGAGGGGGGCGCGCCCACGCCGCCCGCCCAGCGGGTCACCGTGCGGGCGACGGTCGTCGGGAGGCCGCGGCGGCTGGGCAGCATTCCCCACGGCAGTGAGCTGAGCAGTCGGTTGGGCACGACGACCAGCCGCTGCGCGGTCACCGGCCCGAGGACGAGGCGTTCGAGGGCGGCCAGGCTCTCGTGCAGCGACCCTTCGACGACCGCGCGCATCGGGCCGGGTGTCGGGAGGGCGAGGGCTTCAGCGTCGGCGATGACGCGTCGCACGGCGGTGCTGACGGTGTCGCGTTCGGCCAGGCGAAGCAGCCTCGAGCCCCGGGGGGTGAGGACAAGCGCACAGAGGGTATGCCGGTGCAGGAAGTAGCTGACGACCGTCGCATCGCGCTCGCGCACGGCGCGCATGGCGGTCGCGTGCGAGATGGGCCGGAGCGCGTCGTGCCTTGCGGCTGGGGCCGGCGCTGGGAGTCCCGCGGCGCTGCCTTCGGCGACGGAGGCTGCGCCGGACCAGTCCAGGGCGCGCAGCTGCCGTTCGAGATCGGCGGCCTGGCCTCGCAAGGCAGGCCGGTCCGCAGGTGGGGCGCCGCGCAGATCCTCCCGGACCCGGCGCAACCGGGTGAGCAAGGCGGCGGCCTGCGGGTCCCGGGGTGGGCGCACCAGCGGCACGCGTTCGGAGACGGCCCGCCAGCGCTCGGTGCGCGCGAAGACCGACGCCGCCGATCCGGTAGCCATCGCCAGATCGAGGTCGAGCTCGGACAGCCGCCCGCTGTGGATCGCCAGGGCCGTGCGCAGATCGAGACTGGAGGCCCGGGCGGTGGCGGCAGCCAGATCCTCAGCCGCGCGGCGCAGGATCCGGGAGGCGCGCGGCGCATTGCCGGGCAGGGCCAGCTGCGCGCCGACGTAGTGCAGGTGCAAGCGGGTGGCCAGGGACGCCGACCGCCGCAAGGGCGCGGCATACCGGTATGCCGTCCGGGCTCGTTCCCGCTGTGCGTCCGCCTCGACTGCCGCGACTGCCTCGACCGCCTGGTCCGACTCGACCGCCCTATCCGCCTCGGCAGCGGACGACTGGGCCGCGACGGCTTCGGCAGCGGACGCCGGGTAGGCGCTGGAGCGGCTGAGCACATCGGCGACGAGAAGATAGGCCCGGGTCGAGACGTCGACCTCGCCGTGGTGGGTCGCGATCTGGGCCAGCCAGCCGGCCAGGCGAGCGGTGGCGAGCGGGTCGCGACCGGCATACGCGCGTGCTTCCAGCTCGACGAGGAGAGCCTGGCGCCGCCAGGGACCCGCGGAGCGCTCCCGGAAGTGGCGCCGCGCGAGCGCAGCGGTGCGGGCGGCCCGTTCGGCGTCGCCGAGCAGCAGCGCGGTGCGGGCCTGGTCGAGCTCGATCTCCGCGAGGTCCTGGCCGGTGCCCTCGGCCAGCGCCAGGCCGTGGGCCGTGCGCAGCGAGTGGGCTGCGTCGTCGTGCAACCCGGCTTCGAGCAGCACTCGGGCGCGGTCGAGCTCGGACACGCTGCGGCTGACCTCGACGGTCATCGCGTCGGCGCGGGTCATCAAGGCCAGGGCGGCCGGCAGGTCACCGCGGAGGAACTGGACGTAACCACGGTTGTGCAGCGCCATGAACTCGAAGGCAGCCTCGCCGGCCGAGCGGGCCAACTCGGCGCCCCGCTCCAATTCGGTGTCGGCGGTGTCGAGTTCCATGAGCCGGGAGGCGAGGGTGCCGCGGTTGAGGGCCAGGCGCACCTGGTCGCGCAACGGCAGCAACTCGGCGTTGGCCGCGGCCCGGGCCATCCAGGCCAGCGAACCGGTGAGGTCGCCGCTGCGGGCCAGCATCGAGGCCGCCTGCATGTGGCACAGCGCGAGCAGGTCGCGCCGGTCGATGGCGCGGGCCTGGGTGATCGCAGCCTCCAGCGCGGTCAATCCGACGGCATGGCCGTGTTGCTCGAAAGCGGTCCAACTGCGGGTGATGAGAATGCGGGCGCGGAACTCGAGCGCCCGCGGCGCGTCGGCCGCCCGGTCTGCGAGGGTGTCGAGCAGCACCTCACACTCGTCGAGCAGGGCCGCCGCCGCCTCAGGGCTGTAGCCGACGACCGCCTCCTGCGCCTGGGCATAGCGAGCTTCGACCTGGTCGAGGGTGTCGTCCAGGTCGGTGCCCCGCTGTCCCCGACTCATGCCATTGCGCTCGCTACAACTCCACGCTGGGGGTGATGATCGGACGCTCGCCCTCGCCGGGTGGCCGCAGGACGAAGCGGCCGGGGCCGTGTGGCACGCCTTCAAGGACGAACCGGCCGTGCTCGTCGGCGGTCACGGTGAGGCTGAGGTCGCCGACCCGCAACTCGACGACGGTGCCCCCGATGGTCACCCAGCCGTCGACGGTGATAGTGCCCTGGGCGGCCGGCTCCTCGAGAAGGTCGTCGGACGGCGCGGTGACCGTGACCATGAGGCTCAGCCGACTCGTCGTGAAGGTCACCGATTGGGTTGGTGCGTAAGTAGTTTCGTCACCCCGGACACCGGCGGGCGACAGCTGTTGCAGCTCCGCGATCTCGGCGTGCAGCGCGGCCAGAGTCAACTCGAACTTGATCCGCTCGGTGAGCCCGCTCGGCACCGGATCGAGTCGCGCGTGCATGTTGCGCACGGTGAGCAGCAGTTGCTCGTCGAGGGTGTCGAGCGGCTCGGATGCGAGGGTCGACTCGTCGGGGTTCATGACGGGCTCCAGGTGGGGTCGGCGAGCAGGGCGGCGCGGAGCTTGGCCAGGCACCGTCCGCGGGTGGGACCGATCGAGCCGACCGGCATACCGAGGGCTTCGGAAAGCGCTGCGTAATCGGGGCGGTCGACGAAAGCGATGACCCGCAGCAACGCCTGGCAGCGCTGGGGCAGGGCCTTGACGTGGTGCCAGAGCTGCTGTTGCCCCTCGTGCAGCACGGCGACGAGCGCGGGGTCGACCGTGCCGGCGTCGACCGACCGGGCGGCCGACGGCCCGGCCGGCTCTTCGGGCAGGTCGTCGGTCGGCACCGCGCGACCGGACTGGCGCAAGACCCGCCACGCCTCGCGGCGCACGGTCGTCACGAGCCACCCGAGGACGGCCTGCGGGTCCTGGATGGCGTCGGCGTGCTCGACCAGCCGGATCCACGCGGTCTGCACGACGTCCTCGGCGCTCGATCGGTCGAGGCGCTGGCCGCGTGCGGTATGCCACAGGACGGGGGTGAGCAGGTCGACGAGTTCGCCCATCCGGTCGCGTTCACCGTCGCGGTATGCCGTGAACGCCTGGGCCGCGCGGCGGGTGAGCGTCGGTGCGGCGTCGGCGGACGGCATACCGGCCGTGGGGGAGTCGATGCTCATGGGAGGTGCCATTCGCTGACCGTCGCGGCCATGGCGGCGCGCGCCCGGGCGACGGCTGCGTCCTTGTCGATCTTGCCGATGCTGGGGTCCTCGGCGAGGGCGGCTGCGATCTCACCCGCGAGCACCGGTGCGGCGAAGGACGTGCCGCTCCATGTGCAGAAGCCGCTGGTGAAGTCGTCCGGGTCCTGGGTCGACCGGGCCCGGCCGGCGTAGTCCAGTCGCGCGGTGGCCTGCGCGGCGGCGGTGACGTCGGTCGGGAAGGTGCTCACCAGCGAGCTGCCCGGCCGGTGGGTGGAGACCCAGGTGCCGGCATTGGAGAAGTAGGCGACCGTCGAGCCGTCCGGGTTGAGCGCGCCGACGCTGGCCAGCGGGGCCTGGTCCGGGGCGAATCCGGTGACCTGCGACGCGAACGCCGCGGGATACATCGGGGCGATCGTCGTCGCATTGCCCGCAGCGGCCACGACAGCGACGCCGAGCCGTCCGTAGTCGCGCAGCAGGGCGCCGAGCGGGCCGTCCATGAGCTCGTCGCCGGGGTTCTCGTGGTAATAGCCGAGCGACAGCGACAGGACGTCGATGAGACCCTCCGGCTTGCCGGTCAGCAGAGCATCCAGGTGACGCGCCAGCAGCAGCGTGAGGGTGTTGACCAGGACGCTCTCGGGCACGACACCGTCGTCGCGCATCACCGGGATGGCGAGGATGTCAGCCTCGGGGCAGATCTGCCGGATCAGCCCCGCGATGAAGGTGCCATGCCCCGTGTCGGGCTGGATGATCGGGTCGAGCGGGTTGGTGGGCGGCGCGGCATACCCTGCCCCGGCGGGTCCATTGAGCCCGAGGAGTATGCCGTTGAAGTAGACCTCCGTCGTGGCGCTGCCGCCCGGCTCGAACCATGGGTGGGCGCCGAGGCCGGTGTCCGGGATGGCCACGACCGGTCGCCGGTCGACCTTGCGGGCCCGTCGAGCGGGGTCGGGCAGGACGACGCGCACCGGAGCCCGTCCGCCGGAGCCGGGGTAGGCGTATTCGGCAGCGGCGCCACCGCCGCCCCCGTGACCGACGCCGGCCCAATAGGGAACTCCAGCCCAGTAGGGGACGCCGGCCCAGTAGGGCACACCCGCCCAATAGGGGACGCCGGCCCAATAGGGGGCCGTCGTGAGCAGGTGGTCGAGGGCGAGCGGCTTCGCCGCATCGGCGGTCTGGTCTTGCAAGCCGCGCAGCACCGGCCAGGCGTCGACGGCGAAGGACGCATTTTCCTGGGTGGGCCTGATCTGCAAGCCCTGCACCCAATGGCGGGCGATGAGCTCGGCGACCGGCTCTTGTCCGTCGGCGGGATCCTTGATCGTCGGGGGGGCCTCGCCCACCGGTTCCAGGGTGACCCCGAGCTTGACGGCGACTTGCGAGACCTCGTCCATGGCATCGCCGGGAGCAGTCATCCGCGCGTTGCCCCGGGCCAGCAGACGTTCTCCAACGTAGACCGTTGGTGACGGTGCGCCGCCCCCTGGGAGGCGCATCGCGGTGACCGGATCGAGCACCCGCGCGCCATATCGAGCGGCGGCGACGGGATCGACGACGATCGGCGGGGTCGTCGTGAACTCGAGCTGCCGAGCAGCCCGGAACTGCGCCTGGCGATCGACGGCTGGGTCCTGCGTCTTGTCGACGGGGAGGGGGAGGTCGGACGGGGGGAAAGGCGTCATGGTCGGTCCTCACAGGGGGATGCGTGGCCTAGCTGGAGCCTAGGGCCGGGTGCGTCGCCTGTCAGGAGGTTTGACAGGTCAGTCCTGATACATCGGGTGAGCGGTGCCTGGCGGGTCCGACGCCCGCACGTCGGGCGAGTGCTGCCACCGGAAGATGTGGGCGGGCGGCTGGCCTACGATGGGGCGGTTGTTGGAGGGCTCGCATAGTGGCCTAGTGCGGCGGTCTTGAAAACCGCTTGGGGTGCAAGCCTCACGTGGGTTCGAATCCCACGCCCTCCGCTCGCTGGCGCTCGCGCAGGGCCGTAGGACCCACCACGCTCCTGCGAATCGTTGCGACTTCAACCAACTTTCGTGGTGCAGCGTGTGGGAACACGCGGCGCCGGGATGGACGTTGTCGGTGATGTGGTCCACACTGGTCCACAAGCGGCCCCGTGAGGAGCCTGCCAGGATGACCGGCGTTGTTTGCCAGCGCTGCCCTTAGGGATCGGCTCCTGGAGGCCCCTGACGGGGCCGTTAGGGGCCTGGGCACTCTTGGCACGGGAACCAGGGCATGTCCTTGGCCCACTGACTCTGGGGCCGGGGCATGAGACCCAGATGGATGGCGCACACGTTGCTCCGATGAATCTGGTGCCAGACCCTCACGATGTGGGCTCCGTTGACGTTGCCAAACTCGTCAGGCCAGAACGCTTCCTTGAGGAAGCCTCCGTACAGGTCGGCGACCTGGCTCATCTCATACTGGCTCGCGGCCGTCCAGTTGAGGCTGGCGACCAATTCGAACGGCACCGTTGCGCCCTTGCCATGTCTGATTCGGAAATATCGGAGTGTGTCGGTGCTGTCGTGCTTTGAGACGTGCCCGAACCGAATCGACACTTGACGGCGTCCACCTGGCCACCAATCGGCAGCCCACAGGATCCGCTGTAGGACGGCGTACGCAGTGACGTTGTAGAACAGCGTGACGTCGTCGGCGTAGGTACCAACCGCCAGCCGTGCCTTGTCGACCACGACGTAGACCACCTTCAGGCCATCGACCTCTGAGAGCACCCGGGATGCGTGCAGCGCCCGCGGGCTGTGTTTCTTGATGTCAGCCTTCCACGAGAGCAGTCGCGAAGCCGGCGTGCCGAAGTCACGCCGGAGGCGAGCAAGGGCGGTCCGAGCGGCCGCCTCGGCAAGGGGATCCACAAGCACCGCCGCCATGCCGAAAACCGGACTTGCCGCCGGAGAACGGCCACGATCGCCGGTCTCGTCTATGTAGGCCGCCAACCTCGGCAACCTCGTGGCCGCCAAGGAGGCTTGGAAGGGGATGACGACTCCCGACGCAGACGGCCGCTCGCGAGCGCGCTCGACCCGACCTGCTGGCATCCCGCGATCCTTTCACGCTGGACTGACTGTCGACGGGCCGGAGCTTAAGGAACTGCTGAGGATCGATCCGCGATCACGGGTGTGAGAGCCGTGCCGTGAGGTCCGCTCGTCCGCCGACGCGCCGGGAACCTTCCGACCCGCCGCCAAGACCCACCCCTGCCGGCCGTAACACCCACTTCACAGGGGATGGGTGTGGCTGAATGGGTCACCGGTGACGCATTTCGCCACAGTTCCGGCATCGTCGGGTCAAGTCCGGAGTCGGCTGCACCAACCCCAGGGTGGGTGTCACCGCTGCCGCGTAGCCTCAATCCATGGCAACCGTCCTCCTGCTGCATTCCGCCCTCGGCCTCCGTCCGGCGGTGCACTCGCTAGCCGATCACCTCCGCAGCGCAGGCCACCAGGTCATCGCACCGGACCTGCTCGACGGGCACACCTTCGAGGGCGGCGAGTCCGGGTATGCCGAGGCGGTGGCCCACGTCCAGCAGCAGAAACCCGTCGTCGAGCAGCGGGCGGGCACGGCATACGACAGCATCTCGGGGCCTCGCTTCGTGGTGGGGTTCTCGATGGGAGCCGGCATCGCGCAGGAGTTCGCGCAGACCCGGCCCGAGGTGACGGGCGCGATCCTCTGCGGGGGCGGCGGGTTCTTCGAGGGTTGGACCCCCGAGCGTTGGCGCCCCGATGTGCCGCTGGCCCTGCACCACGCCGTCGACGACCCGTGGGCCGATCCGGTCGAGGCTCGGCTGCTCGTCGACATCGCGGCGCGCGCGGGGGCCGATGTGTCGCACTACGTCTACCCCGGCAAGGGGCACCTCTTCTTCGACGCCGGCCTGCCCGATGAATACGACGCCGGGCTCGCAGACCTGCTGAGCACCCGGCTGCTGGGCTTCCTCGGCCGCTTCGCCTGACCCTTCACCCGACCCTTCACCTGCCCCCTGCACCCTGACCCACGATGACGAGCCGCAGCGCAGACCTGAGCCGCACGGCATACGTCATCGGGGTGATCGCGCTCGCGGTCACCGCCGCCGCGCTGCTGGAGTTCGTGCGTCCCGGCAGCCTCGACAGCCGCCCCGCCACCTGCCTCGATCCCACCGTCCACCCGGGCGCCCAGCTGCGGTGCTTCTGCGAGGCCGTCGGCACCGGTCTGCTGCGCCAACCCGCCAACGCCCTGAGCAACCTCGCCTTCCTCGTGGCCGGCGCGACGGCATACCGGTCGGTCCGCGCCCTCGACCCCGGTCGGCCCGAACGAGCTCTGGGCCGTGCGGCCGCACTGGCCACGATCGCCGTCGGGGCGGCCAGTTTGGCCTACCACGGCGGGCTCACCTTCGCGGGCCAACTCCTGGACGTGCAAGGCATGTATCTCATCGCCGTCCTGCTCCTGGTCGGCAGCTGCCGTCACACCGCCCTCGCAGAGCGTGCCCCGCCACTCGCGCTCGCGCTCCTCGCCACCCTCGCAGCCGTCCAATGGGCTCTGCCCGACACCCGCAGGTGGCTCTTCGCGGTCGTGCTGCTCCCCGCGATCGTCCTGGAAGCGCGGCGCGCGCCGGGCTCCCCTCCGCTGCGCGCTGCGGTCGCGCTGCTGACGCTCGGGTATGCCGGGTGGCTGGCTGACGAGCGCGGGCTCTGGTGCGATCCTGCCTCGCTCCTGCAGGGGCACGCCGGGTGGCATCTCG
>JBGAQV010000098.1:0-11118 GCA_044220505.1 Dermatophilaceae bacterium
GGGGGGACCCCGACGGTGGGATGCGCCGGGGGAGGGGCGGCCTGCGGCTGTTGCTCAAGCCCAGGTTGGGTGGAGTCTTTGGACTTCCCCACGATTCGCCTCCGAGTCACCTGTCGTTCACCGGAATGTCACAACGACGGCCCAGGGTATCGCCTGGTCCACCGCCGGTTCTGCCAGGCGTCGATCGTTGCGGATTTGGCGCGCGCCGTCACCTCATGGCAAGCTCCGGTGAACATCTCGGTTTGATAACGGCAGTCTCTAGAGCAGGTGTGGAGGATCGTGGCTTCGCAATACGTCGGACGGCATCGGGCCGCCGGCGCCGGCTCACCCCGCTCCGTCGCATTGAGCGGGCGCATGGGAGTCAGCGCGGGTGCGACCCGCGCAGCCACACCCGGGCGCGCCTTGCGGCACGCCGGTGTGACGTTCGCCCTATCCGCCACGGCCGTTGCGGGATACGTCCTGAGCACCAGTGCCCCCGACCGGATCGCGCTGGCTGACAATGCCGTGAGCATGGACCTTGCTCGCGCCGCAACCACTCCTCGGGCGACGGCGACCACGGCCGATGCTCCGGTGCAGGTGGCCGTGTTGGACGGCGAGAAGGCCCAGGCCAATCGGGAGGCGAATGCCCGCGTCGTCGCCGTTCAGGTGGCCCAGGCGGCAGCGGCGGCTCAACTAGAGGCCGAGCGCAAGGCCGAGGCCGACCGAGCGGCCCGTGCTGCCGAGCGCGAGGCGCTGTTGGCCAATGCCAGAGCCAACCCCAAGGCAGTGGCCCAGGTCATGGTCGCCGAGCGGGGTTGGAACGATGCTCAGTTCCAGTGCCTGGTCCGGCTCTGGACCAAGGAGAGCAACTGGACCTACACGGCGACCAACCGGTCGTCGGGGGCCTACGGCATCCCGCAGTCGCTTCCGGGCAACAAGATGGCCTCGGTCGCCGCCGACTGGCGGACCAACCCCGTGACGCAGATCACGTGGGGCCTGAACTACATCCGGTCGGTCTACGGCACTCCGTGCAGCGCGTGGGGTCACTCGCAGCGCACCAACTGGTACTGAGCAACGCCATTGCTCGGGAGCGCACGCCGCCCCCGCATCCTAGAGCTTGCGCAGCCGCACCTTCTGCACCGAGTGGTCCTCACCCTTGACGATGACCAGCGTGGCCCGCTGCCGGGTCGGCAGGATGTTCTCCACCAAGTTGGGACCGTTGATGGTCTGCCAAATGGTCAAGGCGGTGGCCTCGGCCTCGGCATCGGACAACGCGGCATACCGGTGGAAGTAGGAATCCGGGTCGGCGAAGGCAGTCTCGCGCAGCTTGAGGAAGCGCTCGACGTACCACCGCTCGATGTGTGAGACCCGCGCGTCGACATAGACCGAGAAGTCGAAGTAGTCGCTGACCGCCATCCCCGTGCCGCCCATCGGCCGGATCGGCGGCGCCGCGAGGACGTTGAGCCCCTCGACGATGAGCACGTCGGGCTGGGCGACGACGATCCGCTCGCCCGGCACGATGTCGTAGTGCAGGTGCGAGTAGACCGGAGCGGACACCTCGGCCCGCCCACCCTTGACTTCGGCGAGGAAGCGCAACAGCGCCCGTCGGTCATAGGACTCGGGAAAACCCTTGCGGTGCAACATCCCTCGCCGCCGCAGCTCGGCATTGGGCAGCAAGAAACCGTCGGTCGTCACCAGGGACACCTTGGGGGTCGACGGCCAGCGCGAGAGTAGTTCACGCAGGATGCGCGAGGTGGTCGACTTACCGACGGCGACCGAGCCAGCGACGCCGATGACGAAGGGCGTGCGCTGCGGCCGCTCCAGGAGGAACTCGGTCGTCACCGCGTGCAGCCGCTCTGCCGCCTCGCAATAGAAGGTCAACAGGCGCGACAGCGGCAGATAGACCTCCTGCACCTCACGCTCGTCCAGCGGGTGTTCCAAGCCCCGCAGCCGGGTGAGATCGGCGTCGCTGAGGTCCAGCGGGTGGTTCTGATGCAGCCGCGCCCAGTGCTGGCGATCCAGCTCCACGAAGGGGCTGGGGAAGCCGTTGCCGTCGCGGCGTTGCGTCATGCCGGGGATTCTTCCGTATGCCGTCCGCCCACCGCGCGCACCGGGCCGCTCGCCCGCGCGGTCGGGGTTTGCGCCATGGGCAACTAGGCTGGGGACCATGTGTGGAATCGTGGGTTATGTCGGTCCAGCGGTGGACGAGACGGCACTGGACGTCGTCATGGAGGGGTTGGCTCGCCTTGAGTACCGGGGCTATGACTCGGCAGGCGTGGCCGTCATCGACGATGACGAGATCGCGATCCGCAAGCGCTCGGGCAAGCTGGCCAACCTGCGCAGCGAGATCTCGGCGCACCCGCTGCACGCCTCGAGCACGGCCATCGGGCACACCCGGTGGGCCACCCATGGCGGCCCGACCGACAACAACGCCCACCCGCATCTCGGCGGCCAAGATCGCAAACTGGCGCTGATCCACAACGGGATCATTGAGAACTTCCACCGGCTCAAGACCTCCCTGGTCGACGCCGGCCAGAGCTTCCTGTCCGAAACCGACACAGAGGTGGCGGCCCACCTCGTGGCGATGGCCTACGAGCGCACCGGCGACCTCACCGAAGCGATGCGCGAGGCCGTCGCGCAGCTCGAGGGCGCGTTCACCCTGTTGGCCATCCACGCCGACCAGCCCGGAGTCGTCGTCGGCGCCCGCCGCAACAGCCCGCTCGTCGTGGGCCTCGGTGAGGGAGCCAACTACCTCGGCTCGGACGTCGCGGCCTTCATCGGCCACACCCGCGAGGCGATGGAGATGGGGCAGGACGAGATCGTCACCATCACCCCTGACTCGGTGTCCGTTATTCGGTTCGACGGCACGCCGACCGAGGGCAAGCGCTACCACGTCGACTGGGATGCCGCCGCAGCCGAGAAGGGCGGCTACCCGAGCTTTATGGCAAAGGAGATCGACGAGCAGCCCCAGGCCATCGGCGACACCCTGCTCGGGCGCACCGACAGCGAGGGCCGCCTGGTCCTGGACGAGTTGCGCATTTCCGAGGACTCGCTACGCGAGGTCGACAAGATCGTCATCGTCGCCTGCGGCACCGCGTGGTACTCCGGCCTCACCGCGAAATACGCCATCGAGCACTGGACCCGCATCCCGTGCGAGGTCGAGCTGGCCCATGAGTTCCGCTACCGCGACCCGGTCGTCGACGAGCACACCCTGGTCATCTCGGTGAGCCAGTCCGGCGAGACCATGGACACCCTCATGGCGGTCAAGCACGCGCGCGAGCTTGGGGCGCTCACCATCTCGGTGTGCAACACACACGGGGCGACCATCCCGCGCGAGTCCGACGCGGTGCTCTACACCCATGCCGGACCGGAGATCGCCGTCGCCTCGACGAAGGCGTTCGTCGCGCAGATCACTGCGTGTTATCTGCTCGGGCTCTACCTCGCCCAGGTCCGTGGGGTTGCGACCGGCGAACGGGTGGCCGAGATCATGGCTGACCTTGCCGACATCCCCGCCAAGGTCCAGACCGTGCTCGATCGGATGGACCGGGTCCGCGAGATCGCCCGATTCATGGCCGACTCCCGCGCGGTGCTCTTCCTCGGGCGGCACGTGGGCTACCCCATCGCCTTAGAGGGCGCGCTCAAGCTCAAGGAGATCGCCTACATCCACGCCGAAGGTTTCGCGGCCGGCGAACTCAAGCACGGGCCGATCGCGCTCATCGAGCCCGGTCAGCCGGTGTTCGTCGTCGTGCCCGGCCCCGACACTCCGCATGATCTGCACTCGAAGGTGGTCTCCAACATCCAGGAGATCCGGGCCCGGGGCGCTCGCACCCTGGTCATCGCCGAGGACGGCGACGAGGCCGTGGTGCCGTTCGCCGACGAGGTCATCCGGGTGCCGGCCGCGCCGACGCTCCTCATGCCGCTCATCACGATCGTGCCGCTGCAGGTCTTCGCCCTCGAACTCGCGACCGCCAAGGGTCTGGACGTCGACCAGCCGCGCAACCTGGCCAAATCGGTCACGGTCGAGTAGTCGCGGCGTCCAGGTGCGACCGGAGGTGTCGTGGTGATCGTCGGGGTCGGAATCGACGTCGTCGACATCGAGCGGTTCGGCGCGACCTTGGACCGGACCCCTCGGCTGCGGGAGCGGTTGTTCAGTCCGGCGGAGCAGCACCTGCCGCTGCGCTCGCTCGCGGCCCGGTTCGCGGCCAAGGAGGCGCTGGCCAAGGCGCTCGGGGCGCCCATCGGGCTGTCCTGGACCGATGTGACGGTCTTCCGCGCCGCCGACGGCCGGCCGCACCTGCAGGTGCAGGGCACCGTTCAGGACGAGATCACCCGCCTCGGGGTAGCCCAGCTGCACGTCTCGCTCTCGCACGACGCGGGGATCGCCTCAGCGGTCGTCGTCGCCGAAGGCGCGCCATGATCCGCGCGTATGCCGTGGCCGATGTCCGCGCCGTCGAGGACGCTGCGATGGCCCAGCTGCCCGAGGGCGCACTCATGGCGCGGGCCGCACGCGGCCTGGCGAAGGTCGTCCGCGCTCGGCTGCGCGAACGGGACGGCACCCGCGTTGTGGCCCTCGTCGGCGCCGGAAACAACGGCGCAGACGCCCTGTATGCCGTGGCTCGCCTCGCGCGCGGCGGCTTCGATGCGGCCGCGGTCCTCACCGGGGTTGGCCCGGTCCACTCCGGGGCGCGCGCGGACGCGGAGCAGTCTGGGGTCGTGCTCCTGGACGGTTCGGCATCGGACGAACTGGGAGTGGATTGGGCGTCGGCGATCGCGAACGCTGATGTCGTCGTCGACGGCATCACCGGCATCGGTGGCCGTCCGGGTCTGCGCGTTGAGGCGCGGCGTTGGGTGTCGCACATCCGGCCAGACACGCTCGTCGTCTCCGTCGACCTGCCCAGCGGCGCCGACCCGGCAGGCCTCGTCGGGGCGACCGGCGCCGACGCTGTGATGGCCGACGAGACCGTGACGTTCGGCGAGCCGAAGCCGGTCCACCTGTTGCCGGCCACCGAGCGGGCCTGCGGCCGGCTGACCATCGTCGACATCGGACTGGATTTCAGCGGCTGCCTGCCGGTCGTCGAGCGGCTCACTCCCGAGGACGTCCGCACTCGTTGGCCGGTGCCCGGGCCGCGCGATCACAAATACACCCGCGGGGTGCTCGGAGTGGTGGCCGGCACGAGCGCATACCCGGGGGCGGCCGTGCTGTCCGTGCTCGGTGCGCTCGGCACTGGGCCAGGGATGGTGCGCTACCACGGTCCCGACGACGTGCGAGCCCTCGTGCTCGCCAGCGCCCCCGAGGTAGTCACCGCGCCCGGTCGGGTGCAGGCCTGGGTGCTCGGGTCGGGCGTCGACCCCACTGACCCCGCGGCCGCGCCGACCTGCGAGCTCATCACTCGAGCGCTCGCAGACGAAGCGCCGGCCGTCGTCGATGCCGGTGCTCTCGCCCTCGTCGCCCCCCGCGCGGCGCCGACGGTGCTCACGCCGCATGCGGGTGAGCTGGCGACGCTGCTGACCCGGCTCACCGAGCGCGAGGTCGGTCGTCCCGAGGTCGAGGCAGCGCCGCTCTCTGCGGCCCGCGAGGCCGCCGACACGCTGGGCGCAGTGGTCGTGCTCAAGGGTGCGACGACCCTCGTCGTGGCGCCGACGGCGTGGACGGCGCCGGTCCGCAGTCAGGCCGATGCTCCCGCGTGGCTGGCGACTGCGGGTGCGGGGGACGTGCTCGCAGGAGTGATCGGCACCTTGCTTGCTGCCGGGCTGCCAGCCCTCGATGCGGCCTCGCTCGGCGTCCTGGTCCACGGACTGGCCGCCACCCGGGCCTCCAGTGGGGGACCGCTGCGAGCCTCGGCCGTCGCGGAGCAGCTTCCGACCACGATCGCGGACCTGCTGCGTCGTTGAGGCACCGGTTCGGTGTCAGACTGGTGGGCGATGACCGCCAGCCAGCCCCTGCCGCCTCCGGCCGCCCCCTCGGCACGCTCCGGGAGCTCCCGGAGTCCCGGGAGTCCCGCGACGGCATACATCGATCTTGCCGCCGTGACGGCCAACGTGCGGGAGTTGCGACGACACGCCCCCAGCGCCCAACTTCTCGCGGTCGTGAAAGCCGACGCCTACGGCCATGGCTTGCTGCCGGTGGCCCGCGCTGCCGTGGCCGGCGGGGCGACCTGGGTCGGCACGGCGCTGCTCGATGAGGCAATGACGTTGCGCGACAACGGAATTCAGGTGCGTATCTTCACCTGGCTCAACGTCCCCGGCGCCGACTTCGCCGGAGCCATCCGACGCGACATCGACCTGTCGGCCTCGGCGCCATGGCAGCTGGGCGAGATCGCGGCCGCTGCCCATTCGCTGGGCACCGCAGCCCGCATCCACCTCAAGGTGGACACCGGCTTGGGTCGCAATGGTGCCTTCGGACCTGAGTTCACCGCGCTGCTGGCCAGCGCCAGACAGGCCGAGCGCCACGGCAACGTCAAGATCGTGGGGGTGTGGTCGCACTTCGCATATGCCGACCAGCCCGACCACTCGACGGTGCGCCATCAGCAGGAGGTCTTCGAGGCCGCGGTCCGGGAGGCAGAGGCAGCCGGATGTGAGCTGGATGTCCGCCATCTGGCCAATTCCGCTGCCACACTGACCAATCCGAGCGCGCACTACGACCTGGTCCGCCCCGGTCTGGCGATCTACGGCTTGTCACCGGTGCCCGAACTCGGCGACGCCGCGGCATACGGGCTCACGCCGGCGATGACTCTCACGGCGCGGTTCGCGCTCGTCAAGGGGCTGCCGGCCGGCCAGGGCGTGAGCTACGCCCATCAGCACGTCACAGCCGCCGACACCCGGGTCGGCCTCATCCCGATGGGCTACGCCGACGGCATCCCTCGGCATGCCTCGGCGCGTGGGCCGCTCGCGGTCGCCGGCCAGCGTTATCGGGTGGCCGGCCGGGTCTGCATGGACCAGATCCTCGTCGACCTCGGAGCCGATTCGCCCGCCCAGGCCGGCGACGAGGTGGTGCTCTTCGGGACTGGTGAGGGAGGCGAACCCACGGCGCAGGAGTGGGCAGTTGCCGCCGACACCATCTCGTATGAGATCGTGACCCGGTTGGGCCCGCGCGTCGAGCGGGTGTATCTCGGGGGATCGGAGGAGGCGCCGTGAGTCGAGGCCGTCCGAGCCTGCTCGGGATGGGTGTGAGTCTGGGTGCTGCCGGTGCGGCGGGCGCGCTCGGGGCTGCCGGGCTGATCGCCGACCGCATTCGGCGTCGTGAGGACGCCCAACTTCCGGAATACGCCAGCCTCGTCGAGCCGCACGACCAGGAGCTGGCCGTCGTCGCCGACGACGGGGTGACCCTCTTCGTCGGCATCGACGAGCCCACTGGCAACACCCGCACCGAGGATGGTCGCCCCAAGCCGACCGTCGTTCTCTCGCACGGCTATTGCCTCACCTCCGAGTGCTGGGTGCTGCAACGCCGCGCCCTCAAACGGGCCGGCTATCGCGTCGTCGTGTGGGATCAGCGGGGCCACGGGCGCTCCGGCAAGGGCGCCACGGCGGGCTACCACATCGACCAACTCGGCAAGGACCTGTATGCCGTGCTCGAGGCGGTCGCCCCCACCGGTGACCTCGCGCTCGGCGGCCACTCGATGGGTGGCATGACGATCATGGCCATGGCCGCGGAGTACCCCGAGATCATCAAGCAACGCACCGTCGCCTTCGCCTGCATCGCCACCTCGCCCGGATCGATCCCGCTGGCGAGCTCGTCGTTCGTCGCGGCCTCGGGCAAGCAACTGCTCGAGCGGCTCGGACCGGGCGTCTTCGCCCAGCTGCAGCGCCGCCCCGAGTTGTTGACCAACCTGCTCAAGGCCAACCGCGATCTCGAGGAGTTCCTCGTCGAGCGCTATTCGTTCGCCTCCCCGGTGCCCCGCAGCGTGGTGCGGCTCACCGCCAAGATGATCCTCGGCACCGATCTCGGGGTGATGAGCGACTTCGTCCCGACCTTCGATGCCTACGACAAGACCGCCGCGCTGCCCTACTTCGCGCACTGCGAGACGCTCGTCTTCAACGGCACCCAGGATGTGCTCACCCCTCCAGAGCACAGCGAGATCATCGTCCGCGCCATCGCCGGGTCCGAGCATGTCCTCATCCGCGACGCGGGCCACGTCATCATGCTCGAGCACCCCGACCTGCTCAACGAGCAGTTCCTGGCGTTGCTCGAGCGGGCGGCCAAGTCCCGCGCCGAGCACCTCGACCCGGCCGAGAAGCCGCGGGTCACCCTCGTGGTCACCCCGGTGACCAAGCGGCGCCGGGTGCGCGAGGGACTCACCGAACGGCGCAAGCGGGAGCATGTCAGCTGAGATCGTCCTGCCGACCGCGCGCGACACCCAGGCTTTTGGGGTGCGGCTCGCGGCGCTGCTGCGTGCCGGTGACCTCGTCGTCCTGACCGGCGAGCTCGGGGCCGGCAAGACGACATTCACCCAAGGCCTGGGGGAGGGCCTAGGAATCCGTGGCCCGGTCACATCGCCGACCTTCGTCATCGCCCGGGTGCACCCGTCTCTGGTGGGCGGCCCCGACTTGGTCCACGTCGATGCCTACCGGCTCGCCGGGGCCCTCGAGCTCGACGACCTCGATCTCGACGCCGATCTCGACGCGGGCGTCGTCGTCGTCGAATGGGGCGCAGGCCTGGCCGAACACCTCAGCGCCGAGCGCCTGGAGATCACCCTCACCGGCCAGGCGTCGCGGCTGGCCCGGGTCGTCGGGGTCGGCCCGCGCTGGGAGTCACCCGAGGCCATCCAGGCCTTGGCAGCGGTATGCCGTCCCGCGACAGAGGCGCCGCGCTGATGCTGCTCCTCGCGATCGACACGTCGACCAGTGCCATCACCGCGGCGCTGCACGACGGCATCCAGGTGCTCGCGGAGGCGAGCACCGTCGATTCCCGCGCGCATGGCGAACGCCTGGCTCCCGGGATCCGCGAGGTTCTCACCCGCGCCGGTGCCAGCCCCCGTGACCTCACCGACGTCGTCGTCGGGCTCGGGCCGGGCCCGTTCACCGGGCTGCGGGTCGGCATCGTCACCGCCCGCACCATCGCCCACGTCACGGGGGCGGCCCTGCACGGGGTGTGCTCCTTGGATGCTCTGGCGTATGCCGCCCGCGACCGGGTCGCAGTCGGCTCCGAGCTTCTGGTCGCCACCGATGCGCGCCGCAAGGAGGTCTACTGGGCACGGTATGCCGTGGCTCCTGGCCCGAGCGCTGCGCGGGGGGGCGTCGGCGACACCCGTACCGTGCACGCCTGCACCGACCCCACGGTGACCCGCCCCGCCGACCTGCCAGCGGAGGTCGCCACACTCACGGCGGTCGGCCGGGGACCGTGGCTCTATCCGCAGGCGATGACCCGTCCGCTCTGTGCCTCGCAGGATGCGGCTGCCGCCGACGGGCTGCTCGACGTCTCAGCAGCCGCGCTGGCCGCACTCGCCGTCACCCGCCTCACCAGCGGCACCCTGACCGACCGCCACGAGCCGCTCTACCTGCGCCGACCCGATGCGGTGCCCCACGTCAGCGCGAAGTCGGCCGTCGGATGAGCGCCGCGACGACATCCCCGGCCGGCGCCACGTCGCCGGCCTCGACGAACCTCCCCGCCGGCGCAGCGTCGGTCACCCTGCGTGAGATCGCGTGGCCCGACCTGGCCACGCTGGCCTCGCTCGAGGCAGAGCTGTTCGAGGCCGACGCCTGGACGGAAGCGACCTGGTGGGCCGAACTCGCCCAGCGCCCGCGCCGCGACTATGTCGTCGCCGTCGCCGTCGCCGGGGGCGGCGGCGGTGACGATCCGATCATCGGGTATGCCGGCCTCGACCATGGCGGGAGCACCGCCGACGTCATGACGATCGCCGTTCGCACGGCATACCGGGGCCGTGGTGTGGGCGCTGTCCTGCTGCGTGAGCTGGTGCGGCGGGCGGGCGCGCGCGGCGCCGAGGCGCTGCTGTTGGAGGTGCGGGCCGACAACGCGCCCGCGCAGATGCTGTATGCGCGGCACGGGTTCGAGCAGATCGCGGTGCGGCGGCGCTACTACCAGCCCGGCGACATCGACGCCGTCGTCATGCGCAGGATGCTGCCATGAGACCCGATGAGCCATTGGTCCTCGGCATCGAGACCTCGTGCGACGAGACCGGGGTGGGGATCGTGCGCGGCCACACCCTGCTCGTCGATGCCGTGGCCAGCAGTGTCGACGAGCACGCGCGCTTCGGCGGCGTCGTGCCCGAGGTCGCCAGCCGGGCGCATCTGGAGGCCATGGTCCCGACCATCGAGCGCGCCTGCGCCCAGGCCGGCGTGCGGCTGGGTGACCTCGACGCCATCGCCGTGACCGCCGGCCCGGGGCTGGCTGGTGCGCTGCTCGTCGGGGTTGCCGCCGCCAAGGCGCTCGCGCTGGCCCTGGACACGCCGATCTACGGCATCAACCACCTGGCGGCGCACGTCGCCGTCGATGTCGTCGAGCACGGGCCTCTGCCCGAGCCGACGATGGCGCTGCTCGTCTCAGGTGGCCACTCCAGCCTCCTGCTCGTGCCCGACGTCACCGCCGATGTGCGGCCGCTCGGCGCCACCGTCGACGATGCGGCGGGGGAGGCCTTCGACAAGGTCGCGCGCGTGCTCGGCCTGCCCTTCCCCGGTGGGCCGCACATCGACCGCGCGGCCCGGGACGGCAACCGACTGGCCATCGACTTCCCCCGTGGTTTCACCACCGGTCGGGATCTGGCCCGGCACCGCTTCGACTTCTCGTTCTCCGGGTTGAAGACGGCGGTTTCGCGCTGGGTGCAACTGCGCCAGGCGGCCGGGCAGGACGTGCCGGTGGCCGATGTCGCGGCGTCCTTCCAGGAGGCGGTCGTCGATGTCCTCACCCGCAAGGCGATCGCGGCCTGTCGGGAGCACGGTGTCGAGACGCTGCTCATCGGCGGCGGGGTCGCGGCGAACTCCCGGCTGCGGGCCCTCGCGGCGGCGCGCTGCGAGTCGGCCGGGATTCAGTTGCGGGTGCCGCGGCCGGGTTTGTGCACCGACAACGGAGCTATGGTCGCGGCCCTGGGGTCGCTTGCCGTCTCGCGCGGCCGCACGCCGTCGGGCCGGGCCCACCCCGCCGCCAACACCATTCCGGTGTAGCAGGGGCAGGCCGGAATACCAGGA
>JBGAQV010000099.1:0-11040 GCA_044220505.1 Dermatophilaceae bacterium
CGGTATGCCGCGCGGTGTGTTTGGGCCTGTGGTCCAGGTGGCGGACGACCGCCGAATCCTCCGACCTGGAAGGTTTCCCGGCATACCGGAGCGCGCTGGGCCCGGATTGTCGGCGAGTCGGAAGGTTTCCCGGCATACCAGCGTGCGCCGAGCCGAGTTCGACGGCGAGTCGGAAGGTTTCCCGGCACACCGGAGCGCGCTGGGCCCGGATTGTCAGCGTGTCGGAAGGTTTCCCGGCATACCGGAGCGCGCTGGGCCCGGATTGTCAGCGTGTCGGAAGGTTTCCCGGAACCCACGGGCAGAACTCGCTATGACAGGCTGAGCCATGGCTGATTTCGTGGGTGCGATCGACCAGGGCACGACGAGCACTCGGTTCATGATTTTCGACCATGCCGGGCGCGAGGTGGGTAAGCACCAGCTGGAGCACCAGCAGATCCTGCCCCAGGCCGGCTGGGTCGAGCACAACCCGCTGGAGATCTGGGAGCGCACCCAGACGGTCATCGGTTCTGCCTTGGCCAGCGCGGGCCTGCGCGCCAGCGACCTCGACTCGATCGGCGTGACGAACCAGCGCGAGACGACCATCGTGTGGGACCGGCATACCGGCCGTCCCTATGCCAATGCGCTCGTGTGGCAGGACACTCGCACCGCCTCCATCACCACAGCGCTCGATGCCGACGAACGCGGCCAGGTGATCCGCCGCAAGGCGGGACTGCCGCCGGCACCGTATTTCTCCGGGGGCAAACTGCAGTGGCTGCTCGAGAACGTCGAGGGCCTGCGCGCGGCGGCCGAGCGCGGCGACGCCCTGTTCGGCACGCCCGACACCTGGGTGATCTGGAACCTCACCGGCGGCCCCGACGGCGGGCGCCACGTGACCGACGTGACGAACGCCAGCCGCACCATGCTCATGGACCTGGAAACCCTGGCGTGGGACGAGGAGTTGCTCGGCTTCTTCGGGGTGCCGCGCGCGATGCTCCCGGAAATTCTGCCCTCCAGCGACCCCGAACGGTATGCCGTGTCGGCAGTCCCCGGCAACGCGAATTGGGGTGGGGCGCTGCGGATTTGCGGTGCCGTCGGCGACCAGCAGGCCGCGACGGTCGGTCAGGTGTGTTTCGCGCCAGGCGAAGCCAAGAACACCTACGGCACCGGCAACTTCATGCTCATCAACACCGGGGCCGAGCTGGTGCGCTCCCAGGCAGGGCTGTTGACGACCGTCGCCTATCAACTCGTCGACGCCCCCGCTGTCTACGCCCTGGAAGGGTCGATCGCGGTCACCGGCTCGGCCGTGCAATGGCTGCGCGACCAACTCGGGATCATCAGCGGGGCGTCCGAGATCGAGTCACTGGCCGCCAGCGTGCCCGACAGCGGCGGGATGTATTTCGTGCCGGCCTTCTCGGGGCTCTTCGCACCCTATTGGCGCTCCGACGCGCGCGGGGCCATCGTCGGCATGTCGCGCTTCAACACCAACGCCCATCTGGCCCGCGCGACACTCGAGGCGATCTGCTACCAGACCAAGGACGTCGCCGACGCGATGGTCCAGGACGTCGCGAGCAGTGGTGTCGATTTCGACCTGCGCACGCTCAAGGTCGACGGCGGGGTCACCGCCAACGCCCTGGCCATGCAGATCCAGGCCGACATCCTCGGCGTCGAGGTGAGCAAGCCGGTCGTCGCCGAGACCACCGCACTCGGGGCCGCGTATGCCGCCGGGCTGGCGACCGGATTCTGGTCCTCCACAGATGAATTGCGCGCCAACTGGCAGGAGGACCGCCGCTGGTCACCGCAGTGGTCCGACGCCCAGCGCGAGCAGGGGTATGCCGGGTGGCGCAAGGCCGTCTCCCGCACCTTGGATTGGGTGGACTGAGCACCCTCCACCAGACTGCACCCAGTGGGCGGTGGGAGAATGTGACCCATGAGTAGCCCCACAGCCCTGTCACCGGCATACCGAGCCAGCGCGATCGAGGCCCTCGCCTCGGGTGGGGAACTCGACGTGCTTGTCGTGGGCGGCGGAGTCACCGGCGCGGGCTGCGCGCTCGACGCCGTGACCCGCGGCCTGTCGACCGGACTGGTCGAGAAGCGCGATTTCGCGTCCGGCACGTCCAGCCGCAGCAGCAAGCTCATCCACGGCGGGCTGCGCTATCTGGAGATGTTCGACTTTGCCCTCGTCGCCGAAGCGCTCAAGGAGCGCGGGCTGCTGCTCACCCGCCTGGCGCCCCACCTGGTGCGGCCGGTGCCGTTCCTCTACCCGCTGTCCAAGCCGGTGCTTGAGCGACCCTATGTCGAAGCCGGGCTCGCGCTCTACGACTCGATGGCGCGGGCCGGCAAACACTCGGCCGGGTTGCCGTGGCACAAACACCTCACCCGTCGGCAGGCCCTCAAGATCGCCCCCGCCCTGAAGAAGACGGCGCTCGTCGGTGCGGTCCAGTACTACGACGCGAAGGTGGACGACGCCCGGCATACGATGGAAATCGCCCGCACTGCAGCCAGTTACGGCGCACACGTCGCCACCCGGGTCGAGGTGATCGGCTTCCTGCGCCAGGGCGAACGCGTCACCGGCGTGCGAGCCCTCGACAAGGTCAGCGGGCGCGAGTTCGAGATCCAAGCCAAGCAGGTGGTCAACGCCACCGGGGTCTGGACCGACGACACCCAGGCGATGGTCGGCGAACGCGGCCAGTTCCACGTGCGCGCGTCCAAGGGGGTGCACCTCGTGGTGCCCCGCGACCGCATCCACTCCACGAGCGGCATCATCCTGCGCACCGAGAAGTCGGTCCTGTTCGTCATCCCGTGGGGCCGGCACTGGATCATCGGCACCACCGACACCGACTGGGCTCTGGACAAGGCCCACCCGGCGGCAACGAGTGCCGACATCGAATACCTCCTCGGCCACGTCAACCGGATCCTCGCCACCGAGCTCACCCAGGCCGACGTCGAAGGCGTGTATGCCGGGCTGCGACCGCTGCTGTCCGGTGAGAGCGACCAGACCTCCAAGCTGTCGCGCGAGCACATCGTCGCCCACCCGGCCCCGGGGCTCGTCGTCGTGGCGGGCGGGAAGTACACGACCTACCGGGTCATGGCCAAGGACGCCATCGACGAGGCAGCTCGCGGCATCGGTGGCGACGTCCCGGAGTCGACGACCGAGGACATCCCGATGGTCGGTGCGGTGGGCTACCAAGCGATGTGGAACCGTCGGGCCGCCCTGGCCCGCGAATCGGGCCTGCACGTCGAACGCATCGAGAAGATGCTCATGCGCCACGGGGTGCTCATCACCGAGATCCTCGCGATGGTCGCGCAGGACGCGTCGCTCGGGGAGCCGCTACCGGGCGGCGAGGACTACCTCAAGGCCGAGATCGTGTACGCCGCCTCGCACGAGGGCGCGTTGCACGTTGACGACATCCTCGCCCGCCGGACCCGCTTGTCGATCGAGTCCTTCGACCGTGCGATCACCGCCTCACGGCCGGCGGCCGAATTGGTCGCGCCCGTGCTCGGCTGGGACGCCACGACGGTGCAGGAGGAGGTCGAGCACTACCACCAGCGGGTCGCTGCCGAGCGGATGAGCCAGACCATGCCCGACGACGCAGCCGCCGACGCCGCCCGGCTGCAAGCCCCCGACCGGGGCTGAGCCTCGGTCGAGGGTCATGCACCTGATCCTCGCGCGCCGACCGAGCGAGGATCAGGCCGGCGGCCGCCAGGAGGGGTCACGTCCCAGCCAGCCGACGAGCCGCTCGTAGGGTCCCGCGTGCTGCGGGACGTCGACCACCTCGCCGAAGGGCCACGGCCGGTGCCCGTCGCGCGGGATGAATTGTTGGGCCATCTCGACCAGCGGGGCCGCCAATGAGGGGTCGAGTTCGCCCTGCCGGCCCAGCGCGGCGGCCAGGTCCCAGGCATGTGTCACGAACTCCTGGGTGTAGCGCAGGGCACCCACCCGTCCGGGCAAGTGCACGCCAGGGGGCAGGGTGAGCAGCCGATCGAGGACTGCGTCGTCGGACCAGGTGGTCACGACCGCATCGCGCCCCTCGGCCGCCGCGGCCGCCAGACCATCGTCGGGAATTCCGGTCGCAATGGTCTCCGTGTCGGCATAGTTGCCCCCGGCCCCGACATGGGCGATCCGGCGGAACACCGCGACCATATGGGCCGTCAGAGTCCGCACGTCGAACTCGGCACAGGGCGTGGGCTGAGCCAGGTCGGTCCGGGTCACGGAGCCGATCAGCCGGACGGCCTGGTCGGCTGCGGCGAAGAACGCCGGGCGAGGGTCGCGGGGCGGGTTGGCCGTCGTAGCAGTGGTGTCGGATGTCATGCCCCGAGCGTGACCCACCAGACCTGACAGGCGCCGTCAGGTTTGTCTGGCATTCTCGGCGCCATGCGATCCGAGCGGCTGCTGCGCCTGCTGCTGATCCTCCAGGCGCGCGGCTGTGTTGTGGCACCGGACATGGCCCGCGAACTGGAGGTGAGCGTGCGCACCGTCTATCGCGATGTCAGCGCGCTGTCGGCGGCGGGAGTTCCGGTGTGGACCGAGCAGGGCAGGGGCGGCGGCATCCGCCTGTTGCCCGGCTATCGCACGGACATGACCGGGCTCACCGCTGCCGAGTCCCGGGCCCTGGTGGCCATGTCAGGGCGGGCGGTGCCTGACGACCTGGGCATGGGCTCCGCGCTGGCCAGTGCGGTCCACAAACTCGTCGCCGCAGTGCCCGCCTCGCATCGGCCGGCAGCCGAGGCCGCCCGCGCGCGGGTGCTCGTCGACCACGCCGGATGGTATCGCCGTCCTCCGTCGGCTCCCGCGTTGGACGTGGTCCAGCAGGCGGTCTGGGAGCAGCGCCGGGTGCGGCTGCGCTATCGCAGCGGGTCCGGTGCAGGCCCAGCACGGTCTGTGCTCGTCGATCCCTATGGGTTGGTGGCCAAGACCGGGCTCTGGTATCTCGTCGGCCGGCATCGCGGCCAGGAGCGGATGTGGCGGGTGGACCGAGTGGCCCACGCCACGGTGCTCGACCAGCCCTCTCGCGCGCCGGCCGACGTCGACCTCGCCGCGGTCTGGGAGCGCCTGCGCCGACAGCTGGAGGAGCCCGCGGGCATCGTGCCCGTCGCGGTCACGGTGCGGGTCCGTGACGAGGTGCTCGACATGGTGCTGAGGGTCACCGCTGCGCGGCGTTTCCTCCCGGGTGAGGACTCCGAGCCTGAGCGGGTGCCGTCGCCCGACGCCTTGGGTTGGGTCACCCTGACGATGCGCTTTCGCGCCGAGAGGGCCGCCGTGGCGGCCCTCATGCCCTTCGGCGGTGACATCGAGATCGTGGCGCCCGAGTCGGCTCGGAAGCTGCTGCGCGACACCGCGGCAACTGCGGTGGCGCGGCACACCGACGGCAAGCTGAGTCAGCCCCAAGATGGGGCAGCTGCCCCCAGGTAGGACGCCGGGTCGGAAGGTTTTCCGGCAGTCTCGCGGCTCACCGGCCGGGTTTGCCGGCGGGTCGGAAGGTTTCCCGGCAGCCTCGCGGCCCACCGGCCGGGTTTACCGGCGAGTCGGAAGGTTTCCCGGCAGCCTCGCGGCTCACCGGCCGGGTTTGCCGGCGGGTCGGAAGGTTTCCCGGCATACCTGCGGTTGAGCCCTCGGCTGCGCCTTCACAACCACACGGGTATGCCGTGCGGGTGCACCCAACCCAGAGGGTCACCATCGACCGCGAGCTGGGCCTCCCGAGCGTGGACGAGCCGACCATCCACGACCGCGTCAGGGTGCTCCATGGTGACGTGGGCCAGTGGGAAGCGACTGCGCGCTGCGGCGATGGCCGCATCGACCAGTTCGCCCTCGGCCTCCGGCCAGTACATCCGGGTGATCGATTGCCACACGACAGTGAGCACGTCGGCGCCTGTGCCAGCCGCTGCGGCAGCCGCCACCTGACCTTCCAGCCATTCCCCCGCCCCGGCCCGGTCCACGACCGCGGCCCGACCGGCAGCTCGCTCGGCCCGCGCCACGGTCAGCGCCGCCGACAGCCGATCGTGGCGGGACACATGCCAGGGCCACACGAACGACCGCAAGCGGTCTGCGCCTTCGCTGCTCGTAGGGTCGACCGGGTCGAGGTCACAGCCGCGCCGCTGCACGATCTCGAGGTCCTCGACGCGCACCATCGGGGCATCCGTCGACAGCACCAGCGGCGAGCCGGCCGGCCCCCACTCCCACCCCGGCCCGACGTATCGGAACCGATCGGCATAGAGGTTGAGGCCCGCAGACGCCCCGATCTCCCACAGCCGGATCGTCCGTATGCCGTGCCGCCGCACCGCCTCGAAGAGCCCGATGAGCAGCACCGCGGCGCGGCCCGGTTCATTGGTCTGCGGCACCACGTGCAACGCCTGCCGCAACTCCTCGACGTGAGTGGCGGCCACCTCGCGCATCACCGGCCAGACTCCCTCAGCGGGCGCAGACCCGTGCAGGCATGGGTAGAAGGCGGCTAGCTCGGGCGCATCACCGCGCAACACGATGCGGAAAATGCCTGCGAGATATCGCAATTGGATCATCGAGCCCGTGGGAGACGATTCCCATCCGGCGCAGATCTGCCGGGTCACTCCCCCGGCCTCCCAATCGTCGGCCATCCCCCGCATGGCATACCCATAGAGGGTCGTGGCGTCGCCCATGTGCGAGCGGAAGCGCTCCGCGAGCGTCTCACCGGCGTCGAAGGCGACCACACCCCGAGCCTGCCATGCCCGCGGACGTGGCACGCGGCATACCGGCCGGACCGGCCCCGGCACCGGCCGCGGTGGCAGGATCGGAGGTGGACCGCCTGCCGCCCGGGCGACCGCACGACCCCGACCCACCCGCGACACCGGAGGCCTGACCGATGACCGCCAAGATCATGACCGGCAACTTCTTCGAGGACTTCCGGATCGGGCAGCGGCTCGTCCATGCCACCCCGCGCACGGTGACCGTCGGTGACGCAGCCCTCTATCAGGCGCTCTACGGGTCACGGTTCGCGGTGACCAGCGGCGAGACCTTTGCCCGCGGGCTGGGTCTGGAGCGGATGCCGCTGGACTCGATGCTCGTCTTCCACGTCGTCTTCGGCAAGACGGTGCCGGACGTGTCGCTCAATGCGGTCGCCAACCTCGGGTATGCCGCGGGCGTTTTCGGCGTGCCCGTCTACCCCGGCGACACCTTGACCACCACGTCCGAGGTCATCGGGCTCAAGGAGAACTCCAACGGTCGCACCGGCGTCGTCTACGTGCACTCGGTCGGGGTCAACCAGGACGGCGAGACGGTGCTCGACTACGTGCGCTGGGTCATGGTCAACAAGCGCGATGCGTCGGTCCCCGCGCCGGAGCCCGTGGTCCCGACCCTGCCCGAGGCCGTGCCGGTCGAGCGGCTCGTGGTGCCGTGCTCCATCGAGGACTACGACGCTGCGCTGGCCGGCTCGCCGTTCCTCTGGGACGACTACGAGGTGGGCGAGCGGATCGACCACGTCGACGGGATGACCATCGAGGAGGCCGAGCACATGATGGCCACTCGGCTCTACCAGAACACCGCCAAGGTCCACTTCAACCAGCACGTCGAGGGTCAGGGGCGCAACGGGCGACGCATCGTCTACGGCGGACACGTCATCTCACTGGCCAGGGCGTTGTCGTTCAACGGCCTGGGCAATGCCCTGTCGATCGCCGCGATCAACGGCGGCACCCACGCCAACCCGACCTTCGCCGGCCACACCGTCTACGCCTGGTCGGAGGTGCTCGACCGGCTCGAACTACCCGGCCGTTCGGATGTCGGGGCGCTGCGGCTGCGCACCGTCGCGACGAAGGACCGGGCCTGCGCCGACTTCCCGCTCAAGGGCGAGGACGGCAAGTACCTCCCCGACGTCGTCCTCGACCTCGACTACACGGTGCTCATGCCGCGCCGCTGAACCGGTGCGTTCCGACGGGGCGTTCGACGGGCAATTCGACGGGCGTTGCTCGGTGGCGGAGATCCCACATGGCACCATGGCCGCGTGAGCGAAGAACAGAAGAAGAGCGACAACCGGCCGCGTCCCACCACCGAGGCCTTCCGCGCCTTCGTCCGTCAGGGCTGGGCTCCCCGCACCGACGCCCTGCCCGAGCGCGCCGAGGTCGCCCCGCATGCCGCCGCGCGCCGCGAAGCGGTCAGCGCGGCATACCCGGGTGAGCGGTTGGTCGTTCCCGCGGGCGGCCTGAAGGTGCGATCCAACGACTGCGACTACACCTTCCGTCCCCACTCGGCCTTTGCACACCTCACCGGCTTCCGCGCCGACTGCGAGCCCGACACCGTGCTCGTCCTGCACCCTCGCAGCCAGGCCGATGGCGGGGGCCACGAGGCGATCGTCTATACCCGCCCGCTGGCTGGGCGCGACACCGAGGAGTTCTTTGCCGACGCCCGCTACGGCGAGTTCTGGGTCGGAGCCCGCCCGACCTTGGCCGGGCTGGAGGCCGAGTTCGGCATCACCGCACGGCACATCGACGAGTTGCCCGACGCGCTGGCCAAGGACGCCGGCGCCGTCGCGCTGCGGGTCGTGCGCGACGGCGACCGAGACATCGCCGCTCTCGTCGATCAGGTGCGCCGTGAGGCCGGCCTTTCCGAGGAGCAGATCACCGAGACCCTCGACACCGACGATGCCCTCGCCGCGACGCTCTCGCATCTGCGGATGATCAAGGACGAGTGGGAGATCGGTCAGATGCGCGAGGCCATCGCGGCGACCAAGGTCGGGTTCGAGGCGGTCATCGCCGACCTCGATGGCGCCGTCCAGCGCGGCAAGGGCGAGCGCTGGGTCGAGGGCCTGTTCGGCCTCCACGCGCGCCATCAGGGCAATGGCACGGGCTACGACTCGATCTGCGCGGCCGGCGATCACGCCAACACGCTGCACTGGATCAAGAACACCGGCGAGGTCCGCTCCGGCGAGATGATCCTCCTGGACGCCGGCGTCGAGGTCGACTCACTCTTCACCGCCGACATCACGCGCACCCTCCCCGTCGACGGCACCTTCACCGACGCGCAACGCGAGATCTACGACGCGGTGTATGCCGCACAGCAGGCGGGCATGGAGGCCATCCGACCGGGGGCGAAGTTCTCCGACATCCATGCCGCCGCGATCCGGGTCATCGCCGAGCGCCTGCACGGTTGGGGGCTGCTGCCCGAGGGCCTGTCGCTCGAGGACACGCTCGACACCGAGACCGGGCAATACCACCGCCGCTGGATGGTCCACGGCACGAGCCATCACCTCGGCATCGACGTCCACGACTGCGCCCTGGCCACCCGTGAGCAGTACATGGACGCCGAACTCAGGCCGGGGATGATCCTCACCGTTGAGCCCGGCCTCTACTTCAAGGCCGACGACGAACTCGCACCGGAGCGGTTCCGGGGCCACGGGGTGCGGATCGAGGACGACGTGCTCGTCACCGAGACCGGTTATGACAACCTGTCAGCCGGCATGCCGCGCACCAGCCATGACGTCGAAGCGTGGATCGCGCAAGTGCAGGGCCGCTGAGCGCACCGGCTACGGGGTCGGCGGCAGGGACTGCCCTCCGAACCAATCGGGCCACAGCGGGAGCCAACGCGCAGTCTGCGCGGCCCCTTCGATGCTGTCTCCCAGGTAGATATCGGTGGTGAGCCGACCGTTGGTGGCCGGTGCGCAACGATTGACGTCGGTCTTGGTCTGCACCCAGACCACTGCGCCGGAGGCATAGTCGAGCCGGAGCAGCAGGAGATCGACCGGTCCCGCCATCGCTGTGCACGGGCGCGGTGTTGTCGTGCCCGTGGCCGCCATCGCCGACAGGTCCCGCGCGAGGTCAGCCAGCCCCGCGGTGATCCGTTGCGCCGTGAAGAGCGGATGCGTGGACTGCGCCGGAGTCGTCGGAATCCCCGGCCCGTCCGCCGCGAAGCTCACGAGCCGGTACCTGCACACGATCGCACTGACGGGCGTCTCGACCGGGGCGAGCTGCTGCGCCGGTTGGAACGGTGAGTGCCACACTCCGGTCGGTGCCGGCGGCAGACCGGGATCCGTTGGCACCGAGTCGGGACACAGCTGCGCCGGGTCGGCCGTCGTCCCTGTTGTGGCGTCCCCGGAGGAGCGGGCCTCTGGCGTCACCGGACCACCCGACAGGTCGTTGACCGACTGCGGAGCCGACGCCACGCTGACCGCGCCTGCCCCAGCCGCCGAACTCGCCGACGACCCGCCCCATCCCAGCCGCAAGAGTCCTGACGTGCTGAGCAGCACGAGCCCTGCGGCGACCCCGCCGATGCCCAGGCCGGCACGCGCTGCACGACGTCGCGAACGCCGACGGCCCACCTCGGCCGCGACCGCGTCGAAGTCGACAGCCACACCGGACACCGGTGACATCGCCTGCAACCGCGCCACTAGGAAGTCCGGACCAGCGCCCTGGTCGCTCCCGTCGGACCACGCCGACCCGTGCCGGTCACTCATCGGCGAGCACCTCCCGCAACGTGGCCAGCCCACGGGCCGCCTGACTCTTGACCGTGCCCTCGGACAACCCCAACAAGGCCGCGACCTGCGCCACAGGCAGGTCTTCGAGGTAGCGCAACACGACGACCCGCCGCTGCCCGGGCGGCAACCGGCGTAGTGCCGCCGCGAGCATGAGGTGATCGTCGACCTGATCGGTGGCGGACGGCATACCGGCGGTCGTATCCCCCGACCCGGCGACTCCCGCGCGCGGCTCGGGAAGCACCTCGGTGGGCACCTCGCCGCGCCACTTGCGCCGCCACCATGAGGTGGCCAGGCGCACCATCACGGTCTTGACGTAGGCATCGGGGTTGCCCTCCCGGATGCGGTCCCACTGCGGCCAGGTGCGGGCCAGGCTGGTCTGGACGAGGTCCTTGGCCAGGTGGGCATCGCCGGTCAGCAGGTATGCCGTGTGCAGCAACCGCGGGGAGCGCGCGTGGACGAACTCGCGGAAACCGACCGGCTCGACCGTCACGGGACACCCCCTTTCTCAGGGATAGAGCACCTGGCGGCTGCGCAGGGTTGCACGTCCGGGCCAGCCAGTGGCGCCCCGGCGGCCGAACGGTCCGCGCCGGGTGCCACATCGATCGATGTGACACCCGGCGCGGGTTGC
>JBGAQV010000009.1:0-46544 GCA_044220505.1 Dermatophilaceae bacterium
GACCGGCCGGGCGTGATCCACGCCCGGCCGGTCCGGCATCCGTGGCGCTGGGTCGCCATTGCGATCATCGTCGTGCTCGTCGCGATGATGATCAGCTCGCTCGTGACCAACCCGCGATGGGACTTCGGTTTCGCGTTCGAGATCATGCAGCAGACCCCGGTCCTGGAAGGTCTGTGGAAGGGCACGGTCTTCGGCACCATCGCCTCGATGATCCTCGGCGTCGGCCTCGGCGTGGTCCTGGCCGTCATGCGACTGTCGGACAACCCCGTGTTGCGCGGCGTCGCCTTCGCCTACACGTGGTTCTTCCGGGCCATGCCGCGGTATGTCCTGCTGGCCATCCTCGGATCGCTCGGCTTCCTCTACAGCCAGATCCGCTTCGGCGTGCCGTTCGGGCAGCAGTTGGCCCAGTCTCTCGGGTTGTCGACCGACCTCACCCTGTTCGGTTTCTCGTGGAACGACATCTCCTCGACGATCTGGGTCGGCATCATCGGCCTCGGACTGTCCGAGGCGGCATACATGGCCGAGATCGCCCGGGCGGGCATCCTCTCGGTCGACAAGGGCCAGGACGAGGCGGCCCGTGCGCTGGGCATGAGCAGTGGCCAGCGGATGCGGCGCATCGTGCTCCCGCAGGCGATGCGGGTCATCGTGCCCCCGACCGGCAACGAGACGATCGCCATGGTCAAGGACACCTCCTTGCTCACCGCCGTGCCGGTGCTCACCGAGCTGTACTACCAGGCCTATCTGTTCGGTCAGCGCGGCTTCAAGATCATCCCCGGCTTCGTCGCGGCGACGCTGTGGTACCTCATCATCTGCTCGATCCTCATGGTCGGTCAGTCGTACCTGGAGAAGTACTTCGGCCGCGGGTTCGGGGCGATCCCGAAGAAGACCAAGGAAAAGCTTATGAAGATCGAGGCAGACCATTGATCAGCGACGCTCCCGTGATCGCCGGCCGGCCCGCCCCGACCGGCCCTCCCCTGGTGCACGCGGTCAACGTCATGAAGTCCTTCCACGGCAATGACGTGCTCAAGGGCATCGACATGGACGTGCACAAGGGTCAGGTCGTATGCCTGCTCGGCCCGTCCGGGTCGGGCAAGACGACCTTCCTGCGGTGCATCAACCAGCTCGAGACGATCGACGGCGGACGCATCTGGGTCGACGGCGATCTAATGGGCTACGCCGACAAGGGCGGGGTGCTGCACCGGCTCAGCGACAAGGCGATCGCTGCGCAGCGCCGCGACATCGGCATGGTCTTCCAGCGCTTCAACCTCTTCCCGCACAAGACCGTGCTGGAAAACGTCATGGAGGCGCCGATCCAGGTCAAGCGCGAGCCCAAGAAGGAGGTCCAGCAGCGCGCCATGGAGCTGCTGGCCAAGGTGGGGCTCGCCGACAAGCCGGCCGCCTACCCGGGCCAGCTTTCCGGTGGTCAGCAGCAGCGAGTGGCCATCGCCCGCGCCCTGGCGATGCGGCCCAAGCTGATGCTCTTCGACGAGCCGACCTCGGCCCTGGACCCCGAGCTGGTCGGCGAGGTGCTCACGACGATGCGCGAGCTGGCCGACACCGGGATGACGATGATCGTCGTCACCCACGAGATGGGTTTCGCCCGCGACGTGGCCGACCGGGTGGTCTTCATGGACGGTGGCGTCGTCGTCGAGGAGGGCCCGCCGTCGGAGGTCATCGGCAACCCGCAGAACGTCCGCACCAAAACCTTCCTGCGCCGGATGACCGAGGGCGGCTGACCCGTCCGAGGCGGCCAGAGCAAGACGCCCAGACCAAAAGACGCGGGGTATGCCGGGTGGTGACCACCCGGCATACCCCGCGTCGTTGTGTGTGGGGGGAGTCTTAGGGGGCCAGGTCGGAGATGGCGTCGCGCAGGCCGTCCGGGTGCATGTCCTCGGGCTCGATGACCATCGGGTTGAGCACGCGGTGCAGGAACGACTTGGTCCGTGCGTTCTGCGGGTCACCGATGACCTGCGACGGGTGACCGTCCTCGACGACATAGCCGCCGTCCATGAAGACGACCCGGTCGGCCACCTCGCGGGCGAAACCCATCTCGTGGGTGACGATCATCATCGTCATGCCCTCGGCGGCCAGGCCCTTCATGACCGCGAGCACTTCGCCGACCAGCTCAGGGTCCAGGGCCGAGGTCGGCTCGTCGAAAAGCATGAGCTCGGGGTCCATCGACAGCGACCGGGCGATGGCGATGCGCTGCTGCTGACCACCGGACAGCTGCGACGGGAAAGCGGCCTCCCGGTCGGCCATGCCGACCCGCTCGAGGTTGTGCCGGGCGACCTTCTTGGCCTCGTCCATCGACCGGCCGAGCACCTTGGTCTGGGCGATCGTCAGGTTGTCGAGCACCTTGAGGTGCGGGAAGAGGTTGAACGACTGGAAGACCATGCCGATCCGGCGACGGACCTTGTCGATGTCGACGTCGGGGTCGGTCATCTCGTCGGTGCCGACCCAGATCCGGCCGGAGGTTGGTTGCTCCAGGAGGTTGACGCACCGCAGCAGTGTCGACTTGCCCGACCCGGACGGGCCGATGACGCAGACGACCTGGCCAGGCTCGATGTCCATCGAGATGTCCCGCAGCACGACGTTGTCGCCGAATGCCTTGGACAGGTTGCGGATCGAGATCGCGTGCGTAGCCATGCGCACTCTCCTTTCAGCGGGCCTGGGCGAAGCGCTTCTCCAGCGCTCGCACCAGGCTGGACAGCGGCAGGGTGATGGCGAGGTAGGCCAGCGCCACGACGATGAGCGGGGTCGGGCTGGCCTTGGTGTTGAGGAAGGTCGAGCCGAACTTCGTCAGCTCGTACTGCGCGACCGAGACACCCAGGACATAGACGAGCGACGAATCCTTGACCAGGAGGATCAGTTCGTTGGTCAGCGGCGGGATGACGATGCGGAAGGCCTGCGGGATGACGATCGAGAACATCGTCCGCCCCGGGCTCATGCCCAGCGACCGCGCGGCCTCCATCTGCCCCTTGGGGACGGCTTGGATCCCGGCGCGGATGGTTTCGGCCATGTATGCGGCGGCCGTGAGTCCCAGACCCACGGTCACCATCCCGAAGAAATCACCGGGGAACTTGAAACCGGGGAAGGCATTGGGGATGCCGTAGGCAACCATGAAGAGCACGACGAGCGAGGGCAGCCCGCGGAACAGCTCGATGTAGCCGTTGGCGAACCAGCGGTACGGGCCGATCGACGACAGCTTCATCATCGCCAGCAACAGACCGAGCGCCAACCCGAAGGCGAACGCCAGCAGCGTGTAGACGAGGGTGTTGCGGATCGCCTCGGTGAGCAACCGCGGCCACATTGACGCGGCGATGTCCAGGCGTAAGAACGAGTCGGAGAAGCTCTTCCAGTCGGTCTTGAGCGCCAGGAAGAGGATGACAAGGAGGCCGACGGCATACTGCGCCCCGCGGGTCAGCCGCGCCCTCTGCCGCCGGGACATCCCCGTGCGCGCCGGCTCGGCGGTTGTCGTCGTCATGTGGCTGCCCTTCTCGTCGCGCCCCTCGGGGCTTGCGCAAAGGCTGGCGCAGACGGATCGTCTGCGCCAGCCTCACTGCCGGTGTTGCGGAGGATCAGGACTTCGGAGCGTCCGTGCCGATCCACTTCTTGTAGATGGTGTTGTAGTCGCCGCTGGCCTTGGCGTCCTTGAGCACCTGGTCGACGACCTTCTTGAGCTCGGCGTTCTCGAGCTTCATGCCGAAGCCGTAGACATCACCGGTGTCGAACTGCGGGCCGACGACGGCCTTGCCGGGGTTCTTCTTGACAACCGGGCCCCACACGGGCAGGTCGTTGATCGCGGCGTCGACCTGGCCGGTGAGCAACGCCTGCTGCTGGCTGGGCAGGTCCTGGAACTCGATGATCTCGTACCCGTTGGCCGCCTTCTGCGCGTTGGCGTAGTCGAAGCCGGTGGTGGCCGACTGGGCGCCGATCTTCTTGCCCTTGAGGTCGGCCAGCGTCTTGACCGTCGAGTTCGGCGGCAGCAGCAGAGCCTGGGTGGCGTTGAAGTAGGCGTCCGAGAAGAGGATGGCCTTCTTGCGCTCGTCGGTGATCGACATGGCGGCGGCGGAGATGTCGCACTTGCCGGTCTTGGTCACCTCACCGGACTTGATGCCCTCGAAGGGGGTGTCGACGATCTTCTGGGTGACGCCGAGCTTCTTGGCGACCAGGTCCATGACGTCGACGTCGAAGCCGACGACCTTGCCCGAGTCGTCGGGGTACTGGAAGGGCTCGTAAGCCAGGTGGGTGCAGACCGTCAGCGAGCCCGGGGCAATGAGCTTGACGGCGCTGGCCGCGGACGTCGCGGCGTTGGACGTCGAGGCGGCAGGGGTCGAGGACGAGCCACAGCCCGCCATCGCCAGGCTGCTCGCGGCGGCCACGGCGATGAGGGCGGTGCGACGAATCGGGAAACGCACGATGTACTCCTGGTCGGTCGGTGAGTCGACTGCGATCTGCTGGCGTGTCGGCGGTCGGCTTGCGTGCGCGGCCGCACGATGCCCGCGCATCGCAACCTCCGCATCATGACATCGATCCGCCGCGCCTGGCGGGAGCGCCCGGCATACGGGTGCATCCGAGATGAGATCTTGACCTGTATGCCGGGTCCGGCGGGCTTGCGTGCTGGGCTCGCGCGGTGGTGGGCGGACGGCATACCGGTTGGTGATCTGTGCGACAGCGGGCCGTCCGGCCGTTGTGCCAGCGGCCGTCGGCTGGATCAATGTCCCCATGTATCTGGAGTCTGCCGACGAAGCCCTGCACTGGTCGCTCGACGAACTGCGTGCCCGCCAGCTCGAACGGGTCCAGGACACCGTGCGGCGCTGCTATGAGAATGTCGCGCACTATCGGCAGGCGTTCGACGCCTCGGGGGTGCATCCGGACGACCTGCGCAGCCTCGCCGACCTGAGCCGTTTCCCGTTCACCGACAAGCACACGTTGCGGTCCAACTACCCGTTCGGGATGTTCGCCGTGCCGCGTGAGGACGTCGTGCGCATCCATGCCAGCAGCGGCACGACCGGGCAGCCGACCGTCGTCGGCTACACCATCGACGACATCGACCGGTGGGCCGATCTCATGGCCCGCTGCCTCTATGTCGGCGGGGTGCGCAAGGGCGATGTCTTCCACAACATCTCCGGCTATGGCCTGTTCACCGGCGGGCTCGGGGTGCACTACGGCGCCGAACGACTCGGTTGCAGCGTCGTGCCGATCAGCGGAGGCATGACCGAGCGCCAGGTGCAGCTCATCCAGGACTTCGGCCCGCGGGCGGTGCACTGCACGCCGAGCTACTTCGTCGCGGTGCTCGACCACATGGAACGCATCGGCATCGACCCCCGCGACACCTCGATCAAGGTGGCGATGTTCGGTGCCGAGCCGTGGACCTACGCCACCCGCGACGCCATCGAGGCCCGCGCCGGGCTCAAGGCCCAGGACCTGTTCGGCCTGTCCGAACTCATCGGGCCTGGCGTCGCGAGCGAGTCGATCGAGACCCGCGACGGACTCACCGTGTGGGA
Source organism: Dermatophilaceae bacterium (assembly GCA_044220505.1). Taxonomy (GTDB): domain Bacteria; phylum Actinomycetota; class Actinomycetes; order Actinomycetales; family Dermatophilaceae; genus Phosphoribacter. Next base: position 5,508 of record JBGAQV010000009.1, read on the forward strand.
GGACCACTTCTACCCCGAGATCGTCGACCCCGAGACCCTCGAGCCGGTGCCCGACGGCCAGCAGGGTGAGCTGGTGCTCACCAGCCTCACCAAGGAGGCCTTCCCGGTCGTGCGCTATCGCACCAAGGACCTCACCCGACTGCTGCCCGGCACCATCTATCCGACGATGCGCCACATGGAGAAGATCACCGGCCGCACCGACGACATGATGATCATCCGCGGGGTCAACGTCTTCCCCACCCAGATCGAGGAAATCATCATGAAGGAGCCCGGACTGGGCCCCTACTTCCAATGCATCCTCACTCAGCCCGGCGCGATGACCGAGCTGACCGTCGTCGTCGAGACCCATCACCACGAGAGCGACGAGGTGAAGAACTCGCTCGCCGCCGACCTGCGCCACCAGATCAAGGCTCGCGTCGGCACGACGGCGATCATCGAGGTCCGCGAGCCCGGCGGCATCGAACGCTCCGTCGGCAAGGCCCGCCGGATCGTCGACAAGCGCCCCAAGACCTGACCTCTCGGCAGCGCGTTCGGCCCCACGCACCGTCTCGCCCCCCGGCATACGACGGTACGCCGTGTCCTCGCCTCGCGGGGTGAGTTGGCGCAGCGATGCCGGACGTGGGGACCGCTGACGAGCGCCGAACTCAGCGACCTGGAAAGTTTCCCGGCACATCGGGCCCCAGAACCCCGGCAAACTCACCGACCTGGAAGGTTTCCCGGCACTGCTGACCCCAGAACCCCGGCAAACTCACCGACCTGGAAGGTTTCCCGGCGCTGCTGACCCCAGAACCTCCGCAAACTCACCGACCTGGAAGGTTTCCCGGCACATCGGGCCCCAGAACCCCGGCAAACTCACCGACCTGGAAGGTTCCCCGGCGACGGTCCGGACGGGGCGGGCCCCAGAGGCTCGGCGGGGTGCGGCGGGGGCGGCAGGTTGCCGCGGAGTGTGGCCGGACGGCATACCCTCGTGGCATGCGAGTTCTCGTGAGCGGGGGGGCCGGCTACATCGGCTCGCACACCGTCATCCGGCTGGTCGCGGCGGGGCACGACGTGGTCGTCGTCGACTCGTTCGCCAACAGCAAGCCGTCGGTCGTGGGGCGCGTCGAGGCGCTCATCGGGCGGGAGCTGGAGGTGCATGCCTTCGACCTCACCGACAAGGACAAGACCGAGCACCTGCTGGCGAGTATGCCGTTCGACGCGGTGATTCACTTTGCCGGACTCAAGGCGGTCGGCGAGAGTGTCGAGCGGCCGTTGGAGTATTACGAGAACAACCTCGAGTCGACCTTTTCGTTGGTGCGGGCCATGCGGCGGCACGGGTGCGGGCTGCTCGTCTTCTCATCGTCGGCGACGGTCTACGGTCCGGACGCGCCGCTGCCCCTGCACGAGGACTACGAACCGCTGGTCGCGACCAACCCCTATGGCCGCACCAAGGTGATGATCGAGCACGTGTTGCGCGATGTCGCCCATATCGACGAGTCCTTCAAGGTGGCGCTGCTGCGCTACTTCAACCCGGTCGGCGCGCACCCGTCAGGCAACATCGGGGAGGACCCGCAAGGCATCCCCAACAACCTGCTGCCGTTCGTCGCGCAGGTCGCGGTCGGGCGGCGGGACAAGCTCGCCGTCTTCGGTGGCGACTATCCCACCGCCGACGGCACCTGTGAACGCGACTACATCCACGTGGAGGACCTCGCCGCCGGGCATGTGGCGGCGCTGACCGCCCTGGCTGCCTCGACCGAGCGGGTGCGCACGTGGAACCTCGGCACCGGCCGCCCGACCTCGGTGCTCGAGGTCATCGCCGCCTTCGAGCGGGCCAGCGGCCAGCGCATCCCCTACGAGGTCGTCGGACGCCGGGCGGGCGACCTGGCGCAGAACTGGGCCGACCCCACCCGCGCGGCCGCCGAATTGGGTTGGCGGGCAACGAAATCCATCGACGACATGTGCGCCGACGCGTGGCGGTGGCAAAGCCAGAACCCCCAGGGGTATCCCGACGCCTAGCCGCGACACGGCATACCGAAGCAAACGCACTCCACCACAGCCCAACTGGGCCTTTCGACGCCTCCCCGACGCTCCGAGCGGTTACCCCCAGGGGTATTTCTGTCTCGTTCGTCACACCGCCGTGCTCAGCCGCACTGGAGGCTCAGTTTGCAGGAGTACGTTGCCAATTGGGGGTTCGATGCGGAGAACTCACTCAGTCAACAGCTGAGCATCAACCATTGAGGAGGGCTCCCGAGCGAGCCCTCGATTGCGGGAGCACGTCCATGAATGCGCTCGACCTGGCGCGCTGGCAGTTCGCCATCACGACCGTCTACCACTTCCTCTTCGTCCCGATCACCATCGGGCTCACCGCGCTCATCGCGGTCATGCAGACCTTCTGGCACCGCGGCGGCGACGAACGCTGGCTGCGCCTGACCAAGTTCTTCGGCAAGTTGTTCATGATCAACTTCGCCCTCGGCCTGGTGACCGGCATCGTCCAGGAATTCCAGTTCGGGATGAACTGGAGCCTCTACTCCCGCTTCGTCGGCGACATCTTCGGTGCGCCGCTGGCGTTCGAAGCGCTGCTGGCCTTCTTCCTGGAGTCGACCTTCCTCGGCCTGTGGATCTTCGGCTGGGACCGCCTGCCCAAGCGGATCCACCTGGCCTCGATCTGGCTGGTCCACCTCGGCACGGTGTTCTCGGCGTTCTTCATCCTCGCCGCAAACTCGTTCATGCAGAACCCGGTTGGCTACACCTTCAACCCCACGACCAACCGCGCTGAGCTCAGTGACTTCCTGGCCGTGCTCACCAACGAGGTCCAGCTCGTCACCTTCCCGCACGTGCTCATGGGCGCCTACATGACCGCCGGCGGCTTCCTCATGGGCATCGCGCTCTACCACCTGCGCCGGCAGGCCCTCGACCACGGCCCGGACGTGTCGATGTATCGCAAGGCGGTGCGCCTGGGTGCCATCGTGTCGCTCGTCGCGAGCTTGGGCGTCATCGTCTCCGGCGACGTCCAGGGCAAGGTCATGACGACCTACCAGCCGATGAAGATGGCGGCGGCCGAGGCGCTCTACGAGACCCGCAGCAATGCGCCCTTCTCGGTGCTGACCATCGGCGGCCTCGATGGCGCCAGCGCTCGCCCGATCATCGAGGTGCCGGGGCTGCTCTCCTTCCTCGGCACCGGCAGCTTCAGCGGTGAGATCAAGGGCATCAACGACCTGCAGGCCGCGTATGCCGGCAAGTACGGCTCCGCGGCGCTCACCCAGAGCGCCAGCTACGTCCCGACGATCTGGCTCACCTACTGGAACTTCCGGCTGATGATGGGCGCGGGCTTCGTCACGATGTTCTTCGCGGCGTTGGCGCTGTGGAAGACCCGCGGTGACGGTGTGGTGACCGGCGGGATGTGGAAGCACATCGCGATCTGGACGCCGCTACTGCCCGTGTTCGCCAACTCCTTCGGTTGGATCTTCACCGAGGTCGGCCGCCAGCCGTGGATCGTCAACGGCATGATGACGACCGCCTCCGGGGTCTCCTCGACCGTCGGCGCGAGCAGTGTCCTGATCAGCATGGTCATCTTCACGCTGCTCTACGGCGCCCTCGCGGTGGTCGAGGTCAAGCTGCTGCTGCGCTACATCAAGCCCGGAGCCGTGCCTGTGGCTGCGCCGATCGACCCGGCCGACCGCACGGACGACGCGCCCCTGGTCTTCGCTTACTGACCTCCGATCACGACAGATCACTCTGATACGAGAAGACCCCTGACATGACTGACCTCTCAGCCCTCCAGCTCGTCTGGTTCATCCTCATCGCCGTGCTGTGGATCGGCTATCTCACCCTCGAAGGCTTCGACTTCGGGGTGGGGATGCTGTTGCCGATCCTCGGTCGCGCCAAGACCACCGACCCCACCGATATCGCCGACGCCGAGCGGCGCAAGCGGGTCATGCTCAACACCATCGGCCCGGTGTGGGACGGCAACGAGGTGTGGGTGCTCACCGCCGGTGGCGCCACCTTCGCGGCCTTCCCGCAGTGGTACGCCACGTTGTTCTCCGGCTTCTACCTCGCCCTGGCCCTCATCCTCGTCGCCCTCATCCTGCGCGGCATGGGCCTGGACTACCGGCACAAGGTCAACGACGACACCTGGCGCAAGCGCTGGGATCTCGCGATCACCGGCGGGTCGTTCCTCGCGGCCCTGCTCTGGGGCGTGGGCCTGACCAACATCGTCTACGGCACCCCGATCAAGCCCAACCCTGCCGTCGCCGGTGACTACATCTTCGACGGCACGCTGCTCACCCTGCTCGGCCCGGTGCCGCTGCTGGGCGGGTTGACCTTCGTGGCCCTCTTCCTCACTCACGGCGCCTTCTTCATCGCCTTGAAGACCGACGGCCCGATCCGCCACGAGGCTCGCGCGCTCGGCATCCGCGCCGGCCTCGTGAGCGCAGTCCTGGCCGTCGCGCTGCTGCTGCTCATCGGGCTCAAGCACGGCTCGCTGGTGTTCTGGATCGGCACCGCGGTCGCCGCAGTCGCCTTGCTCGCGGGCATCGCCATGGCGGCCAAGGCCCGCGAAGGGTGGGCGTTCATCGGCACCTTCGCGGCGATCGCCTTCGCCGTCGTCGCCTACTTCGGGGCGCTCTTCCCCAACGCCATGCCCTCGACGCTCGGTGACGCCAACTCGCTCACGCTGGCCGCCGCGTCGAGCACGCCGACGACGTTGACGATCATGACCTGGGCCGCCGCCATCTTCACCCCGATCGTGCTCGTCTACACCGGGTGGACCTACTGGGTGTTCCGCAAGCGCCTGGCCGTCCACCACATCCCCGAGCCGGTGGCCATCCACTAGTTCCGGTTCGAACTCCCGGCCGGTTCCGCTCACCCGGACCGGCCGGTACGGCCTTTCCTTTCACCCTGCTGAGACGCTCCTGCCATGCGCCCGGTCGATCCCCGCCTGCTCCGCGCCCTCCCCGAAGTCCGCCCGATCCTGGCCGGCCTCGGGGTGGTCGGCGTCCTGCAGGGCGCGCTCGCCGTCGCGCAAGCCTTCGCGGTCAGTCACCTCGTGGTCTCGGTCGTCGCGTCCCTCGCCTCCCCAGCCGGTATGCCGTGGGGTCACCTCCCGCTCGCACCGTTGGCCTGGGTCGCCCTTGTTCTGCTGCTGCGGGCCGGGCTGGGAGCGGTGGCCGAGCTGGGAGCCGCGCGGGCCGGCATACGGGTCTCTGCGGGGATCCGGGAGCGGCTGCTGGCGCGCTGGTTGTCCCGACCGCTGGACGACGCACCGGAGCCGACCACCGCCGCCACTTTGGCGACCCAGGGTGTGACGAGCATCGAGCCCTATGTTGCGCGGTTCCTGCCGGCGATGGTCGGCGCGGTCGTGCTGCCGGTGTCGGTCGTCGTGACCATCGCGACGCTCGACTGGGTGAGCGCGCTCATCGTCGTGCTCACGGTGCCCCTGCTGCCGGTCTTCGCGGCGCTCATCGGGAAGGCCACCGAGGACCGGACCGCGCGACGGTGGCGGGCGATGGCGAGCCTGTCGGGGCATTTCCTCGATGTCGTGCGCGGGCTGCCGACCCTGGTGTCCTACGGCCGGGCGTGGCGGCAGGCGGCGACGATCCGCGAGGTGAGCGAGCGGCATCGTGCCGTGACCGTGCAGACCCTGCGGCTGGCCTTTCTCTCGTCGGCGGCGCTGGAGTTGCTCGCCTCGATCTCGGTGGCCATCGTCGCCGTGACCGTGGGGTTGCGCTTGACCAACGGGACCATGGACCTGGCGCCCGGACTGGTGTGCATTTTGCTTGCGCCAGAGGCGTATTGGCCGATCCGCCGGGTGGGCGCCGAATATCACGCAGCAGCCGACGGGGTCGTCGCCCTGGGCGCTGCCCTCGACGAGCTGGCCGGCCCCGGGGACGAGCAGTCGACCGATTCGGACCGTCAGTCGAGCGACAGCCATCCAGTGGGGGTCACGCTCCGTGGCGTGTCGTATCGCTATCCCGGCACGGCGATCGACGTGCTGTCCGACCTGGACCTCGCGCTGACCGGGCCGGGGTTGGTGGCCGTGACCGGCGCGTCCGGGGCCGGCAAGAGCACCCTGCTGGATCTCATCGCCGGATTGCGAGCGCCCACTGGCGGTGTAGTGACTGCTCCCCGCGCCCACCTGGTCTCGCAGCGACCGCTGCTCATCGCCGGCACGGTTCGCGACAACCTGACCCTCGGCCTGGATCCTCATCGCGAGCCGGACCAGGTGACGGATCGTGAGGTGGAGCAGGAGACGGGTCGAGAGTCGGCGCTCTGGAGCGCGCTGCGCTCGGTCGGCCTCGACGACGACATCCGGGACCTCCCTGCCGGGTTGGCGACGGTCCTCGGCGACGACGGTTTCGGCGTGTCAGCGGGACAGCGGGCTCGGCTGGCGTTGGCCCGAGCGCTGCTCTGCCGAGACGGGGTCATCCTCCTGGACGAGCCGACCGCACATCTCGACGAAGCGTCCGTCGGCCACGCGCACCGGGCGATCGTGGAGCTGGCCCGCACTCGGCTGGTCATCGCCGTGACCCACCGCCCCGAGCTGCTCCACCTGGCCACCCGCGTCGTGACCATCCCGGCGCCGGTCCCAGCCCCGGGCCCGGCAGCCGTCTCAACCGCAGCCTCCGCCCCGGCAGCCAGCTCCGCGACAGCCATCTCCGCCGGAGCCCCCGCCCCGGCATCCACCTCAGCGCCCGGCCCCGTCGCCGGCGCGACCCCCCGCCCGGGTGACGGAGCGCCCGGAGCGGCGACAGGCACCGCTGTTGGTCCTGCCGGTCCCGCCGGGCCTGGCGTCGATGACATCACCAGCCGCGACGAGCCCGGCGACGCTTTCGCCATGCGAGCGCCCGGCATCCGTTCTGCGGCGATCATCGGCGGCTTGGCTTCAGCCAGCGGCATCGCGCTCACCGCGACCTCCGGCTGGCTCATCGTGGCCGCCAGCCACCAACCGGTCATCCTCACCCTGCTGGCCGTCATTGTCTCGGTCCGTGCCTTCGGCATCGCCCGCCCGGTGCTGCGCTATGTCGAGCGGGTGCGCTCGCACGACAGCGCACTGGACCTGCTGGTGCGGCTGCGGGTCACGGCATACCGGGCTCTCATCCCCCTCACCCCCGCACGGTTGGGCCGACGAGCTCGGTCGCGGGTGCTCACCGCAGTGGTGGACGATCTCGAGGACCACACCTTCGCGACCGTGCGGGTCACCGTGCCGACGCTCGGGGCGGTTGCCGCCGGTCTGCTCACCGTGGTGGGCCTCGGGGTGTGGACGCCCGCGGGTGCGCTCGTCGTCGCCGCGGTGCTCGCGTTGCAGGCTCTCGTGCACCGGATCGGACGTCGCCTCGAGCTCGCCGGCCAGCGCGACTGGCTCGCTGCCCGCGCCGACACCGCGCAGGTCAGTGCGCTCGTGACCGGGTATGCCGGTCCGTTGCGTGGCGTCGGCGCCGCCCCTGACGCGCTGGGCGGGGTGCGCTCGGCGCACGCGGAACTGACCAGGACGGCGACCCGCCTGGGCGCCGCCAAGGCCGCCTCGGTGGCGATGTCGCAGCTCGTGACCGCCGCCGGCACCCTGGTCGCCGCCCTGGTGGCCGCCTGGGCGATGACCCTGGGGTTGCCCGATGCCGTGGCCGCCGTCGCGGTGTTGACTCCGCTCGCGGTCGGAGATGCCCTGGTCGGGATGCCCGATGCAGCGAGCGCGTGGGCCCGAGCGCGCGGGAGCGAGGGTCGGTTGCGCTCGCTGCTGAGCCAACGTCCGGCCGTCGTGGACCCGGTCGTTCCGCAGGCCGACTCCGAGGCCCGCGGCTCAGCTGTGGCAGAAGGTGTCACCGGTGCCCCCTTCCGCCACACCAAAACTGGCGGCGACGGCATACCGGAGCTTGAATTGCGCGGGGTGTCCGCGACCTGGGGCCACCCCGGAGCGTCGCCCGACCTGCCGGCCGTCGATCTGCTCATCCCGGCCGGGCAGCACGTCGTGCTCACCGGAGCCAACGGCGGCGGCAAGTCCACCCTGCTCGCGGTGCTCGCGCGGACGCTCGACCCGGCGACCGGCAGCTACCTGATCGGCGGCGTCGATGTGCGGACGGCCGGCCTGGATGCGGTGCGCGAGCGCTTCGCGATCGTCGACGACGAGCCGCACGTCTTCGCATCGACGCTGCGTGAGAACCTCCGCCTCGCGGCGCCCGACGCCGACGACGACGCCCTGGTCGCCGGGCTGGCGGCTGCCGGGCTGGCCGGGTGGTTCGCCGGGCTGGGCGAGGGGCCTACCGGGGGTCTGGACACCCTGCTCGGGGTGGGTGGCCGCGGAGTCTCCGGTGGCGAGCGGGCGCGGCTGGCGCTGGCTCGCGCGCATGTGTCGGGGCGGCCGATCGTGCTGCTCGATGAGCCCGTCGCCCACCTCGACCACGCCACCGCGGTCGACGTGCTCGCGTCGCTGCGAGCCGCATTCACCGGGCGGACCGTCGTCATGGTGAGCCATCGGCCCGACGGCGTCGAGGGCTTCGATCGCGTCGTCGATCTAACCTCGCTGCGCAGCCAGACGCCGGCGTCAGTGATGGGTGGCGAGTGACCGCGCAGCCGGGGGTGGACGGCATACGCAACAATCGGGGGATGACCGAGCAGGTAGCGACGCAGCCGACCGCCTCCCCCACCTCTGCCACCACCCCCACTTCTGCCGCCGACATCCTCACCGTCGCGCGCGAACAGGTGCTGGAGCGGGGCGAACGGCTGACCTACGACCAGATCCTCGCCGTGCTGCGCACCTCCGACGAGCAGCTCGAGGAGTTGCTGGCCATCGCGCACGAGGTGCGGATGCGCTACCAAGGGCCCGATGTCGAGGTCGAGGGCATCATCAGCCTCAAGACCGGCGGCTGCCCCGAAGACTGTCACTTCTGCGCGCAGTCGGGCCAGTTCACCTCGCCGGTGCGGTCGGTGTGGCTCAACATCCCCGAGCTGGTGCGCGCGGCCAAGCTGACTCGCGACACGGGGGCGAGCGAGTTCTGCATCGTCGCGGCGGTGCGCGGGCCGGACGCCAAGCTCATGGAGCAGATGCGCGCGGCCGTCGCCGCGATCAAGGGCTCGGTCGACATCAACGTCGCGGCGTCGCTGGGGATGCTCGACGCCGATCAGGTCCAGGACCTGGCCAACATGGGCATCCACCGCTACAACCACAATCTCGAGGCCGGCCGCAGCTACTTCCCCAACGTCGTCACGACGCACACCTGGGAAGAGCGTTGGGAGACCTGTCAGTTGGTCAAGACCACCGGCATGGAGCTGTGTTGCGGCGGGTTGGTCGGCATGGGCGAATCCCTCGAGCAGCGCGCCGAATTGGCTGACCAGCTGGGCGAATTGGAGCCGCACGAGGTACCGCTCAACTTCCTCAACCCGCGGCCAGGCACGCCGTTCGGCGACCTGCCGGTCATGCCGGCCAACGATGCGCTGCGGTGCATCGCCGCCTTCCGGCTCGCATTGCCGCGCACCATCCTGCGGTATGCCGGTGGGCGCGAGCTCACCCTCGGTGACCTCGGCACGCGCGACGGGCTGCTCGGCGGGATCAATGCGGTCATCGTCGGCAACTACCTCACGACGCTCGGCCGCGACCCGAAGGAGGACCTCGCCTTGCTCGACGAGCTCAAGATGCCGATCAAGGCGCTGTCCGACACGTTCTGAAGGCGCGCCCATGACGTCCATCTCCGTCGACGCGGTGTTCTGCCCCCGCTGCGGCCGGCCGCTCGGTCCGGCCGGGATCGCCAGTGGCGAACACGCCGTATGCCGTCGCGCCCTCGACCTCGAACCGCCGCGCTATTGCGCCTACTGCCGCCGCCGGATGATCGTGCAGATCACCCCATCGGACTGGACCGCCCGCTGCATCGAGCACGGCGAGACCACCGAGTCGACCTGGGGACCCGCCTGACCTGAGGCGCAGCGGCGCCCAAGGCCACCCCAGTGGAGGGAAACCCACGCCTGACGTGGGTTTCTCTCCACTGGCCGGCGAAAGATCGCGGGGCGCGCGCCCAGTTTGGGCGTTATGCCGGGTATGCCGTGACCTCCGCGGCCTTGACCGTCGCCCACGCCCGCACCCCAGGCTCCAACCCGAGCGCCACCACCGACGCGACCGTCACCTCGGACGCGATGGAGGCACCCGGCATACCGAGCGGTTGCAGGCGCACCCGGGCGCGCTGACCCGACACCTCGACCCCCGCGACGACCACCTCCCAGGTGTTGCGCGGCGAGCCCTCCGGCCGGGCCGGATAGAGCGCCACCGCGCTCGGCGCGAAGGCCACCCAGGACTCGCCCCGATGCTCGTGGGGTGCCGCGACGACCGCACCCCAGGCGGTGTGGACGGTGGACCCGTCGAGGGCGTGGCCGGCATACAGGTTGAGGCCGACCACCTGCGCAACGTAGGGCGTGCGCGGGCGGGCGATGGCCTCGGCCGGCCGCCCCTGCTGCACGACCCGTCCGCCGTCGAGGAAGACCAACTCGTCGGCCAGGGTCAGCGCGTCGAGCGGGTCATGCGTGACCAGCACCGTCGCGCCGGCGAACCCGGCCAGCCGCTGGTGCAGTGCCGCGCGCACCTGGGCCCGGGTGTCGGGGTCGAGCGCGGCGAGGGGTTCGTCCAGGAGCAACAGGGCTGGGTCGGTCGCGAGCGCCCGGGCCAGGGCGACCCGCTGGGCCTGGCCGTGGGAGAGCTCGCGCGGGCGGCGGTCGGCAAGGTCGGCGATGCCGAGGGCGGCGAGTTCGGCGCGGGCGCGAGTGGTGGCGACAGGTCGGGGGCGGCCGCGCGCTCGGGGGCCGAAGGCGACATTGGCCAGCGCGGTGAGGTGCGGGAAGAGCAGGTGGTCGGCGACGACGAGCCCGGTATGCCGGGTGCTCGCCTGCCGCTGTCGGCGCCCCTGCGCCCACGGCTCGCCGGCGACGCGAATCCACCCGTCCCGCAACGGAATCAGCCCAGCGAGGGCATGCAGCGCGGTGGTCTTGCCCGACCCATTGGGGCCGAGCAGCGCGATGACCTGGCCCTGCTTGGCGCGCAGGTCGACCTCGAGGGTGAAGGTGCCCCGAGCGGCGACCAGATGTGCGTCGAGATGTGCGTCGAGATGTGCACCGGCTGCGGGCGGTGGCGCGGTCATCGGGCCCACCGGCCGCGCAACGCGCCCAGCACAACGATGCACACTCCGAGCATGACAACCGACAGCGCAAGGGCCGCCTGTGGATCGGACTCCAGCGCCGTATAGACGGCCAGCGGAGCCGTCTGGGTGGTGCCGCTGAAGTTGCCGGCGAAGGTGATCGTCGCGCCGAACTCCCCGAGCGCCCGCGCCCACGCCAGGGCGGCGCCGGCAGCCACACCGGGCCAGGCCATCGGCAACGCGACGCGGACCAGGGTGCGCCAGGGTGAGGCCCCGAGGGTGGCCGCCACCTGGTCGAAGCGCACGTCGACCCCGCGCAGCGCTCCCTCGACCGCGACGACGTAAAACGGCATCGCGACGAAGATCTCGGCCAGCACCACGGCGACCGTCGTGAACGGCACCTGCCACCCGAACGCCTCGAACAACACCCCGCCGACCACGCCGCGTCGCCCGTAGGCCATGAGCAACGCCACCCCACCGACGACCGGCGGCAGCACCAACGGCACCGTGACGACGGCCCGCACCCACCGAGCGGCCGGGTGCCGGGAGCGCGCCAGCAGCCACGCCAGCGGGGTGCCGAGGACGACCGCGACGACGACGGTGATCGTCGTGGTCAGGGCCGAGAGCCGCATCGCCGCACCCACGCCGGGTGCGCTGAGATGCCGGGGCAGCTGTGACCAGTCGATGCGCGCGAGCAGCGCGAGGATCGGCACGACGATGAGCCCCAGCGCCAGGGCGGCCGGCACGGCGAGGACCGCACGACCGCGACGCTCGGCACCGAGGCCGGGTCGGTCTGGCCTCACGGGGCGACCTCGGGCCGGGTCACAAACTCGGTCACGGCCCAGGTCATGGCCCGAACCCCGCAGCCCGGTATGCCGTCCGCGCGCCGTCGTCGGTCAGCGCTCGCACGAGACCGGCGACTTCGGGTGCGTCGGTGAGCTGGACCAGGGAGTAGGTGACGGACACGGCATACGGGCTGGGCAGCGGTATGCCGGTGACCGCACCGCGCGCGGCGACCACATCGGAGTGGTAGAGCAGCGCAGCGTCGGCCTCGCCGAGCCGGAGCTTGGTGAGGGTGGCCTTGGCGTCGACTTCGCGCGAGACGACGTGCGCGGTGATGCCTGCGCCGGCCAGCGCCGTGTCGGCCGCGCGCCCGCAGGGGGCGGTCGCGACGCAGAGCACGACGGCGACATCGGGGCGCTCGAGGTCGGCCAGGACGCCGACGCGGGCGGGGTTGGCGGCCGGGGTGGCCAGGACTAGGGCGTTCTCCGCGAACGGGATCGGCGGGTGGGTGGTCGTGGCGGCAGCCGGCAGCGCAGCGACCGCCTCTGTCCCGGCGAGCGCGACGATGTCGGCCGGCGCGCCTTGGGCGACCTGTTGGGCCAGCGTCGTACTCGATCCGTAGCTCACCCGCACGGTCACACCCGGGTGCGCCTGCTCGTATGCCGTGGCGAGCGCCGCCAAGGGCTCGGTCAGCGACGACGCGGCCAGGACGGTGACCGTCTGGCGGCCCGCTGCCGAGATGGGTGTCGAGGTGGTCGGGGTGGCTGTGGAGGATGAGCAGCCGGCAACGGCGGCGAGCGTGGCACAGAGGACAACCGGCAGCAGGACCCGCATCGGATGACTTCGCATCGGATGATTACGCGTCGCGCGACTGCGCGTCATTGCGGGATGCCGACGATGACGTTGGTGGCCTTGACCGAGGCGATGGCGACCGCGCCGACCTCCAGCCCCAGCGCATCCACGGCTTCGCGCGACATGAGCGACACCACCCGGAAGGGACCGCACTGCAGCTCGACCTGGGCCATGACGGTGTCGGCGAGCACGCGGGTGACGATGCCGCGCATCCGGTTGCGGGCCGACTCGTCGCGCACCGGTCCGGGCGGTGCCGGGTGCGCCAGGGATTGAGCGAGGGCGGCCAGGTCGGCGCCGTCGACGACCATCCGGCCAGCCTCGTCGCGCTGGGCGTCGATCCGCCCCGCGTCGACCATCCGCCGCAGGGTGTCATCGGACAGGCCGAGCAGCTCGGCAGCCTCGGATATCCGCAATTGCGTCATAAACAGGACGTTAGCACCGCATCCGCGACGACGGTGCGGGTCGGGCACACTGGGGCCGTGAACGACCCCCGCCTGGAGGAGTTGCTCGGCTACGACCGGGCGCACCTGTGGCACCCCTACTCCTCCGCGCTCACCCCGCAACACCCTTACCTCGTCGAGTCGGCGTCGGGCGTGCGGCTGCGGCTGCGGCTGCCGGACGGCCCGCGCCACGACTGCATCGACGCCATGTCCTCGTGGTGGTGCGCGATCCACGGGTATGCCGTGCCCGAACTCGATGCCGCCGCCCGCGCCCAACTCGACCGGATGTCGCACGTGATGTTCGGCGGCCTCACCCACGAGCCGGCCATCGCCCTGGCGCGGCGCCTCATCGACCTGGCCCCACGGCATACCGAGGCGGGGGTGGTGAGCGGGCTGGGAGTCGACGCCGCGGACGCTACCGATGCCGCCGTCGCCGCCTGCGAATCGCCGCTTCAGCACGTCTTCTTCGCCGACTCTGGGTCAGTGTCAGTCGAGGTCGCCATGAAGATGGCGCTGCAGGTGCAGGTCGCCGAGGGCACCGGCAAGCGACGGTTCTTCACCATCCGCGGCGGCTATCACGGCGACACCTTCTCGCCGATGTCGGTGACCGACCCGGACGGCGGGATGCACTCGCTCTGGCGCGGCATCCTGCCCGAGCACGTCTTCGCCCCGCATCCGCCGCCGCACGACGCCGCGGAGTCGGAACTCCTTGCGTGGGAAGCAGATACCCGCGCCCTATATGCCGGGCACGCTCACGAGATCGCTGCGGTCATCCTCGAGCCGATCCTGCAAGGCGCCGGGGGGATGACCTTCCACGCGCCACGAGTCGTCCAGGTCTTGGCCGAACTCGCCTGCGAGAGTGGGGCATTGGTGATCTTCGACGAGATCGCGACCGGCTTCGGCCGGACCGGCACGATGTGGGCGGCCGAGGCTGCGAGCGTCGTGCCCGACATCATGTGCGTCGGCAAGGCACTGACCGGCGGCTACCTCACCCTGGCGGCAGTGCTCTGCACGACCGATGTCGCCGAGCGGGTGAGCGGCGGTGCGGCCGCCGGTCTCATGCACGGGCCGACCTTCATGGCCAACCCGCTCGCCTGCGCGATCGCCGGCGCGAGCCTGGACCTGTTGGCCCGCGATCCCCAGCTGACCGCCGTGGCTCGCCTCGAGCGAGGACTTGCGGCGGGCCTGGCTCCGGCGCGCGACCTCGCGGCCGTCCGTGACGTGCGAGTGCGCGGGGGCGTCGGCGTCATCCAGTTGCGCGAGCCGGTGCGCGGCGGGGACATCGCTGCGTATGCCGTGCAGCGCGGGGTCTGGGTGCGGCCGTTCCGCGACCTGGTCTACACGATGCCGCCCTATGTCACCTCCGGCGCCGACCTGGCGACGCTCACGGGGGTCTTGGTGGAGGCCGTCGCAGCCGTGCATGGGTGACGCCGGCGAGGCGGAGTCAGCGCAGTGACGCCATGTGCAGCCGCAACTCGACGACCCGACCGACGCGGGCCAGGTCGCGGTCATAGGCGAGCATCTCGTGGTCGCCACGCAACGCCACCGCCGCGCGGATCACGCGTGATCGACGGGCGAGACGTCGGGCGGAAGGACGTCGATCGCGTAGCTACCTCGCATCGCCAGGGCTTGCTCGCGGGTCATCGGGTCACCAGCCGGGCGGCCCTCGGCGATCGCGCGCAAGGCGCTCAGATGCTCGTCAAGAGCGTCTCGGCCGACGCTCGACAGCCGTAGCCAGGTGCGCGGCCGCTTGCCCACGTAACCCTTCTTCACGGTCACATAACCGGCCGCTTCGAGGATGGTCACCTGCTTGGACAAGGTCGAGTCACTCACCTGCACGACATCGCGCACCGCCGCGAACTCCGCCTCGTCGGCCTGCGCGAGCGCCGCCACGATGGAGAACCGCACCGGCGCGTGGATCACCTCATCGAGCCGGAATCGTGCGTGCTGCCCGGCGGTCATCGCGCCGCCCGCCGGACGAGCATGGCGGCGATCCACGCAGGCAGCGCGACGAGGAGGCTGTACGGCAGGAAGGCCGCTGCCGACGGCCCCGGTCGCGTGAAGGAGAACCACATCACCCCGATGACATAGAGGGCCATCGTCGCGCCGAACCCCCACATGTAGATCCGCTTGAAGCCACGCGGAGTGGACCGCGCCCGCCGCTGGATGCCGATGAGCAGGGCGAGCACGAGGCCGTACCCACCCATGACCGCGGCGAATCCGACCACATTCTCGTGGGACAGCATCCACCAACTCCCGGCCAGCACGCCGGCCACGCCTGCGCCCAGACCGACGAGGTATGCCGTGAGGGCGCGCACGTCGGCCGCGCTCACGACCCTGGCAGTTGCCGCCCGGGTGAGGGCCGCGGCCGCTTCGGCTGGGGTGATCTGCTGGTTCATGTCGGGCTCCTGGGGAGAGGTGAATGAATCCGCTGGGCTCCACAGTAGACAAGTACTTTCCATTTTGACAAGTACTTGCCGTTGTCTCATGCCGGGGCTCGGGGCACCCAGGTGGGAGGATCACTGCCGTGACTGCCTTCCAGGACTGGCTCGCTGCCGCTGCGGCCCGCCGCCGCGATCTCGGACTGGTTCGCTCGACACCCGTCATAGACCCGGCCGACCCGATGCTCGACCTGGCCGGCAACGACTACCTCGGCCTGCGCACCCACCCCGCCGTCGTCGCGGGGGCAGTGGCGGCGGCGACGGCATACGGGGGTGGCGCGGGAGCGTCGCGGCTGGTGACCGGCACGCTGCCTATCCACGCCGACCTCGAGGCCGCCCTCTGCGCGCTGACCGGCGCCCCCGCCGGGCTCGTCTTTTCGACCGGGTACGCCGCCAACCTCGCCGCAGTCACGGCGCTCACCGACGGCGACACCCTGGTCATCTCGGACGCCCACATCCACGCCTCGCTCGTCGACGCAGCCCGGCTCTCGCGCGCATCAGTCGAGGTCGCGCGCCACAACGACGTCGCGCACGTCGCCGCGCTGCTCGCCGCTCGCGCCCAGCCCCGGGCGATGGTGCTCGTCGAGTCGGTCTACTCCGTGCTCGGCGACGCCGCCCCACTCGCCGAACTGCACGAGGTATGCCGTGCCCACGGCGCCGTGCTACTCATCGACGAGGCCCACGGCATCGGCGTCACCGGCGACCACGGTCAGGGCAGCGCGGCAGCCCTGGGGATCGCCGCCGACCCACAGGTTGTCCTCACCCTCACCCTCTCCAAATCCCTTGCCTCCCAAGGCGGTGCGGTGCTCGGCAGTCCCGAGGTGCGCGATCACCTGGTCAACACCGCCCGCCCGTTCATCTACGACACCGGCCTGGCGCCCGCAGCGGCCGGAGCGGCGCTTGCCGCCCTCGGGCTGCTGCGCGAGCGACCCGAGCTGGCGGCCGCGGTGCGGCACAACAGCGCGCTGCTCGCCGACGCGTGCGGAATCGACGCACCGGCCGGCGCGGTCCTGTCCGTCGCCATGCCCGGCCCGCACGAAGCCCTCGCAGCGGTCGCAACGGCTGCGCAGCACGGCATACGGATCGGGTGTTTCCGGCCGCCGTCGACCCCCGATGGCACCTCGCGGCTGCGCCTGACCGCCCATGCCGACCATCACCCGCACGACGACCTGGCTGCAGCGTGCCTGCTGCTCAAGGAATTGACCCGTGGCTGAACCCATCTCGCTGCCGGCGGTCGTCATCGTCACCGGCACGAGCACCGGAGTCGGCAAGACCGTCTCCACCGCCGCGTTGACGGTCATGGTGCGGCGGCGCGGCGCGCGGGTCGCGGTGGTCAAGGCCGCCCAGACCGGCGTGCTGCCCGGCGAGCCGGGCGACATCGACGAGGTATGCCGTCTGGTCGGCGAAGACCCGCAGGTCACCTACCGCGAGTTCGTGCGGTTGCCCGATCCGCTCGCTCCGTCGGCCGCGGCCCGCCGCATCGGCGTCACCCTGGATCCGATCGGCCTGCGCAACAAGGAAATTCGTGAGCTTGCCGGAGACCATGATGTTGTGATCGTCGAGGGCGCCGGCGGCTTGCTGGTCGAACTCGACTCTCGCGGAGGCACTCTCGCCGATCTCGCCGTGGCCCTGCGCTATCAGGGCACCAGTGTGGGCGCCGTCATTGTCGCCGCGCCTGGGCTCGGCACGCTCAACCACACCGCCCTCACCGCGCAGGCCCTGGCGCACCGCGGCATACCGGTCATCGGGGTGCTCGTCGGCAGCTGGCCGCAGCCGCCCGACACACCTGACCTGGCCATGCAGGAGAACCTCGCGGACCTGCCACGGGTGGCCGACGCGCCGCTGCTCGGCATTCTCCCCGACGGCGCCGGAGTCCTTTCCTCGACGGATTTCGCGGCGCGCGTGCCGGATTGGCTGACTGTGGCGTAGACCCTCCACGTCCACCGGCTTGGCACGTCGCAACTGCACGGCATACAGGGTTGAATGGGCCTCATGAGCACGCCGTACCGAGTTACCGTCATCTGCACCGGCAACATCTGTCGCTCGCCGATGGGCGAGATCGTGCTGCGCCAGATGCTCGACGACGCCGACCTGGGCGACCAGGTCGAGGTGTCGTCGTCCGGCTTGGCCGGCTGGCACATCGGCGACGGCGCCGACCGCCGACTGCTTCGGCTGCTGCGCGAGCGGGGTTACGACGGCTCCGAGCACCGGGCCCGGCAGTTCACGCCCGGCTGGTTCGCGCAGCTCGACCTGGTGCTCGCCGCCGACGAAGGCCACCTCAAGGCGCTGCGTGGCCTGGCCCACGACCCCGCCGATCGCGACAAGATCCACCTCCTGCGCGAGTTCGACCCCGAGGCCGTCGCCGCCGGCACGCTCGACATCGACGACCCCTACTACGGCAGCTTCGAGGACTTCGAGACCTGCCTGGCCGAGGTCGAAGCCGCAGCCCGCGGGGTCGTCGAGCACATCAAGACCCAACTACCACCGGCCGAGTAGCAGTCACCCACCACTCATCGCCCCCTGATCGACGGCCCTTCCGGCTCTGGGAGGATGGCGCCATGGCTTCCCTCGGTGACGTCCAGCCCCCGATCGCACTCGGCGCCCTCGACGGCCGATACCGCAGCGCCGTGGCTCCCCTCGTCGACCACCTCTCCGAGGCGGCGCTCAACCGGGAGCGGGTGCGCGTCGAGGTCGAGTGGCTCATCCACCTCACCTCGTATGCCGTGGTGCCCGGCGTCCGTGCGCTGACCTCCGCCGAGCAGGCCGCGCTGCGCGGGGTTGTCGACGGCTTCGGACCCGACGACATCGCCGAGCTGGCCGAGATCGAGCGGGTCACCGTGCACGACGTCAAGGCAGTGGAGTACTACCTCAAGAAGCGGCTGACCACGATCGCGCCCGATCCCGCCGATGCGGGCCTGGCCGAGTTGATCCACTTCGCCTGCACGAGCGAGGACATCAACAACCTCGCCTACGCGCTCATGGTCAAGGGGGCGGTCGAACGGGTCTGGCTGCCGCGAGCCCAGGGCCTGGTCGAGCAACTCTCGGCGATGGCCCGCGACCTGGCCGACCTGCCGTTGCTGGCGCACACTCACGGTCAGCCGGCGACGCCCACGACGATGGGCAAGGAGCTCGCCGTGACGGCGTTCCGCCTCGGGCGGCAGCTCGCCCGGGTGAGCGGCACGGCATACCTGGGCAAGTTCAACGGCGCGACCGGCACCTACGGCGCGCACCTGGCCGCCGTGCCCGATCACGACTGGCAGTCGACCTCCAAGGCGTTTGTGGAAAGCCTTGGGCTGCAATGGAATCCGCTCACCACGCAGATCGAGAGTCACGACTGGCAGGCCGAGGTCTATGCCGACCTGGCGCGCTTCAACCGCATCCTGCACGGGCTGGCGGTCGACATGTGGACCTACATCTCCAAGGGCTACTTCGCGCAAGTGCGTGGGCAGGGCACGGTCGGGTCGAGCACGATGCCGCACAAGGTCAACCCGATCCGCTTCGAGAACGCCGAGGCCAACCTCGAGGTCTCGACCGCCCTGCTGGACGTGCTCGCCGCGACGCTCGTCGAGTCACGGATGCAGCGCGACCTCACCGACTCGTCGATGCAACGCAATATCGGCACGGCGTTCGGCCACTCGCTGCTCGCGATCGACAATGTATGCCGTGGCCTCGCCGGCCTCGACGCTGTGCCGACCGTGATGATCGACGATCTCGAGGCGAACTGGGAGGTGCTCGCCGAGCCGATCCAGTCGGCGATGCGGGCGCTGGCGGCGCGCGGGATGCCGGGCATGGACCAGCCTTATGAGCGGCTCAAGGAGTTGACTCGGGGACGCCGGATCGGAGCCGACGACCTGCGCGAGTTCATCGACGGGCTCGGGCTGCCCGAGGATGTGCGGCTACGCCTGCAGGCCATGACACCGCGCACCTACGTCGGCATTGCACCAGCGCTGGTCGACCACCTCGGCTAGCGCCCGGACCAGCCCAGCGCGAGCAGCGACGCGACCGGTTAGACGGTGACTCGGCCGTTGGGGCCTTCGAAGGTGACCGACATCAGCCCGGGCGTGCCGCGCGGCGCGACAAAGGTGAACTCCAGCGTCGAGGGCACATAGTCATCGGGCAGTCCGCACCAGTGGCGCACCCGCATCGGGTCGCCCGCGATCTCCAGGCCCGCGAGGCGCACCTCCGAGGGGGCATCGCCGGACGGGTGCTTGGTGCCGTTGTCCCACTGCACATAGAAGGGCAGCTGCGGGTCGGCGATCAGGCCCTTGACGCCCAGCTGGCGCCAACGCACTTCGTGCCCGTCGGGGGTATGCCGGTAACCCTCCGTGGCGGTGCGCTCCAACCGCTTCTCGATCTCGGTGATGTCGTCGACGCGGACCACCCAGCCGATCCAGCCGCCACCTTGCTCGGACCGGGAGCGCACCGCCTGACCGAACGGTGCGCGGCAGGAGGCGGGGTGGTCGAGGACTTCGACGACCTCGACATAACGCTCGCCGGCGAGGGGAAGGATCACGTTCCGGGTGCCGAAGCGGGGGTGCACTCCACCGTCGATCGCCGGCACGCCGATCATCTTCGCCAGGCGGTCTGCGGTGGCGTGCAGGCCATCCTGCTCGGCTGCGTAGGAGACGTGGTCGACGCGCATGCGCTCAATCGTGGCACACCTTGAGTGGTGCTCTTGACCAGCGCTTAACCACGCGCTATAGGGCTAGTCGCCAGCCTCAGGGGTGTAAGCGTTTCGACGTCCGCTGCCGCACGGCCTCGAAGAGCACGATCGCCGCGGCGGCAGCGACGTTGAGCGAATTCGCCTTGCCAGACATGGGAATTCGCACCCGCTCACCTGCCTTGAGCATCGCGTGCGACACCCCGTGCTTCTCGGCGCCGACGACGATAGCTAACGGTCCGGTGAGATCGAGGTCCGTATAACGGACATCCGTCTCAGGGGTCGTGACCACCATTCGGATGCCGTGCTGCTTTGCCCACGCCATCGTGACCGCAGTCGTGTCGCTGGCCACCGGCACGGCGAAGACGGTGCCCTTGCTGGCGCGCACGACGTTGGGATTGCCCCAGTCGGTGACCCCGTCGGCAGCGATGACAGCGTCCACTCCGGCGGCATCGGCAGTGCGCACCATCGCGCCGAGATTGCCGGGCTTCTCGACACCCTCGGCGATGAGAACGAACGGATCTGGTGGCAGCTCGAGCGTCCCGACGGCGCGGTCGACGGACCCGACGACGGCGATGAGGCCGTCCGGGCCCTCGCGATAGGCGACCTTCTCGAACGCCGCCCGGCTCAACTGCACGATCTCGACGCCCAGCGCGCGAGCCCGCCCGACGAGATCCTGCTGCCGGCCGATGTCTTGCACCCCGGCATACCCGGCTGGGCTGTAGAGCTCGGGACACACGTAGAGGCTGCGCGGGACGATGCCGGCCCCGAGCGCGAGCGCGAGTTCTTCGTAGCCCTCGACGAGGGTCACCCCCGCCGCGTCGCGCGCCCGGCGGCGCCGCAGTCCAACGAGGGACTTCAGCCGCGGGTTGGCGAGGGAGGAAATGACGAGTTCGCTCATGGCGACCCCAGGGTATGCCGTGTGGTTGAACGAAGTCAGCGCGCACCGAGGTCGGTCAAACCCCCGGATCGTATGAAGGCCCGATAGGGTGACTGCGCTGATCAACCTGACGCGGGGATATCGCTCATGCACGAGTTGTTGGCCGGGCGTTACGAGCGGCGTTCTTCTCTGGGCTGGGGGTCCATGGGAGAAGTCTGGCTTGCCTATGACACCGTGCTGCGCCGCAATGTCGCCATCAAGGTGTTGCGCCGCGGACCCGAGGCTGTTCCCCACTCCGTCGAACGGATGATGCGCGAGGCGAGACTGGCCGCCTACCTGCAACATCCCAGAGTCGTCGTCGTGCATGACCTCTTGGTTGTCGATGGCAGCCCTGTTGTCATCATGGAATACGTCGACGGCGAGAGCCTGGCCGCCCGGTTGACTCGCGAACGGCGCATCCCTGTCGACCAGGCCGCCAGCATCGGCCGAGACGTCTGCCTGGCCCTTGCCGCCGCCCATGCCGCGAATATCGTGCATCGCGACGTGAAACCCGCAAACATCATGCTTGACCGCTCGGGGCGGGCGAAGCTGGCCGACTTCGGCATCGCTCGCGGCAACGAAGAGACGGGGCTGACCGGCACCGGTCAAATGATCGGCACGGTCGCGTTCATGGCCCCGGAAATCGCCCTGGGCGAGGAACCCAGCCCCGCCGCAGATATCTACTCCCTGGGCTCCACCCTGTATGCCGCCCTGGAGGGACACGCCCCGTTCCAACGCGATGATGGGGCGCGTCAAAACACGGCGTCCATGCTGCTGCGCATGATCCGTGAGGATGCTCCGGCACCGCAGTATTCCGGCCCACTTGCGTCGCTGCTCACGACCATGCTCGACCGCGAACCTGGGCGGCGACCCGACGCCCACCAAGTCCTCACCGCGCTCTCAACCCATTTCGAACGCTCCGCCAGTACCTCCTCATCCAGCGGAGGCCAGTGGAGTCACCCAGAACCTCCCGAGGTCACTCGAGCGGCCGGCGTCGTCGATGACGCCATCACCGAACCACCTGACCAAACATCTGGAGACCCAACTGGCGACACCTCTGGGGAACCCCCCGGAGAACCATCTGACGCCCAACCGATCCACACGCACACGGCAGCACACTCGACGCCTGACCAGCCCAACGACTACGCGGTCACCATCAAACGGGACAGACTCCCAAGTGCACCGATTGAGGCCTCACCCGAGGCGTCACCGGGGGAACCGACGAAGGTGCCGAACGAGCTGCCAACCGAGGTTGCGGTCCAGCAGCCAATCCGCGGCGGAGCACCTCACCCCACGGACGAACCTCCACCGACGGACCACGCCCCGGCGGAACACCCACCGGCACCACCGAGCCCATCACCCGGCGAAGCGTTCCCCACTACGTCCACAGCCCCGACCCAACTCCGGAAGACTCCACCCCCTGACCTCGACGATGTCTCCCCCATCGACCCCACCGTGCTGGCCCCCTCCCGGGCCCAGGCAGCGCGCGAAACGCCGGAACCTTCATCCGAGGACCACCAGACCGAAAACCCGCAACCGACGCGGGAGCCGGCCGACTCAATCCCGGCCGCCCCCCGCAAAAGGCGCCGACTCCTCATCCGCTTCCTCCTGCCGCCGATCGCCGTGGGCCTCATCGCCATCGCCACTACCACCGCCACCACCCAGCTCTCGTCGAGCGGCCCGCGGCCAACGGCCGATGTGAACTTCGCCGCGCCCAAGGCAACAGGCACCGGGACGGTGTGGCTCTCGGGGCCTGGCGATATTGCGAGTCTTTCGGTCACCCCCACCGACCGCAGCGTCAACATCGACGCCGTCCTCAAGAGCGACCTTCGCACGGGCGAGTTGTGGGTGGACCTCCGGTTCTCCGCGTCCGACAACACCTGCCCCGACCGCTCCATCATTTTCGCCCCGGAGAAGAAGGCGGCCTATCTCGCCACCGTCGAGTGCGGCAATGGCACCCTTTCGGCGCGTTATATCTCGACCTTGACCGACAGCCTGACTCCATCGAACGTCTTTGGCGCGCAGATCCAGTGGTCGGATCTGGACGTCCCAAGGGGCACGGCTCTATACGCACGGGCCCATACAGTGTTCTCTGGCGCCAGCGACACCTGGTTGCCTCCGAACCAGGGATATGCCGCTCCCTCCCCTACGCCGGTGACTTTCGCTGCGCCGACGCCAACTCCGACGCCGACGCCGCCCCCACCGCCGTTGCCCAAGCTGGCCGCTGGCTCGGCAACCGTCAAGGACGCCACCGGTGACGGGAAGGGCCACGCCGACATCACCCAACTCCGCGTCGTCGTCACCGGGCCCACCGTCGAGGTATGGGTCGATCTCGCGGCGCCGGACACCACGTCAACGATTTGGGTGAGGTTCCAGACCGCGGAGACCAAGGCATCCGACCCCTGCCCCCAGCGAGCTCTGGTATTCGGAGCTGGGGGCTGGCAGGCACATCTGGGCACCGTCGCCTGCTCACAAGACACAGATACGGCGACTTGGACTAATGAGCTGACCTCCAATGGGACCGCGACGACTCGCCATGCCACGTTCACGACCAAGGAGTGGGCATTGCCCGAGGGGACCCGCTTGAAGGTGCGCGCCAGCGCATGGCACGCGGCGAGCGAATCTGCCGACCGATTTGGGTCGAACGATTACGTGACCGTCAAATAGCCGGTCCAGTCAGTCAGGCCAAGCCAGGTCGGCAAGAGCCTGGCGGCTGCGCCGACTGCACTGTCTTCGCCACAGGCCCGCGGATGGTATGCCGTGTGCTCGGCGGTCGTCAGGGCGCCCCGATGGCGGCGCGCACCAGGGTGACACCGCGTTCCGGGTCTGTCAGAATCTCGCGCTGCCCCGCGTCGAGCCGGCCGATCTGGTGGACCACAGCGGTGACCTGTTCCGCGGTCAGACCGACCGGCATACCGTCGAGGGGGCCTGATGCGGCGAGAAGAGTCGCGTCGTCGGCCCAGCGAACCCGCCGGTCGCGCCATTGCCACCGTTGGGTGGTGCCCGCCGGCGTGATGAGCAGGCCGCCGTGATTGCCAGGCCCGAAGATGTCCTGGCGGGTGCCGTAGAGCAGCGAGCCGGCGATGAGCACCGCAAGGGCGCCGGCACCCCTAGCGGAGTGCACCAGTGCCGTGACGCCGGCAGCGCCCACTCCGACGACGATGCCGAGCAGCCAGATCCGCACCAGAGCATCGGTGACCCCGAGTCCGACGATGCGGACTCCCGCGGGATGTGCGACGGCACGCACCTGCGGGGCGCGGCGACGCGCGGCCGCCTCCCCGCGGAGCACCAGGCCGAGGACCACCCCCGACCCGAGAATCGCTGCCAGGCCGAGCCCGACCCACCGCGCTCCGGCGGTGGTGGCCGACCACCCTGCGGCAGCGCTCACGACGACGACCGCGGCGACGAGGATCCATCCCACCGCACGCAGCGCCAGGTGCGGCTTGGTCATGGGGACAGTAGGGACTCGAGGACGTCGGCGAGACCTGCGTCCTGGACATGGCCGGTCACTTCGTTGGCGACCGCCTTCACCTCGTCCGGGGCGTTACCCATCGCGACGCCGCGCGCGGCCCACTGCAACATCTCGATGTCGTTGCGCTGGTCGCCGACGGCCACCGTGTCGCCCGGCTCGACCTCCAGGCGGCGGCGCATGAGTTCCAGCGCCGAGCCCTTCGACACGCCCTCGGGGTTGATGTCCAGCCACGCGGTCCAGCCCACGGCATACGAGACCTCGTGCAAGCCGATCCGCTCGATGTGAGCCATGAACGCCTCAGGCTCGGCATCGGGCATCCGCAGGGTGACCCGGGTGGCCTTGCGCTCCAGCAGCCGCTCCCACGGGACGATCTTCTGCCGACCGCCGAGCTCGCCCTCGGGGAACGGGCTGCTCACGAGAAACCCGCGCCCGAGCACCTCGACGGCCACGAGCGCATCGGGCAACTCGTCGCGCAACAGGCTGAGCGCCGGTTTGGGGTCGAAGGTCACCTTGTCGATGACCCGGTAGCCGCGCTTGCGCCGCGGGTCCAGCCGCAACGTCACCGCGCCGTTGGAGCACACGGCATACCCGCGGGAGATCCCGAGCAGCTCGAGGATCGGCATCGTCGCGACCACCGAGCGACCGGTCGCGATGACGACATGATGCCCCGCGTCGGCGACGGCCCCGATCGCCGCCCGCACCCGCGGGTCGAGGTCGCCTGCATGGCTGATGATCGTGCCGTCGATGTCGAGTCCGACCAGCGCACGACCAGGCCGGTATGCCGTGCCGCCGGCCACTCAGCGCACCGGCGTGAGCAGGTCGAGGCCGCCCATGAAGGGACGCAGTGCTGCCGGGACGACGACCGAGCCGTCGGCCTGCTGGTGGTTTTCCAGGATGGCGACGATCCAGCGGGTGGTCGCGAGGGTGCCGTTGAGGGTGGCGACGATGCGGGTGCCGCCGGTGCCGTGCGGGTCGCGCTCGCGCACGCCGAGCCGGCGAGCCTGGAAGGTCGTGCAGTTGGACGTCGAGGTCAGTTCGCGGTATCGACCCTGGGTGGGCACCCACCCCTCGCAGTCGAACTTGCGCGCGGCGGGATCACCGAGGTCGCCGGCGGCGGTGTCGATGATGCGATAGGGCAGCTCGCACTTGTCGAGCATCTCGCGCTCCCATGCGAGCAGCCGCTCGTGCTCGGCCTCGGCATCCTCGGGCCGGCAGTAGACGAACATCTCGACCTTGTGGAACTGGTGCACCCGGATGATGCCTTTGGTGTCCTTGCCGTGACTGCCGGCCTCGCGGCGGTAGCACGCCGACCACCCGGCATACCGCTTGGGGCCGGTGTCGAGGTCGATGATCTCGTCGGCGTGGTAGCCCGAGAGGGCGACCTCGGAGGTGCCGGTGAGGTAGAGATCGTCGGCCGGCAGGTAGTAGACCTCGTCGGCGTGGTGGTCGATGAAGCCGGCGCCCTTCATGACCTCGGGGCGCACCAGGGTGGGCGTGATCATCGGTGTGAAGCCGGCCTCGACGGCCTGGGCGATGGCCAACTGCAGCAGGGCGAGTTCGAGGCGGGCGCCGACCCCGGTGAGGAAGTAGAAGCGAGCGCCGGCGACCTTGGCGCCACGCTCGGTGTCGATGGCCGCCAGGCTCTCGCCGAGGGTCAGATGGTCGCGAGGCTCGAAGCCCTCGGCGGCGAAATCCCTTGGCGTGCCGACGATTTCGCGGAGGACATAGTCCTCTTCGCCGCCACTGGGCGTGCCGGGCAGAATGACATTCGCGACCGACGTGACGAGAGTGGTGAGCTCGGCGTCGGCTGCTGCGGCCGCGGCGTCGAGGGTCTTGACCTGGTTGGCGAGTTCCTTCACCTGGGCCAGCAGCGCGGCCTTGTCCTCGCCCTTGGCCGCGGCGACCTGCTTGCCGATGGCCCTCTGTTGGGCGCGCGCCGACTCGAACTCCGCCAACGTGGACCGGCGGCGCTCGTCGGCCGCCAAGATCTCATCGACGACCGCCGGGTCGTCGCCACGGGCCAGCTGCGAGCGCCGGACCTCGTCGGGGTTGTCACGCAGGAGCTTGATGTCGATCACGTCCGCCAGCCTATCGACGGGTCAGGCGCGCGATGCATGACGGCGGGTCATTGGCACCAGCGACATCCGGGGCGGCGAACGTCAGCAACCCCCTCCATCCACAGCGACGTTCTCAAGTGTTGACCCCGAAACCAGTTCTATCCTTGCCACGCGACCTTTGGGCGTGAAGGCGTAGTGATCCGACAGGAAGAACACGAGAGCTCCGAAATCCCCGAAGACGACATAGACGTCGCCACCGTAGTTTTCCACGCTCACCCGTTTCGTCCTGAGTCTCGCCCCATAGGCTTTGCGCAAATCCTCAAGCGAAGAGTCGACCTGTATTCCCTCAGCGGTGCGGGGGCCGGGTTCAAAGATCACGATCGTATCGAGATCGTCGGGGCTGTTGCCGAATCGAAACTCTAGACCCGCACCACGTTCGTTGAGTGAGGACGATGCTGCCCATTTAAAGTCACAGTTTTCGCTGACAGACTTCACCGCGTAGCCCTGCGCAACGAGATCCTTCGCCATGGCGCCGACCTTGATCGGACCCCAAGCTCCTGGCGTGACGACCCAGGTCGCTAGCTGCTCGACGGTCACCACTGTGGACGAACCGGATGTTGCTGGCTCAGCCCCAGCACGAGTGGCAGAACCAGCTCCGGAGGTGCTGGCGGGTGGCGAAGTGGCAACTCCGCGTGAGGCTGGCGGAGGATCCGACGCGATCGTGCAGGCACCAATAGTCAGTGTTGCCACGAGCGCAACGACGCCCGAAGCATGGGGCAGGAACATGCGCCAACAATACGCCCCTTTCATTCCGGTGGGGGCTCCTGGCTCGTTAGATAGCTGCCACCCTCAGGTATTGACATTCAACGCACGTACGTCCCACGCATGGTGACGCAGCTCGTGTATGCAATAGACGCCGAGGGACGCCACCGAGAACTCCACCCCGTCGCTGCGCGTGCCGGTGCGACCCCAGTCGGCCGGCCCCACCCGGGCGAACTCACTCGCCGTGAAGTCCGCCGCGTCGTCGATCTCGCGCGCCACCACGGCCGGGTCGGCGACGGCATACCCGCGTTCGATCGCGGCCGCATCCTGGTCGAAGTTCTGGAAGACCGGGCCGTCAGTGTCGAGGATCGACCCCACCCGCGAGGCGAACATGACGAGCACATCGCGCACGTGGCAGGCGTATTCGACCGGCGACCACAGTCCCGGCTCCGGCCGAGTGGCGGCATCCGGCCGCGCCAGCACATCGGCCCACGCCGCGGCGTGTTCGCGGATGAGGGAGGTCAATTCGCGCGGCTCGATGAGTGACGCGTCGTAACCGCATTGGTCGCACGGTCGCTCGAGGACCCAGGTCCAGTCCTTGTCGTCGGGTACGGGCTGCAGCGGGCTCGGTTGGTCCATCGCTCATTATGACCCGCCGGGAAACCTTCCGACCCGCGGTGTCTCCGGCACTCCCCGGGCCAGAACCACCGGCGAACCTTCCGACCCGCGGTGTTTCCGGCACTCCCCGGGCCAGGACCACCGGCAAACCTTCCGACCCGCGGTGTTTCCGGCACTCCCCGGGCCAGAGCCACCGGCAAACCTTCCGACCCGCGGTGTTTCCGGCACTCCCCGGGCCAGGACCACCGGCAAACCTTCCGACTCGCCGTGATTCCGGCACTCCCCGGGCCAGAGCCACCGGCAAACCTTCCGACCCGCCGTGATTCCGGCACTCCCCGGGCCAGAACCGCCCGCAAACCTTCCGACCCGCTGCATTTCGCGCCAGGGAGGCGGCTCCGTCGGGTGACGGGGCTTCGGCCTCGCTGGCGCAGCTTCGGCCTCGCTGGCGATCCTCCGACCATCCGGCATACCGATCCCACGCCGGTATGCCGGGCCACTCGCCACCCGTGGGGGTCGCCACCCATCTCTGCTCCCGGGCCACCCCAGAAACCGCTCGCCGACTGGTTACTCCCCGCGCGCGCACGAGAGCCTTGAAGCAGCGCCTCAACACCAGCGCGAGCAGCACCAGCACCGACGCACCACAGACCGACGCACCGGAGGAAACCACCACCGCACCGCGACGACGACAGCCTCGACGGGAGCCCGCCGTGACCGCCATCGCCTCGACCAACAGCTCGACCAGCTCCACCACCTCGATCAGTTCGATCCCCAGCAGAGCACTCAGGAGTCACCGAACCATGATGCGCACCTCGTTCACGCGCCGGTTCACCACGTCCATGGCGCTGGCCTTCCGGCGCTGGAGCCCCGTGCGCGCGCTGGCGTTCGAACCCACCCACACCATCGTCGCCGGCTGGGACGGCACCCCCCACTCCCGCGCCGCCGTGCTCTGGGCTGCGCGCACCGCTCGCGAGTCGAGTGCCGAGCTCATGGTGCTGCGCGTCATGCCCACGGGCCACCACCGGGCCCGGCTCGCCGCAGGCCGGGGTCTGCTCACCCGCGACGAGGCCCGCGCCGATGGCAAGCTGGCCGGTCAGCTCACCCGGCGCTTCCCCGGCCTGCCGGTCCGGTTCGACATCATCGTGGGCGACCCGGCGAAGGTGCTCGTCCGGCATACCCGCTCTGCTTTGGTCGTGCTCGGCGCGCACGGGCCGGCGCGAGTCACGGGCCGCCCGCTCGGCCCGGTGACCGATGCCGTGTTGAACGACGCTCGCGGACCGGTCGTGGTCGTGCCGGCGCTCGCCGCCGAATACCGCGACGAACTCCCGGTCGCCGCTGCCGGTTGGGGCGACGACAGCGCCGACTGGCTCACCGCACTGGCCGGCAACGATCACGCGACGGCCTCCGGATCGTTGGCCGACACCGTGGCCGCCAGCCAGCACTCCTGGCTCGTCGTCACCGGCTGCCACTGCGCTCAGGTCCGCGCCGGCGCGCACGAGGCGGGTATGCATGGGGACCACGAGATGATCTGCCGCAGCCGCGAGATTGTCCGCTCGGCCGCCTGCCCGGTCGCCGTCGTGCCCGAACGGCTGCCCAGTCTCGAGCCGGCATTGGAGCCGGTATGCCGGGTGGTCACCACCCTGCCGGCGCCCCGCCACGCCGGTGGTCGGCGCAAGAAGCACACTGCCACACGGGAATTGGTCGGCGCCTGAGTGCGTTCATAGAGCGCGAGCCCCGAGTTCTCCACCCCCTGGGAGATTCGGGGCTCGCCTGTGTGATGAGCCCTGGTCAGCGCTGTCAGCGCGCTCAGGGTTCGATGAGGCCGGTGCGGATGGCGTAGCGGGTCAACTCGAGACGGTCGCGCATGCCGAGTTTCTCCAGCAGGTTGGCCCGGTGGCGTTCGATCGTCTTGGGACTGAGCACCAGCAGGTCGGCGATTTCCTTGCCGCTGTAGCCCTCGGCGATGAGCTTGAGGACCTCCTCCTCGCGCGGGGTGAGCACCGGCGCAGGACCGGCACCCTCACCGTCGCCGCCTCCGCCGGGATTGGCCAGGTAGTTGCGGATGAGCGTCGAGATCGCCCCCGGATAGAGGAACGGCTCCCCGCGCAAGGCCGCCCGGCAGGCCGTGATGAGATCGCGGTCAGCCACCGACTTGTGGACATAACCCGCCGCCCCGAGCTTGAGCGCCTCGAAGAGGAAGTGCTCGTTGGCGTGCATCGACAGGATGAGCATCTGCACGGGCAGCCCGCGCCGTTGGATCTCGCGCGCGGCCTGCAGACCGGTCATCCGCGGCATCGACACGTCGAGGATCGCCAGGTCGATGTCGCGCTGCAGGCATCGCTCCACCGCGGCTGCACCATCGGAGACCTCGGCAACCACCGTGAGATCGGGCTCGGCGTCGATGATGAGCCGGACGCCCTGTCGGACCAGCGCGTGGTCGTCGGCGAGCAGAATCCGAGCGGGCGGACGCGGCATACCAAAAGTGCCCTCCGCGGTGACGACGGGTGTGCTCACGTCGCGTCCTGCCTCCCTGTGCTCGCGGGGATGTCCAGGACGACGGTAGTGCCCACACCCGGTTCGCTGTCGATGGTCAGCCGGCCGCGCACCAAACGGGCGCGTTCGGTCATGCCGGTAATACCGGTGCCGGGGGTGCCCGAGGTGCCGCGGCCGTTGTCGCGAATCGTCAACGACAGGCCCCCTGGCAGTCCCGCAGATCCGGTGGAGTCGGGGGCCTCGCGAGCTTCTGTGCCCTCGGCGCTCTCGGTGATGTCGACCCAGGCCGCCGTGGCGCCCGCGTGGCGCACCACATTGGTCAGCGCCTCTTGGGTCACCCGATAGATGACGAGATCCTGCTCCGGCGAGTTGTCCCCGCGGGGCCAGCCGGACGGCATACTCAGCCGGATGTCCAGCCCCGTGTGGGTGGTGAGGTCGGCGACCAAGGCGTGCAGCGCGGGACCCAGCCCGAGCTCGGCGAGCAGCCCGGGGCGCAGCCGGGCAGAGATGTCGCGGACGTCCTCGAGGGTCTGCCGCACGCCGTCGCGCAGGTCCTCGACCTGACCGGCGAGCTCCGGCGGGACCGCGCGGCTGAGCATCTGCAGCCGCAACAGCAGCACGGTGAGCGACTGCCCCACCTGATCGTGCAACTCGCCGGAGACCCGCGCGCGCTCCTCCTCCTGCGCGGACAGGGAGGAGCGCATGGTGTTCTCCCGCTCGCGATCGAGACGATCGAGCATGAGGTTGTATGCCGTGGCCACCGCTGCGACCTCGTCGGCGCCTCGGACGGGGACGGTGAGATCGGGGCGCGGCGAGTCGAGGTCGGTGAGCGCCTGGCGCAGGCGAGCCAGCGGGGCGAGCGTGTGGCGGATGATGAGCGCGTTGATGACATAGACGACGCTCAGGCCGGCGAGCAGGACGATCATCTCGTCGGTGCTCGCCCGGGTGCTCACGGTAATGGGCGTATAGGCCAGGACGAGCACGAAGACGAGCAGGGTGACGACGGTTCCGAGGAACAGCCGCCAGAAGAGGGACACGTGGGCAGGTTACGCGGGGTATTCCCTCAGAGAGTGAGATTGGCGGGGCGCAGGTGTGGAGATGGGTGTTGCCACCCATTCGCTTTTCCCGCTGAACCCGGCACTCTGGGGATGGCGCCACCACCCCACTTCCCCCTCCCGGACCACCGGGGCGTCGTTCCGTCGGCCCTGGAGGACCTGACGTTCCGGCGTCCACCGGGAGGAGTTGCGCGTGGTCGGCCCGGTGCTCGCAGCACTCGGGGCCGATCTGCGAGGTGCCGTCCGCGACCTGGTGCCCATCGCCGTCGTCGTGTCGATCTTCCAGTTCCTCGTCGTGCGCACTCCCCTGCCCGATGCCGGCAATGTCCTGTTGGGTGCCGTGTTCGTGGTTTTCGGTCTGGCGTTCTTCGTCCGCGGCCTGCAGATGGGCCTCTTTCCCATCGGTGAGGTCATGGCCCTCGGTCTGGCCCGACGAGGCAGCCTGCCCTGGCTCATCTTCTTCGCGTTCGCCCTGGGGTTCACGACGACGATCGCCGAACCGGCCCTCATCGCCATCGCCGGGGAGGCGGCCAAGGTCGCGGCTGACGGCGGGGCGATCGAAGCCACTGCCGCGGCGACCGATGGCTATGCCCTCGGGTTGCGGATCACCGTCGCCCTCTCGGTCGGGGTGGCCCTGGTCATCGGAGTGGTCCGCATCATCAAGGGCTGGCCGGTGCATTGGATCATCGTCGGGGGATACGTCGTCGTCATCGTGCTCTCGCCGTTCGCCCCGAGCGACATCCTCGGGATCGCGTTCGACAGTGGCGGAGTGACGACCTCGACGATCACCGTCCCGCTGAGCACGGCCCTCGGGGTGGGCCTGGCCTCCTCGATCCGCGGCCGCAACCCGCTCACCGATGGTTTCGGGCTCATCGCCCTGGCGTCCCTTGTGCCGATCGTCTTCGTCATGGTCTATGGGGTGATCCGATGACCATCCTCGAGCTGATCCGCACGACGGCGACCGACACCCTGGTCGCCCTCATCCCCATCGCCGCGATCTTCGGTTTCGTGCAGTTCGTCGCGCTGCGCCGGCCGATCCCGCAGCTGCGCAGCACCCTGGTCGGCTTCGGTTTCGTCGTCGTGGGGATCACCCTCTTCCTGGTCGGCCTGCAGCTGGCGCTCTTCCCGTTGGGCAAGTCGATGGCCGAACAACTCGTCGGTCTGGCCACGCCGGGATCCGGTCCTGGCACGGGCGGGGTGGCTGGCGGCGTGGACGGCGGCGTGTCTGGAGGGATGGCCGGCGCTGTGGCCGCCGACGTCGAGGTGTGGCGCTATTGGCCGGTCTTGGCCTTCGGCCTGGCCGTGGGGTTCGCGTCCGCGCTGGCCGAGCCGGCGCTCATGGCCGTGGCCCTCAAGGCCTCCGAGGTCTCCTCGGGGGGCATCAACCCGCTCTACCTGCGGATCGCCGTCGCCATCGGCGCGGGCACCGGCATCTCGCTCGGCTGCTTCCGGATCATCACCGGCACGCCGATCGTGCCCTATATCGCGGTCGGCTACTCGATCATCGCCGTGCAGGCGCTCCGCGCGCCCCGGGAGATCGTCGCGCTGGCCTTCGATACCGGTGGGGTGACCACCTCGACGGTGACCGTCCCGCTCGTGGCGGCTCTTGGGCTCGGCCTGGCCACCCATGTGCCGGGCCGCGACCCGCTCGTCGACGGCTTCGGCGTCATCGCCTTCGCCGTGATGTTCCCCATGCTCACCGTGATGGCCTATGCGCAACTCGGACAACGGCGCGCGAGGCGAGCGACACGGCATACCCCTGTGGTTTCGTCTGGTCAGGAGGCCTGATGCACTTCAAGCTCATCATCACGATCGTCGACGACGTCCTGGTCGACCGGGTCGTCGACGCAGCGCGGAAGGCCGGGGCGACCGGGTCGACCGTGTTGCGGTCGGCGCGGGGCGAGGGGATGGAGCCCAAGCGCAGCTTCCTCGGGATGGACCTCGTGAGCGCGCGAGAAGTGGTCCTGCTGCTCGTCGAACAACACCTGGCTCGGCATATCCTCGAACGCATCGGACAGGCGGGAGGCTTCGACGAGAGTTCGGGCACCGGCATCGCCTTCCAGATCGACGTGGAGGATGCCGTGGGAGTCGTCCATCAGATCGCATCCCTGCAACCCCTCATCGAGGAGGACTTGTGACCCCCCATCGCGCCCTCATCCGGGTGGGCGATGTCATGAAGACCAAGGTCGACATCGTCGACGGGCGAGCGACTGTGGCCGAAGCGCTCCGCGAGATGAAGCACGTGGAGACCAAATGTCTGGTCGTCGCCAAGAGGCATGCCGACGATGAATACGGAGTGGTGTTGATCTCCGACATCGCCCGCCAGGTGCTCGCCGCCGACCGGGCCCCGGAGCGCGTCAACGTCTACGAGATCATGTCCAAGCCGGCCCTGACCGTGCACCCCGACATGGATATCCGCTATTGCGCGCGGCTCTTCGAGCGGTTCGGGCTGGCCCGGGCACCAGTGACGAAACAGGGCAAGATCGTCGGGATCGTGAGTTACACCGACATGGTGCTCAAGGGCCTGGCGCGCGATTTGTAGGAGCCGGGAGGCGGGTGTGACGGGCGAGTTGGACGGACCCGGCAACGCCGACCCGTCCGGCTCGTATACCGTCGGAGGGTGCCAGACAACGTGTGGTGGTGGGCTCTCGGGGCTCTGGTGCTGTTCATCGTCATCGGCGTCGTCGCCGCTGTCGCCAACCGGGGTGCGGTCGACTACGACGCGTTGACCGAGCGGTTCCGCGGGCGTCGACCGCCGCGGGAAGCTTTCGGTGATCGCGCCGACGACGTTGCAGCGCCGCTCAAGCGGGCCGCGGTCATCGTCAACCCGACGAAGTTCGACGACCTGCCCGATGTGCGCGCCCGGGTTGCCGGCATCTGCGCTGCCAACGGCTGGGCTGCCCCGAGCTGGCACGAGACGACGATCGCCGATCCCGGCACGGGGCAGGCTCGTGCGGCCGTGGCCGAGGG
This sequence comes from Dermatophilaceae bacterium, assembly GCA_044220505.1. GTDB lineage: Bacteria > Actinomycetota > Actinomycetes > Actinomycetales > Dermatophilaceae > Phosphoribacter. The sequence continues at coordinate 40,114 of JBGAQV010000009.1, forward strand.
TGTTGATCTCGTGTGCGCCCTCGGCGGCGACGGGACCGTGCGTGCGGTCGCCAAGGGACTCATCGGCGGTGAGGTGCCGATGGCGCTGCTCCCGGCCGGCACCGGCAACCTGCTGGCCCGCAACCTCGACCTGCCCAGCGACTCCATGGAAAGGGCCTTGCTCGTCGCCCTCACCGGTCAGAACAAAACCATCGACGTGGGCCAGGTCGTCATCGACCGCGGCGAGTCGGCCGAGCCGATCACCGACCAGTTCCTCGTCATGGCGGGGCTCGGGTTCGATGCGACGGTCATGGCCGGCACCGACGAAGAGCTCAAGAAGAAGGTCGGCATGGCGGCCTACATCGTCACCGGCCTGCAGAACATGAAAGGCCCGCAATTCAAAGTGCGGGTGAGCGTCGATGGCGGGATGGAGTTCACCCGGCGCACCCAGACCGTGCTGATCGGCAACTGCGGCAAGCTTTTCGGCGGTCTGGTGCTCATGCCCGAGGCCAAGGTCGACGACGGCCTCATCGACGCAGTGCTGCTCTCACCCAAGGGGGTCGTCGGCTGGACCGCCGTGGCCGCCCGGGTGGTGAGCCGCCGCCGCAAGGGGCACGGGATCGTCGACCACCACACCGGCACCGAGATCCGCGTCAAGACCGACCGTCCGAAAGACCTGCAACTCGACGGCGACATCGTGGCCGAGGCCGTCTCCGTCACCGCATCGGTCCTGCCGCGAGCCTTGGTCGTCCGCGTCGCCCAGCCGACGTCCTGACGGGATCTCGCAGCGCCGACGGTCCCGGCCTCGGCTGACCCCACCCCCGCTCGATATCTCTCTCTCAACAGTTTTGGTGTGGCGAAAGAAGCGTCAAGGCGCAATCTTCACCACACCAAAACTGGCGTGTGGGTGGACGTGTGGGTGGTGGACGTGGGTGTGGACGTGGGTGTCGGCGTGAGTGCCGGTCAGCGGGTGGCCGACTCCTGGTCGGGCGCCGAGGTCACCGTCGGGGCTTGTGCAGCGGAGGCTGCGGGGGCAGCGGGGGCGGCCGGGGCTGCCTCGGCCGCGCGACTGCGGGCCGGGCGCAGGAAGAGCGTCATGACAACAGCCAGGTATGCCGCCCACGACCCGAACTCGAGCACGGACATCCGCGGGCGCAGGTTGAAGATGCCCCGCACGATGGTCGCGAACCAGCCCTTCGGGTCGAGGCTGCCGGTGAAGTCGAAGGCGTAGACCTTCTCGCCGGGGATGACGCCGGCCTCCTGGAGTTCGTGCACGGCATACGCGAGGATGCCTGCCGCAACGACGACGAGGAGCGCACCGGTCCAGCGGAAGAAGCGCGCGAGGTTGATCCGCACGGCGCCGTAGTAGATCGCGATGCCGAGGGCGATGGCCGAGCCGATGCCGACGACCCAGCCCATGACCGGGCCGATGCCGGTCTCGTCCGCGGCAGTCACCGTGGCGTAGAAGAAGAGCGCGGTCTCCAGGCCCTCGCGGCCGACGCCGAGGAAGGCGACCAGCGCGACCGCGAATGGCCCGAGGTCCAGCGCCCGGTCCATCCGGCCCTTGAGTTCGCCGGCGAAGCTGCGGGCGGCGCTGCGCATCCAGAAGACCATGCCGGTGACGAAGCAGACCGCGATGAGCGAGGCGATGCCCGTGACGGTCTCGGCCGTCGCATCGTCCAGGCCTTCGGTGGCGAAGGTGAGGATCGCGCCGAGCAAGACGGACAGGCCGACGGCGGTGCCGACGCCCAGCCACACGTAGCGCAGCGCATCGCGCCGACCACACTTGACGAGGAACGCGACGAGGATGACGACGACCAGCGACGCCTCGAGCCCTTCGCGTAGGCCAATCAGGGCATTGCTGGCGAACACAGGTACTCCTCGCGCTGGGCTGTTGGCGTTAGTTAGGTAAGGCTTACCTAACTAACTGTACGGCCTGAGGCTCCGCTGGTGTCAAGATCGCGATCCCCTCACCTGGCACGCGGCGCAACCGCACCCAGGTGTCACGATCGCGATCTTTCCCGGGCGGGGGACGGCGAAAGGACGTCTTCGCGGAGTTCAGGCGTCGACGGGGTCCAGGCCTCGAGGGTTCAGACCTCGACGCGCACGACGGGGGTGCGAGGCGACCAGGGTGCCCGGCCGAGCGAGCGCATCCCCGCTGCACCGAGCGCACGTGTGCCGGCGTCGCCGAGGGTGCGGCTGGTCACCCAGAGCGCCCGGCCGGCGCTGTCGGAGAGCACCTCGTCGAAGCCCGGCTCCCCCACCGTGGCACCGAGCACCGCCGCGACGTGAGCCAGCGATTCGGCGAGGTAGATCGAGCGCAGGGTCGGGGCCGACCCACCCACCAGGTCACCGAAACACCCCGGCTGTCCCACGATGAGGAACCGGGTGATCGAACCCGACAGGTCATCGACCTCACGCTCAGCAACCTTCAGGTGCAGACCTTCACCGCGCCCCTCCCCGGCCAGGGCAACCGCCGGGGACGGGGACTCCGACACGGTCCGCAGCGCATCGGCGGTCGACGCGCAGGGTGAGGGCACCAGCCCCCACCGGCGGATGAACGCCGAGCACTGCGCCAACGCCTGTGGGTGCGAATACACCGGCGCGCCGTGCAACTCGTCGAGCCGGTGATCCTCGCGGATGTAGGCGTCGATCCGGACCGCCACGTCGACCACACCCCCGGCGGTGAGGTCACCGGCATGCCGCAGCAGGGCGTCGGCCGATCGGGTGACCAGCCCGGAGGAGGACGACGAGATCGGCATGACCGCGACCCCACCGGCAGCCACGGAGCCGAGCACCTCGTCGAAGGAGTCGACCGGCACGAGGCGAGCGGACGGCATACCCAGGTCTGCGGCCAGGTGTGCTGCGGCGACCTCCGAGAAGGTGCCGGCTGGGCCGAGATAGGTGACCCGATCGGTGGGCGTCACGAGCGGCAGCGACAGCCCGCGCGGCCAGCGGAAGGCGTCGGCGACCCGGCGGCGCAGCTGCTCGACCATGTCGTCGACGTCGCGGTCGACGCGGACCTCGACCCGCACGACGACCGAGCGCTGCCCGGTGCGCACGACTTCGGAGACGAGCTCGCTGTGACCGATGCCCGGCACCGGCGCGACGACCTCGGCGACGCCCGAGCCGGCCACCGACTCCGGCACGAGGAAGCGCACGTCACGGCGCAGGTAGGCCAGCCAGGCGGAGAGTTCGCGGTCGAGGTCGTCGCCGACGACGAGGTCGACGTGTCCCAACGAGAAGACCGTGCGGCGCACCTTGCCGCCCAGGCCCAGGCGCGCGGCGTTCTGAGCGCCCGCCCCGTCGAGCAGCGCCGCCCGCCCGCGCCGCCCGACGAGCACCTCATCGATCGTCACTTCGACCGGGTCGACCTCGACGATGCGCCCGACCCGAATCGCGTCGGCGCGCCCGAGCGGACGGATGCCGACGAGCTGCCCGGTGCGCTGATGGTGGGCCAGTTGGAGTCGCTTCGATTGGGCCGCGACGACCGCAGCCGCCGCCGTCCCACGCACGGTGTCGAACAGCGCCCCGCTGAACCGCTCCCGGATCGCGGCAATCCGCGCCTCCACCGGTCCGGGATCACCAGCATCGTTTCCACCGTCGCCACCGGTCCCGCCGACGGCGACTCCACCGGCAGCCCCGGCTGCCACGTCGGCGGCCACCGCCTCGGCCGCCCGACGCAACGCCTCCGACGCCCCCGGCCCGTCGAGCACGGTCTGGATCGCCGCGACGGTCGGCTGCTGGGCCTCGTCGAGCACCCGGACGGCCAGCCCGAACAGCGTCTCGAACAGGGGGGTCCGCGCTGCCCACACGTCGTCATGCAGATCGAGCCCCGAGGACACGACCGCCCCGGCAAAGCCGAGCAGCGCCTGGTGCGCCAGCGCCTGCACATAGGTCATCGACAGGTCGTGCTTGGCCGCCGTCCCGAACTTCACCGTGCCGCCCAAGCCCCGCACCAGCTCGACCAACCACCGATGCGCATTGGGGTGCGGGTCGCCGGCCGGCACGACATAGACCGCCTGCCCCTCCAACTGCCGCGACCCCACGTCGAACAACGCGTGCATCCCGATCACCGGGCGCTCACCGGCGACCGCGGCGACCGCCTCCAGCGGCGCCTGCATCCCCTGCGCGCTCACCAGCACCTGGCTCGTCGCCGCGAGCTGCGGCACGATCCGCGCGGCCAGCGGCGGCAGGATCCGCGGCGGCACCGCGAAGCACACGACGGCATACTCGCGCCCGAGATCGGTCGGAACGCCCGAGGCGAGGTCGCGCACGTCACTCAGCGGTATGCCGTCCGCGCCCCCTTCGGTGACCGCGGCGGTCGCGACCCCGGCCGGGTAGCGGGACACCGCCTCGACCAGCCCGGCCGACGCCTCCACGGTGTCGACGAGGGTGACCGAATCCCAGTCCTGCGAGGCGAAGACGTTGTCAGAGAGCCAGCGGCCCATGCCTGCGGCGGCGCCGACGACGACGAGATGACGCGGGCGGGGGTGACGTTGACGACCCACCGCTCTCACTCCCTTGCCGATCCGTCACGAGGTGCAATGTCGTGCACCTCATCGGGGCTACCGTGCTGGCTCGCCCCGCAGGCTATTACTCTCAAGGCCCATCATGCCGATCAGTCTCACCGTCGCCGCGGCGGCCTTTGCGCTCATCTTCCCGGTCGAGTTCCCCGACAAGACCTTCATCGCGACCCTCGTGCTGGCGACCCGGTTCCGGCCGCTGCTGGCGTGGATCGGGGTGACGAGCGCTTTCCTCGTGCAGACGACGATCGCCGTGACCGCGGGGGCATTGCTCTCCGCGCTGCCGACCTTGCCGGTGCAGATCGCGTCAGCCGTGCTTTTCCTCGTCGGCGGGATCATCCTGCTGCGCGGCGCCTCGCACGCGGTCGAGGAGAGCGAGGAGGCCGAGGCCGAGTTCACCGAGGTCGCGGCGGCCAAGGGCACCCGCACCGGGTTCAACGCGATCGCGACGAGCTTCCTCGTGCTCTTCCTCGCCGAATGGGGCGACCTGTCCCAGATCCTCACGGCCAACCTCGTGGTCCGCTATGAGCAGCCGCTCTCGGTCGGCATCGGCGCCTTCCTCGCCCTGGCGACGGTGTCGGGGCTCGCGGCGCTGCTGGGCAAGCAGTTGCTCGCCCGGGTGCAATTGGCGACCATCCGCCGGATCGGCGGCACCGTATGCCTGCTGCTCGCGACCCTCACCATTGTGGGCATCTTCGGGGTCGACGTCCCGATCCTCGGCTGACGCGGCTGGTTCGGCTGCGCAGCTGGTTCGGCTGCGCGCGGGCGGTGAGCGACCGGCATACCGGAGGATGGACCGCATGAGGTATGCCGTGACGATCCTTCCCGAACACCCCTGGCGCGAGGCCGCCCCGCTCTGGCGCGCGGCCGAGGAGCTGGGCTTCGACTGCGCGCTCACCTATGACCATCTGGTGTGGAGCGGGCTGCAGGAGTCGCCGTGGTTTGCGGCGGTGCCGACCCTCGCGGCGGCGGCCGGGGTGACCAGCCGGATCGCGCTCGGCACCTTCGTGAGCTCGCCCAACTATCGGCACCCATACACCTTCGCCCGCGACGTGCTCACCCTGCACGACCTCACCGGCGGCCGGTTCGTCTGTGGCCTGGGCACCGGCGGCACCCTCGACTCGGGAATCCTCGGCGAGACCCTCACGACCGGCGAGCGAGTGGCGCGCTTCCACGAGTTCGTGCCGCTGCTGGATCGGCTGCTGCGCGCGGATCACGTGTCAGCAGCAGGAGATCGGTATGCCGTGCGCGATGCCCGCACCCTGCCCGCGCCGGTGCGCGCCGAGGTGCCCTTCCTCATCGCCGCCAACGGGCCGAAGTCGCTGCGGCTCGCGGCCACCTACGGCCAGGGCTGGGTGACGACCGGAGTCGGCGGAGACACCCTGGACGACTGGTTCGCCGGCGTGCGGGGGTTGGTCGGACGCCTCGACGGCATCCTGGCCGACGTGGTCGACAGCGGCGCTCGCCCGGCCGATGCGGGTCCACTCACTCGATGGCTGTCGCTGGACTCGAGCCCGGTCTTCTCGCTCAGCTCGCTGGACGTGTGGGACGAGATGGTCGGGCGGGCCGCCGACCTCGGGTTCACCGACGTCGTCACCCACTGGCCACGCCCAGACGGCCCGTATGCCGGCCGGCTCGAGGTCCTCGACCAGGTCGCCGACCGAATCGCGGGCTAGACCTGCCGGGATCCGCCGGGGATCAGCCGGGAAACCTTCCGACCCGCCGATAAACCCGACCCGGCCGGGCTGAGTCTGCCGGGAAACCTTCCGACCCGCTGACAAACCCGAGCCCGCGAGGCGAGATCTGCCGGGAAACCTTCCGACCCGCCGACAAACCCGCCCCCCGCTGGGGGTCAAGTCCTGATCGGTGGTGTATGACGGTGATCCGTCGAGGTTGTTTGGTCAGGCGCTGAGGGCGCCGGTGATC